>CALMEG010000073.1 GCA_937863185.1 uncultured Paracoccaceae bacterium | reverse complement strand
GGCGGGAAAGACCCCGGCGGCCACCCCAACCGGCGGGGCTTGGGGGGGGGCGACCACCTCTCCCCCGGTGGCAAAACCAACCCCCGCCATGACCGGGCCGAACACCTCTTCGCGCGCCAGCGTCATGATATCGGTCACCTCGGCGAAGACGGTGGGCTGCACGAAAAGCGCCCCCGCATTGCCCGCGGCCCCGCCGGTGACAAGCCGCGCGCCCTCTTGTTTTGCGCGCGCGATATAGCCCATCACCTTGTCATGCTGTGCCGCATTGATCAGCGGGCCGAATTGCGTGGCCGGGTCCATCGGATCGCCTGCAACGATGGCCGCACTCCGCGCGGCCAGGCGCGTCAGGAACCGCTCTTTCAGGGCGCGCTGCACGAAGACCCGCGTCCCGTTCGAGCAGATCTGCCCCGACGAGTAGAAGTTGCCCAGCATCGCGGCGCCCACCGCATCCTCGAGGCTCGCGTCGTCAAAGACGATCAGCGGCGACTTGCCCCCCAGCTCCATCGTGACATGCTTCATGCCCGTGGCGGCGGTGGCATAGACTTTGGCCCCGGTGGGGACGGACCCTGTCAGCGACACCTTGGCCACGCGCGGATCGCCCGCAAGCGCCGCGCCCACCGCGCCAAGCCCCTGCACCACGTTGAACAGCCCCGCGGGGGCGCCCGCCTCGATCAGGATCCCGGCCAGTTTCAGCGCGCCAAGCGGCGTGACCTCGGAGGGCTTGAAGACCATCGCATTGCCCATCGCAAGCGCGGGCGCGGCCTTCCAGCAGGCGATCTGGCTGGGATAGTTCCACGCCCCGATGCCGACGCAGACCCCAAGGGGTTCGCGGATCGTATAGGCGAAATCGCCGCCAAGGGGGATCGTCTCGCCCGTCACCGCGGCCGCGAGACCCGCGAAATATTCCAGCGCATCGGCCCCCGAGGGCCAGTCGGCCACCTCGGTTTCCTGGATGGGCTTGCCGGTATCCATGGTTTCCAGACGCGCCAGTTCCGCCCCCCGCGCCCGGATCAGATCGGCCGCGCGGCGCAGCACCCGCCCGCGTTCCACCGGGCGCCACGCGGCCCAGTCCTTCTGCGCGCGCGCGGCGCTGTCCAGCGCGGCCTCCAGAATGGCCGGCGTGGCCGCGTGCAGCCGGGCGATCGTTTCGCCCGTATAGGGGGTGGTCACGTCGATCGGCGTTCCTGCGCTGTCTTCGACAGGGCGGCCATCGACGAAATGGCTGGCGGCGGGCTGGAACTGGGACATCGGGATACCTCTGGCAAAACGGTGCGGATCGGCCTAGCGCGGGGCGCCAAGCTCTCGGGCGAGGGCATCGAGCACGAGGTCGGCCGCCGCCTGACGGTCAAGCCCGCCCTCGGTCGGGGCCGAAAGCGCCGCGCGCAGATAGACCCCGTCGATCAGCGCGCCCAACGCCTCGGCGATCATCGCGGCGCGCGCGCCGGCAAGGGGGCGCAGATCGTGCATCAGATTGGTGCGCAGCCGGCGGTGATAGACATTCAGCAGGCGCCGGGCCTCGGGCTCGGTCTGGGCGAGGACGTAGAAATTGAGCCAGGCCGCCACCACCTCGCGCCGGAACGAGCCAGAGGCGAAGGACGCGCGGATGATCGCCTCGACCCGCGGCCGCGGGCCATGCGCGGCGGCCAGGGCCCCGCGCACCTCGGCCCCGAAGATCGTCAGGACATGGCGCATCGTGGCCACGAAGATCGCCTCCTTGGAGCCGAAATAGTGATGCGCAAGGGCCGAACTGACCCCCGCCCGGCGTGCGATCTGCGCCACCGTCACCTCAAGCGAACCGCGCGCCCCGATCTCGACGATCGTTGCTTTCACAATATCGGCTCTTCGTTTAGGCTCCGCCGCAATCCGTGCCATATTGCCCTCAAAAACAGTTGCAATACGGATTTTGACGTGAGTTAATTGACTCGTCAATCAAGAAACGCCGGGCCAGCGACGAAGACCGCGCCCAGCAAGATGTCAACCATGACGCCCAGGGAGTGTCCTATGAAACTGAGAACCACGATCCCGACCCTTGCCGTTCTGGCCGCTGCGGGCGCGGCACAGGCCGATTGCGCAAAGGTCACGCTTTCCGATGTCGGCTGGACCGACATCACCGCCACCACCGCCGTCACCACGACCCTGCTGAACGCGCTTGGCTACGAGACCGACGTGAAGCTTCTGTCGGTGCCGGTGACCTATTCGGCGCTGTCCACCGGCGATGTGGATGTCTTCCTTGGCAACTGGATGCCCACGATGGAGGCCGACATCGCTCCCTACCGTGAAAACGGCACGGTCGAGACGGTGCGCACCAACCTTGTCGGCGCGAAATACACCCTGGCCACCAATGCCGCGGGCGCCGATCTGGGCATCGCGGATTTCGCCGATATCGCCGCACAACGCGAGGCGCTGGAGGGCAAGATCTTCGGCATCGAGCCCGGCAATGACGGCAACCGCCTGATCCTCGACATGATCGAGGGGAACGCCTTCGAACTCGGGGGGTTCGAGGTCGTCGAAAGTTCGGAACAGGGGATGCTTGCGCAGGTGGAGCGCGCGGACAAGGCCGGTGAACCGGTCCTCTTCCTTGGCTGGGAACCCCATCCCATGAACGCCAGTTTCAAGATGACCTATCTGGCCGGCGGCGATGACTTCTTCGGTCCGGATTTCGGCGGTGCCGAGGTGGCGACGAATGTGCGCGCCGGCTATGTGGCCGAATGCCCCAATGTCGGCAAGCTGTTGCAGAACCTCGAATTCTCGCTGCCGCTGGAGAACGAGATCATGGGCGCGATCCTCAATGACGGCGCCGATCGGGGCGATGCGGCCAAGGCTTGGCTTGCGGCGCATCCGGATCTGATCGGCCCTTGGCTTGACGGCGTGACCACGCTGGACGGCGGCGATGCGATGGCCGCCGTGACCGAGGCGCTGAAGTAACGCCCGAAACCGCATCCGCGCCGCGACACGGGCGGCGCGGAGCCTTGCCGCGCAATCAGGGGAGATCGGCGCGATGGATTGGCTGACCGCCAACAAGATACCGGTGGGCAAGACCGCCAAGATGATATTCGACTGGCTCAAGGATCATGCCGGCGTGTTCTTCGACGCGCTCTCGGTGGCGATGCGGGGATTGATCGACGCGATCCTGCTGGTCTTGCAGGGGCCGCATCCGATGATCATCGTGGCGGCCTTCGTCGCGTTGACGGCCTTTCTGCAACGCGACTGGAAGACGCCGCTTCTGGTGCTGGCGGGGTTCCTGTTCATCCTCAACCAGGGATACTGGAAGGAAACGACGGAAAGCCTGACGCTGGTGCTGTCGTCCTGCGTGGTCTGCATGGCGATAGGCGTGCCGATCGGCATCGCCGCCGCGCACCGGCCTCGGCTTTACGCCTGGATGCGGCCGATCCTCGACCTGATGCAGACGCTGCCGACATTCGTTTACCTGATCCCGGCCATCGTCTTCTTCGGCATCGGCATGGTGCCGGGCCTGATCGCCACGGTGATCTTCGTGCTGCCCGCGCCGATCCGGCTTACGCATCTGGGCGTGTCGTCGACCCCGCAGACGCTTCTTGAGGCCGTTACCGCCTTTGGCGGCACCCGGCGGCAAACCCTGTGGAAGGTAGAGCTGCCCTATGCGCTGCCGCAGATCATGGCGGGGCTGAACCAGACCATCATGCTGTCGCTGTCGATGGTGGTGATCGCGGCGCTGGTGGGTGCGAACGGGCTGGGCGTGCCGGTCGTGCGCGCGCTGAACTCGGTCAATACCGCGCTCGGCTTCGAATCGGGCTTCATCATCGTGGTGGTGGCGATCATCCTTGACCGGATGCTGCGGATCGGAGGCAAGAAATGACGGTTGCGGTCGAATTCGACAAGGTCAACATCGTCTTCGGCGATCATCCCGACCGCGCCCTGCCCATGATGGACAAGGGCATGAGCCGGGCCGAGATCCAGAAGGCGACCGGGCAGGTGCTGGGCGTCCATGACTGTTCGCTAAGCGTCGAAACCGGCGAGATTCTGGTGCTCATGGGGCTGTCGGGCTCGGGCAAGTCGACGCTTCTGCGCGCGGTCAACGGGCTGAACCCGGTCTGCCGCGGCCGCGTCGTCATTCATGACGGGGACTGGACCTGCGACGTTGTGGGCGCCGCCCCCGCCGACCTTCTGCGCGTGCGCCGCGAATGCGTGGCGATGGTGTTCCAGCAATTCGGCCTGCTGCCGTGGCGCACCGTGCGCGAAAACGTGGGCCTCGGCCTTGAACTCTCCGGCCAGTCGGCGACCGGGCGGCGCGCGAAGGTGGATGAGCAACTGGCACTGGTCGGGCTTTCCGACTGGGCCGAACGCAAGGTGGGCGAGCTGTCGGGCGGCATGCAGCAGCGCGTGGGCCTTGCGCGCGCCTTCGCCACCGACGCGCCGATCCTTCTGATGGACGAGCCGTTCTCGGCGCTCGACCCGCTGATCCGGTCGAAGCTGCAAGACGAGTTGCTGGACCTTCAGGAAAAACTCAGGCGCACCATCATCTTCGTCAGCCACGACCTGGACGAGGCCTTCAAGCTGGGCAATCGGATCGCGCTGATGGAGGGCGGGCGCATCGTGCAATGCGGCACCGCGCGCGAGATCATCGCCGCCCCGGTCAACGACTATGTGGCCGATTTCGTGGCCCACATGAATCCGCTTGGCGTTCTGACCGCCTCGGATGTCGCGCAGGACGGCCCCTGCCCCGAAGGCTGCGAGGTATTGCCCGCCGACACACCGGTGCGCGAAATCATGAAGCGGCTCAGCGCCGAGCCCACGCTTGCCCTTTCCGACGGGCGGATGGTGACGCGCGAGGGCGTGATCGCGCATCTGATAGATCCGCGCGGAACCGTGGCCTGAGAAGACCCTCAGACCTTGGTTTCGCCCACCGCCGGGGTGACGGCGCGGCGCTTCAGCTGCGCCTCGCGCCAGGTCATGTAGCTGATCGCGCCGATGATCAGCCCACCCCCCAGAAACACCCATGGGTCAGCGGCTTCATCAAAGACCAGAACCCCCAGCAGCGTCGCCCAGATCAGTTGCAGGAAGGTGACCGGCTGCGTCACCGTCATCGGCGCGGCGGCAAAGGCGCGCGTCATACAATAATGCCCGGCCGTGGCGAAGGCCGCCACCAACGCCAGCCACACCATCTGCTCAGCGCGCATGGGCACCCAGACCGAAAGGGCAAGCGGCGCCAGGCCCATGGTGACCGTCAGCGACAGCATCGCCACCACCGCGCCGGCGGGGATACGCTCGGAGAGCCGTTTGGCGATCAGGTAGCTCAGCCCGAAACTGACTGCGGCGCCAAGCTGGGCGTAGTGGCCCGGAAGGATTTCGCGCAGGCCCGGGCGCAGGACAACCACCGCCCCCAGCAAGGCCACGCCGATCGCCATCAGCCGCCGCGCCGCCAGCCGTTCGCCAAAGGCGATGGCCGCGCCAAGCGTGACGACGATGGGATTGAGATAGCCGATCGCCGTCACCTCGGCGACGGGGATGCGCGCCATGGCATAGAACCACAGCGACACGGCAAGCGTATGAAGCGCGCCGCGCAGCGCGAACATCGGCAGCGCGGCCTGCACCGCGGCCATGCGGAAGGTGGACAGCAGCACCGGCGCAAGGAACACCAGCCCGAACAGGAACCGCATGAAGGCGCCCTGCACCGCGGGAAGGTCGGTTCCCAGATGCCGCACGATCCCGGTGACCGCGACGAAGCAAAGCCCCGTGACAAGCATCCAGACAATTCCGGCAAGGGGTCTGTTGGGGGGCTGCGCCATCGTCATTGGCCGAGATAAGCCCATCGCGGCGGGCACCGCAAGGCAGCGATTGTGTCGGTCACATCCCGCCAAGCGCAAGCCGCGCCGCGATCGAGGCCATCACCGCCGCCACGCCCGCATCCAGAATGCGCCAGGCGACCGGGCGCGCAAAAAGCGGCGCAAGGGCGCGCGCGCCATAGGCAAGCAGGAAGAAGAACCCGAACGAGGCCGAGATCGCCCCCGCGGCGAACGCCACCCCCTTCCCCGGAAACTGGGCCGAAACCGCACCAAGAAGCACGACCGTATCCAGCCAGACATGCGGATTGGCCCAGGTCAGTGCCGCGACGGTCAGCATCACCCCCCAAAGCGGCACCGGCGCCTGCCCGCCCGCCGCGGCAAGCGCGGCCTCTCCGCGCCAGGCCGAATGGGCGGCGCGCGCGGCATAGGCCAGAAGGAAGGCCACCCCGCCCCACCGCATCAGCGGCAGCATCCAGGGCGCGGCCTCGGACAGCGCGGCAAAGCCCGCCACGCCGAGTGCGATCAGCAGCGAATCCGACAAGGCGCAGAACAGCGCGACGGCAAAGACATGCTCGCGCCGCAGCCCTTGGCGCAGCACGAAGGCGTTCTGCGCCCCGATCGCCACGATCAGGCCCAGCCCCAGCTTCAACCCTGCCCAGTAAGCACCCATGCCACCCCCTTCGACACGAGGGTCTAGAGGGTAAGCCCCGATGGTTTCAAGCGTTTTCGCGCGGGCTTATTTGCGCCCGCGGCCACCGCCCTCGGGTCCGCCCCGCGCGGGGCGTGCCTTGGGCTTGCCCCCTTTTGCGGCGGGCTTGCCGAAGGACGGCTTCTTGCCCTTGGCGGGCTTTCCCGCGCTCTCGGGCTTTCCCGCCTTGCCGGGCGCTGGTGCATGCGAAGCGGGCTTTGGCTTCTTCGGGCGCGCAGGCGCGTCCCCAAGGGCCCGCTCGGGCGGCGCGCCTTTCGAGCCCGGCCGCTGATATTTGGGTTTTCCGGCCCCGCCACGCCCCGGCTTGCCGCCTGCGAAGGGCGCGCGCCCGGCCGGCGGAGCACCTACCGCGCCAAGCTGCGTCAGCACCGCGCCGCCCTCGATTCGCATCTCGGGCCCGATCGCGGCAAGAAACCCCGTCACGGCGCTTTCGCGGATTTCGAACAGCGATTCATCGGGCTGGATACGGATCGCCCCGATATCGTCGCGCGTGATGTCGCCCGCCCGGCACAGCATCGGCAACAGGCGGCGCGGATCGGCATTCTGGCTGCGCCCGCCGGGGATCGAGAACCACACGCTGGGGCCGAAGGCCGTGCGCGGCGCGGACCGCTCGTCCACGTCCGACAGGTCTTCGGGGGCCGAGTGGCGTTCGCTGTAAAGCCGCAGGTAGGCCGCGGCGATCTGCGCGACCGAGAAGCGCGCGGCAAGCTTGTCCACCGCGCCGCGCTCGGAGTCCGACACCGCCTCCTGCCAAACCGGGTCCAGCATCATCCGCTCTTCGTCGCGCGCGCGCACCGCATCGGCCGAGGGCGCCTCGGTCCATTCCGCATTCAGCTTCGCCGCACCCAGCAGGCGCTCGGCCTTGCGCCGCGCCACGGGCGGCACGATCAGCGCGCTGACCCCCTTGCGCCCGGCGCGCCCGGTGCGCCCGGACCGGTGCAGCAATGTCTCGTGGCTGGTCGGAAGCTCGGCATGCACGACCAGATCGAGGTTCGGCAGGTCGATCCCGCGCGCAGCCACGTCGGTGGCCACGCAGATCCGTGCCCGCCCGTCGCGCATGGACTGAAGCGCATGCGTGCGTTCGTTCTGCGACAGCTCTCCCGACAGGGCCACGACCGAGAAGCCGCGATTCGAAAGCCGCGTCGTCAGCCGGGTGACCATGGCGCGCGTATTGCAGAACACGATCGCATTGGGCGCCTCGTAGAAGCGCAGCACGTTGATGATGGCGTTTTCCGCATCGCGCGGCGACACCATCATCGCGCGATATTCGATATCGGCATGCTGCGATTTCTCGGCAGCCGTCGACACGCGCACGGCATCCTTCTGATAGCTTTGCGCAAGCCTGGCGATCGCCGCGGGCACGGTGGCCGAGAACAAGAGCGTCTGGCGGGTTTCCGGGGCCTCGCCCAGGATGAACTCCAGATCCTCGCGGAAACCGAGGTCCAGCATCTCGTCGGCCTCGTCCAGAACCACGGCGCGCAGCTCCCCCAGTTCGATCGAGCCGCGCATGATGTGATCGCGCAGCCGCCCCGGCGTGGCAACGACGACATGCGCCCCGCGTTGCAGCGCGCGGCGTTCGTCGCGCATGTCCATGCCCCCGACGCAAGAGGCCACCACGGCGCCGGCCTGCGCATAAAGCCAGCCCAGTTCGCGCTTGACCTGAAGCGCCAGTTCGCGCGTGGGCGCGATGATCAGCGCAAGGGGGGCCGCGGCGGGGCCGAACACCTCCTCCTCGCCCAGAAGGCCCGGCGCGATGGCAAGGCCGAAACCCAGCGTCTTGCCCGACCCGGTCTGCGCCGATACCAGCATGTCCACGCCCGCAAGCTCGGGTTTGGTGACGGCAACCTGCACCGGGGTCAGGCTGGTATATCCACGTTGTTCGAGCGCGTCTGCGAGGGCTTTTTTCACGGTCTGGCTTTTCTGTAGCTGAGGGGGCGGGCGACCCGATGGCACCGGGGCGCCCACATCGGGGCGCAGGGCGGGCCCTGCATCCGGGAAGGTCGATCCGGGGCCTCTATAACGTCCGGCGCAAAATGTATAGGCATATCTGCGCCCGGTGGCGCATCCGGGCGCCGGCGCGCAGCGGGCTGTTGCGCATTGCCCGCGCCGGGGCCAAGCTTTGCCGAAGGCCACCGGAACAAGGACCACCCGATGCAGCGAAAGGGCATGGCATGACCGATCCCGCGGCGCTTTTGCGAAAGCTGTTCGATACCGCCGTCGCCACGGCGGACCCGATGCGCGTCATCGCCCCGAACCTGCCCCCGCCGCCGAAGGGGCGGCTGATCGTGATCGGTGCGGGCAAGGCAAGCGCGCGCATGGCCGAGGCGGTCGAGGCGCATTACGGGCCCTGCGCGGGGCTGGTCATCACCCGCTACGGCCATGCCCGCCCCTGCACCGGGATCGAAATCGTCGAGGCCGCCCATCCCGTGCCCGATGCCGCCGGGGCCGCGGCCACGGCGCGGATGCTGGCGCTGCTGGACGGGCTGGGGCCCGACGATCTGGTGATTGCGCTGATCTCGGGCGGGGGGTCGGCGCTTCTGTGCGCCCCCGCGCAAGGGCTGAGCCTTGAGGAAAAGCAGGCGATCAACGCGGCCCTTCTGGCATCGGGCGCACCGATCTCGGCGATGAACACGCTGCGCAAGCATATCTCGGGGGTGAAGGGCGGCCAGCTTGCCGCGCGCGCGGCGCCTGCACGGATGCTGGCGCTGCTGATCTCGGACGTGCCGGGCGACGATCCGGCGATGATCGCCTCGGGGCCGACGGTGGGGGATGACAGCACCGCTGGGGACGCGCTTGCAATCGCGGAACGCTGGAGGATTACGCTGCCCGATAACCTTCGCGCGGCACTGCTTCGGGGGCGCACCGGCGTTGTGCCCCGCAACGACCCACGCCTTGCCCATGGCGAGACGCGGGTGATCGCCGCGCCCGCGCAATCCTTGCAAGCCGCCGCGAAGGTGGCCCGGTCCGAGGGCTGGCAGGTCATCGTCCTGGGTGACGCGATCGAGGGCGAGGCCCGCGAGGTTGGCGCCGCACACGCACACCTTGCCAAGGGGATCGCGGCCGCATTGGGCCCCGGCGCGCGGCCCGTGCTGCTTTTGTCGGGCGGAGAGCTGACGGTCACGCGGCGCGGCGACGGCATCGGCGGGCCGAATGCCGAATTCGCGCTTGCTGCCGCGCTGGAGCTTGGCGGCGCACCCGGCATCCATCTTCTGGCCGGCGATACCGATGGCGTGGACGGCGCGGCCGAGGTCGCAGGGGCGCTGATCGGCCCCGACATCCTGACGCGCGCCCGCGCCGCCGGGCTGGATGCGGCCGAGGCCCTTGCGCGCAACGACAGCCACGGCTTTTTCGGCGCAACGCAGGCGCAGTTGATTACCGGCCCGACCCTGACGAATGTCAACGATTTCCGCGCCATCGCCATCCTGCCGCCACGCGGCTGACGGCGGGCATGAAAAAGGCCCGCACAGTTCCCGCGCGGGCCTTCGTTTCCTGCGATCCTGCCGGATGCGGATTTACTGCGCGCAGGCGCGGATCTTCTCGATATCCGGGCCGTTCGGCGTGCGGCCGAGGTTGAAGGGCGCAGAGGCATCACGCCATTTGGCGTAGTCGGCCAGATATTCCAGCTGGCTGAGATAGACCTTGGCGGAATCGGGGTTTTCGCAAGCGGTTTCCTCGATCACCGTGTTGGCCATTTCCTGCACCTTCGCGAGGGTTTCGTCATCGTAACGGCTGATCTCGGTGCCCGCGTCCACGAATTGCTGATAGGCTTCGGTCGCGCGCTTTTCGGTGAAGGACAGCGACCAGATCAGGTTGGCCTGCGCCGCGATCTTCAGGTCTTCCTGCGTTTCGGGCGACAGCGCGTCCCACGAGGCCTTGTTGATCATCACCCCGAAGACCGAGGCCGACTGGTGCCAGCCGGGCGTTGCCCAATACTTGGTCACCTGCTGGAAGCCGCCCGAGAAGTCGACGTTCGGCGTCGAGAATTCGGCCCCGTCGATCACGCCGCGCTCAAGCGCCTGATAGATCTCACCGCCTGCCATGGAAACCTGGCTGCCGCCAAGCTTTTCAAGAAGGCGCCCCTGCTCGAGCCCCGACAGGCGCAGACGCTTGCCCTGCAGGTCATCGAGCGACACGATCTTTTCGTTGGTGCGGAAGCCGGATTCGTTGTTGGTCACGCCGTAGGGCAGATAGACCATGCCGAACTTGCCATAGATCTCGTTGTAAAGATCCGCGCCGCCCCACTGCTCGATCCAGTTGACGTAATCGACCGCGTTGAACAGGCTGGCCGTGGTCGCCAGCGGCGAGAAGGCCGAGTTGCGGCCCGCCCAGTAGCCCGGCCAGTCGCCGCCGGCCTGGATAGTGCCCGATTCCACCGCACCGAAAACCTCGCCCGCGGGCACAAGGGCACCGCCCTCGAAGAACTCGATGGTCAGCGCATCGCCGGTCAGCTTGTTGGCCAGTTCCACGAAGTGCTTGTCGATCTCGATCAGTTCAAGCGAGGTCGGCCATGTGGTGGTCATGGTCCAGCTTTCCTGCGCGAGCGATTGCGTGGCAATCCCTGCACCCAGTGCGATACCCGCCAGAACGGCTGTTTTCGTCGTCATCTCCACTCCTCCTTGTTTAACTCTTGTAAAGCGTGTGCGGCAGCCAGGTCACAAGGCCCGGCAGCAGTGCAACGGCAAGACACATCAGGATGATCAGCCCGATGAAGGGCAGCACGCCCACGATGATCTGGGACGTCTTGACCGTGCTTGGCGCGATGGCGCGCAGGTAGAACAGCGCGTATCCGAATGGCGGGGTCAGGAACGAAGTCTGCAACACCACCGACATCAGCACCACGAACCACAGAAGGTCGATGTTCAGTTCCTGCACGATGGGCAGGAAGATCGGGAAGGACAGAAGCACGATCCCCGTCCAGTCCAGGAACGCCCCCAAGATGAAGACGATGAACATCATCATGGTGATCAGCAGCCACGGCGCCATGTCGAGGTTGCGAATGATCTCCTGTGTGGCGCGCAGCCCGCCGGTGATGTTGAACACCCCCGTGAAGGCGGTGGCGCCCACCACGATGAACAGGATCATCGCCGAGGTGCGCCCCGTCTCCAGCATCGCGCCGTAAAAGCTCGACCAGTTGAACTTTCCGCGCAGGATCACGATCACCAGCGCAAGCGCCGCCCCGATCGCCGAGGCCTCGGTCGCGGTGGCGATCCCGGCCAGAAGCGAGCCAAGGATCCCCAGGATCAGCACGAGGGGCGGCACCGCCTCGATTGCCAGCATGCGCAGAAGCGCGGGACGCGCGATCTTTTCATCGGGCTCGACCGCGGGGGCCATGTCGGGGCGGAACACCGCGACGATCACAACCCAAACCGCGTAAAGCAGCCCCAGAAGGACGCCCGGCACCATCGCACCGGCAAACAGCTCGCCCACCGACAACGGCGAATAGCTGGCCATGAGGATCAGCATGATCGACGGCGGGATCAGGATGCCAAGGCAGCCCGAGGCCGCGATCACCCCGGTGGTCAGCGTCGGGCTGTAGCCGTATTGCAGCATCGGGCGCAGCGCCATCACCCCCATCACTGTGATCGAGGCACCGATGATCCCCGTCGTCGCCGCCAGCAGGATCGAGATGAACACCACCGCCAGCGCAAGGCCGCCGCGCACATTCGACATCAGCAGCCGAAGGGATTCGAACATCTTGTCGGTCACGCCACTGTCGGACAGGAAGCGCGCCATCAGCACGAAGAGCGGGATCGCGATCAGCGTGTAGTTGTCCAGCACATCGCCGAAAATCCGGTTAATCACGATGCCAAGCAACATCGGCTTGCCGGCAAGCAGCGTGCCCGCCACGGCGGCGCCGCCCAGAACGAAGGCCAGAGGATGGCCCATGAACAGCCCCAGAAGCAGCAGGCCGAACATGGACAGTGCGATTAACTCAGGCGACACGGACATCCTCCTGGCGATTGAACACAAGCTTCAGAAACTCGGAGATCCCCTGCAACAGCAGCAGTGCCGCCGCCACGGCCATCGCCATCTTTAACGGATAAACCGGAAGCTGGACCGACCCATAGGTCGTCTCGGCCTGCGCATAGGAGCGCATGGCGAATTCATACGAGCGGGTCATGAAGACCCATGCGAAAGGGAAAAAGAAGATCACATAGCCTGCCGCCTCGACCCAGCGGCGCACATTGTGCTGCAAGGCCGCGGTCACGAGGTCCACGCGCACATGCGACTGATGGCGCAGCGCATAGCCCCCCAGCATCACGAAATAGAAACCGAAAAGCTGCTTGGTCACGTCAAAGGCCCAACGGGTCGGCGCATTCAGCACATAGCGCATGATGACATCGTATATGATGATCGCCGCGAAGATGACCGCGACCACGGAAATGATCCTCCCGACAAGCTCATTGAGCCCGTCGATCGCACGGAAAAGCATGATTTTTCCTCCTCTGTGGCCCGCAGGTTAGTGGCTGGGAAAGAGAAGACAAGCACATTTCCGGCGATCCGGCGCAGTTGGCGGGATCAAAGTCCGGTGCGGCATTGCTTTGCCCTGATATCAGGCATTTCCACGCCGGAGGTGACCTTGCGTCACATGGCCGCGCGGCGCAATAGCGTTACCCGCATCGGCCGCGCAAAGTGTCCTTCCAGCGGCACGGCAAGCCGGTCCCATGCTGCGCGGACGCGGGGGCGGATCTCCGGCGAGACGGGGCGTGGCAAGGTCGGCAGATGCATCATGCGCCGATCGAAATCGTCGAAATCGGCAAAGCTGACCGGTGCCAGGAAAAGCCGCTCATCAACCAGATCGAACGCCCCCCCGGCTACCGAGGCATGCAGCGCGGCAAGCGCCGCAGCGCGTTCGGCCTGCTCGTCGTGGAAAAGGCGCATGATCTCGTTCAGCGGCCCCGGGAAGACAGGATCGCAGACATAAAGCAGCCCCTCGGGGCGCAGCACGCGCGCAACCTCCTGCAGGGCCGTTGACATGGAAGCCTGCGGCACATGATGCAGCGATTTCAGCATCAGGGCCGCATCGAAGCTACCATCCCCAAAGGGCAGCGCCTCGGCACGGCCCGAGATGAAATCCGCCGGAACATCGCCCGGCGTCAGCGCGGTTGCGCGCGCGACATCGGCGGGATCGACCTCGACCCCGGTCACGCGCGCCCCGGCCTTTGCCAGCCGGCGCGATATCGCGCCATCGCCGCATCCCAGATCCAGCAGGCGCGCGCCCGCAACGGGAAGGGTGGCGGCAATCAGGTCGAATTCATCCGCAATCAGGGCGGGGCGCAGTTCAGGAAGGCTCATGGAGTGATCGTCTCCACAAGGCGGCGGGCGCGTTCGGCCACGGGGCGGTCGATCAGCTTGCCATGCAGGCGGATCGCGCCATTGGCGCCCGCCGCATCGGCCGCGGCGACAATCGCGCGGGCCTGCGCGATCTCGGCTTCGGAGGCGGCGAAGCCCTCGTGCACGGGGCCGATCTGGCGCGGATGGATGCACAGCTTGCCCCCGAAGCCAAGGCCCCGTGCGCGGGCCACGTCACGGCGCAGGATCGCGGCATCGTCCAGCGCGACGGTGACCCCGTCCATCGGCGCCGCGATCCCCGCGACGGCCGAGGCCAGCACAAGGCGCGCGCGGGCATGCAGCAGCGCGTCGTAATCATCCTCTGAATCGGGAATGCCGGCATCAAGCTGGAAATCGACCGACCCGAAGGCAATCTGCGTCACCCCCGGAACGGCGGCCAGATCGCGCGCGTTCCACACGCCAAGCGCGCTTTCGACCAGCGCGACAAGCGCACAGCCCGCAGGCAGGACGGCGGCCAGCCGCGCCAGATCGGCCGCCTCTTCTGCCTTGGGCAGCATGAGCGCGCAAAGACCCGGCTCTTGCAGCAGCGACAGATCCTTTTCGTGCCAGGGCGTGCTCACGCCGTTCACCCGCACCCCGGCCCTGCCGCCATTGCGCAGGAAAGCGCGAATCTGCTCGCGCGCGGCGTCCTTGGCATCGGGCTGCACCGCATCCTCAAGGTCAAGCACGACCAGATCGGCCCCCGTGGCCAGGGCCTTGGCGAAACGCTCGGGGCGGTCGGCGGGGGTGAAAAGGCAGGATCTGAACATCGCGGGCTCCTTGCAGGTCACAGTTCGGCCATGCGCGGACGGGTCAGCCCCAGAAACGCGCCGACCGCGAGGATCACGATCCCGATCGCCAGGAACGAGGCGGAAAAGCCGCCGCTGGCTGTCAGGATCGCGGCAAAGCAGGGCGGCCCGGTCACGACGCCGAAATAGGTGAAGAACAGCGTCCCGCCGGTCACCTTCCCGGCCTGTCCGGGCGGGGCAAGGCGCGCAACCTCGGCCAGGTAGACGCCGTTCCAACCGATGGCCGTGGCCCCGGCCGTCAGCGCCACCAGCCCCACGACCAGCAGCGGCCAGCCCGGCCCGATCAGCGCGAACAGAAGCGCGCAGATGCCGATCGTCACCCCAAGGCTTGCCAGCATGATGCGCGGGGCCACGAAGCGGTCGGCCAGCCAGCCCCAGAGCAGGCGCCCCGCCACGCCGCCGCCCTGCGCGAAAGCCATCATCAGGCCGGCGGCCAGCAGGTCGAGCCCGTAGCTTTGCGTCAGCCACAACACGAGATAGGTCGTCAGGCACAGCTGCACCGAGGCGAAGAAGAACGAGCAAAGCGCGATGTCGCGCAGCGCAGGATGCGCAAAGATCAGCCTGAGCGGCGACAGCACCCCGGCGATCCCGGCCATGCGCGCATGGCCGTTGCGCCCGGCATCCAGCGCGCCGCGCAAGGGCTCGCTCAGCACGGCCATCAGAAGGCACATCCCCGCAACCATCAGCACCGCCACCTCCCAATGCGAGACCGCCACCGCCATGGGCACGAGGATCCCCGCCATCGCGCCCCCCAGCGGCACGCCAGTCTGCTTGAGCGAGAATGTCAGCCCCATGCGATGCGGCGGGGTGGTGCGGATCAGGATGTAAGAGCTGGCCGGCGTGACCGGACCGTAGCCGAACCCCAGCAAAAGCGCGCCGAGCGCGATCTGCCAAAGCCCGCCAAGCACCGTCATGCCCAGCCCCGCTGCACAAAGCAGCAGGCAGACCTGACTGACCCGGATCGGGCCGAAACGCTCGATCAGGTCGCCGCTGACCAGCGACGAGGTCATCGCCCCCGCATAGACGATGCCGATGAAGACCCCGGCCAGGCTTGCCGGATGCCCGGTTGCCGCCGCCGCCTCGGGCGCGATCACGGGGATGGTCAGCGATGCCATCGAGACCAGGGCCTGAATGGCAAGGGTCACGATCAGCGGTGCAAGGTTCTTTATCAATTCCCGGGTCCGTTTTCGGCTTTGAGGCGCAGCGTGCTGACATGGCTGAACCGCGAACCGGGATGCAGGTTGACGGCAAGTTCGAAAAGCTCGTTACGGCTGGAATAGTATTTACGCACGACGCGCAGGCCCGGCTCACCCGCTTCCATGCCAAGACGCCGCGCCACGGCCGGATCCACCGCCACAGCCGAAATTTCCTGGCGGACCTCGGTCAGCTGCAGGCCGAACCGGCGCTCGATCAGGGCATAGATCGGCTCATCGGGTTCGTTTACATGTTCGACCGCCGAACGATAGGGAGCCGCGACATAAATGTCGCTTAGCGCGATCGGTTCGGATTCGCCTGCGACATGGCGCTCACCGCGCATGCGAAACCACTTCTGGCCGGGATTGCAGCCGATCATCCCGGCCAGGTCGTCATCGGCCACCACGTCTTCGCTGTCCGTCAGCGTCAGCGTCACATCGCGCACATACTGGAACAGGTCCGAGATGCCCTCGGCGGACTGGACATAATGGCTGACCGGGCGCGCCGCCTTGACATGCGTGCCTACCCCCGCCTTCGCCGCCACCAGTCCCAGCTCCGCAAGCCGCCGGATCGCCTCGCGCACGGTGTGGCGGCTGACGCCGAACTGCTTGCAGAACTCGGCCTCGGTGGGCAGCAGCGTGCCCACCGGATAGCGGCCGGACTGGATGTCATGCATGATCGCCTGGGCCACGACGAAATAGCGTGGCTGACCCGTGGCGAGGCTGGCTTTGGCGGTGGGCGGCATACTCATACGATCCTGCGTTTGGACAACTCCCCGATCCACTCGTCATCGTCCCGTATCCGGCGCAGCACCTCCTCGGTATGCGCGCCCAGACGCGGCGCGGGCCGCGCCGGCAGGGTTTCGCCCGGACAGCGGATCGGACAGGCCAGCGTCTGGATCGTTCCCCGCACGGGATGAGGGACATCGACAATGAACTCTTGCCCGCGGACATACGGATTGTCGAGCGCTTGCGCAACATCGTAGACCGGAGAGGCGGGCACCTTGCCGCCAAGGGCTTCCATCCATTCCGCCGTGCTGCGCGTCGACAGAACGGCATCAAGCTCTTCGGTCAGCGTGTCGCGGTTTTCCAGCCGTGCGGCAAAGTTGTGGTAGCGTGGGTCGTCGGCCCATTCGGGCTTGCCGATCGCATTGGCCAGCACGCCCCAGAACTTTTCCTTGTTGCACATGATGAAGATCCAGCCGTCGCCGGTGCGGTAAAGCTGGCTGGGCGTGAGCGAGGGGTGCGACGAGCGCGGCTTGCGATCGGTCTCGACCCCGTCATTGAGATACCATGTGCCCAGATAGGTCAGGTTGTGCAGCGCCACCTCGAAGAGGTTGGTGTCGACATCGCGCCCCTGCCCCGTCGCGCGCGCGCCCAGAATGGCCGATACCGTGGCAAGCGCGGCCATCGTGCCGGTCATCATGTCGATGATCGAAATCCCGAAGCGCGCGGGCGGGCCGTCGGGCTCTCCGGTCAGCGACAGATAGCCCGCCTCGGCCTGCGCCAGATAGTCATAGCCCGGCCAGGCCTTGCGCGGCCCCGTGCGCCCGTAGGCCGAAAGATGGGTGCAGACGATCGCGGGATTGACATCCTTCAGCGCCGCGTAGGTCAGGCCCAGCCGTTCGGGCAGATCGCCACGCAGGTTGTTGAACACCGCATCGCTTTGCGCCGCCAGTTCGCGCAGGATTTCCATTCCCTCGGGGCTTTTGAGATCAAGCGTCATCGACTTCTTGTTGCGGTTGAACGACTGGAAGAAGTGGCTGTCGCCCGGCTCGAAGAAATGCGGACCCACGAGGCGGCCGACATCGCCCCCTTCGGCGGGGTTCTCGATCTTGATGACCTCGGCGCCCAGATCCGCCAGATGCTGGGTGCCGAACGGGCCCGCGCCATATTGCTCGATGGCAATGATGCGGACCCCGTCCAGAGGGAGCGTCATACCTTGTTCCTCTCGATCTGTTGGCGCGCGATGATGATGCGCTGCAATTCGTTGGTGCCCTCGCCGATCGTTAGAAGCGGCGCGTCACGATAAAGGCGCTCGACATTGTATTCCTTGGAATAGCCATAGCCGCCGTGGATGCGCATGCATTGGGTGGCGTTCGTCAGCGCGGCCTCGGTGGCGAAGTATTTCGCCATGCCCGCCTCCATGTCGCAACGCTCGCCCCGGTCATAGGCGCGGGCGGCATTCTCGACCAGAAGCCGCGCGGCCTCGGTCCGCGTCGCCATCTCACCCAGATAAAGCTGGATGGCCTGATGTTCGCAGATCGGCTTGCCGAAGGTCTTGCGGATCTGGCTGTAGGTGGTGGCCTCGTCAAGCGCGGCCTGCGCCACGCCCACGCCGCGGGCCGCCACGTTGATGCGGCCCAGTTCCAGCCCCGACAGGATTTGTTGCAGGCCCCGGCCCTCGACCCCGCCCACCAGCCGGTTCGCGGGCACGCGATAATCCTCGAAAAGAAGCTCGCAGGTATCGATGCCGCGATAGCCAAGCTTCTCCAGCTTGCGCGTGACCTTGAAGCCCGGCCCTTTCTCGGCGATCAGCAGGCTCATGCCCTTGTGGCGGGGCTGGGCCGCGGGATCGGTCTTCACCAGAAGCGCGATGCAGTTGCCCTGCCCCGAATTGGTGATCCAGGTCTTGGCGCCGTTCACGACGTAATCCTCGCCGTCACGCCTGGCGACCGTACGGATCGCCTGAAGATCGGTGCCCGCATCCGGCTCGGTCAGCCCGATGCCGCCGCGCAGCTCTCCGGTGGCGAATTTCGGCAGGAACTCGGATTTCTGCGCCTGCGTGCCGTTGCGCTGCACCGCCGAGGCCATGATGAGATGCGAATTGACGATCCCCGACAGCGACATCCAGGTGCGCGAGATCCGCGCGATGATCTTCGCATAGGTTGAGGTGCTCAGCCCCAGCCCGCCGTAATCCTCCGAGATGATGCAGCCGAACAGGCCCATCTCCTTCATCTTCTCGACGATCTCGGCGGGATAGATATCCTCATGCTCCAGCTTGCGAACATGCGGGACCACCTCGGCTTCAAGAAAGCGGTCCAGCATGTCGAGCATCATGGCTTCCTGCTCGCGGCGGTCTTCTTCGGTATGGCTCATGTCTGTTGTCCTTGATCTGCGGCCTCAGCGGCCGGCAAGCAGTGCCGCGAAAGCGGGCGTGTCGGTGATGTCGTCCAGCCCCAGAACCGCCTCTTCGATACGGTCAAGCGCGCTGTGCGACAGCGCCATGGCTGCGTTTTCACGGTATTTCTTCACGATGTCGTCCGCGCTCAGCGGTCGGTCCGAGGCCCCGCGGTTGATCTGTTCACGATGCGCCAATTCGCGCCCGTCCTTGGTGCGCACGATCACCTCGCCCGAGTAGTATTTCGGGAAGGCCGAATTCGGATCGACCTCGTAGGCGACCTTCGCGGCCAGCCCCAGCGTCTCTGGGTCGGCAAGGGCCTCGGCCTCCAGCTCGCGCAGGCCGAAGCGGCCAAGATGCAGGCCCGAGGCAACCGCGAAGGGGATCGAGAACTGCGCGTCATAGCTGTTCTGCGGGCGCTGCTTGGTGGCAACGGGTTCGCAGACGGTCTTGACGACCTCGGCCGGGATCAGGGCGCGGACGCTTTCGATCATGTCGGCGCTCAGCCCGTGCTTTTCGCGCAGGATCACGGCCGCGTCGGCACATGCATGGGTGAAATGGCACGCGGGCAGCGGCTTCACGGCCACCTGCGACACCTCCCAGATATCGCCAAGCGCTTCGGTGGCCAGCGACAGGTCGCAATTCCCGGCCAGCGGACCCAAATGGCTTGCATAAAGACCGAAGCGCCCTTCATAGGCGGCTTTCGGGCCGACAAAGCCGTTGCGGGCAAGCGCGGCGGCGGTGATCCCCTGCGCGCCGGCGATACCGGGATGGATGCGCTTGGTCCAGGCGCCATCTTGCAGGAATTCAAGGCTGCCCGAGGCCAGTGACAGCGCAATCCCCTGCGCCGAGGCCAGTTGATCCTGCGTCAGCCCGCGCATCCGCCCCGCGATCAGCGCGGTGGCAAAAATGCCGATCAGCCCGGTGGGATGGAAGCCGGTCTGGTGGAACCCGCCCTTCGCAACCGAGCCAAGCCGCGTCGCCACCTCCATGCCCACGATATAGGCCGTCACCATGTCCTTGCCGCTTGCCCCGGTCTCCAGCGCCATGCCAAGCGCGGTGGGGAAGGTGCTGGCCGTGGCATGAATCACACCACGGGTATGCGTGTCGTCATAATCGAGGCCATGCACCAGAAAGCCGTTCATCGTGACCGCATCGCGCAGCGGCAGGCGCGCGCCATATCCGATCACCGGCGAGGGGCCCGCGCCGAACTCGCGCAGCGCGGCAAGAGTGCGGTGCGAAAAGTCGTATTGCGTGGAGGCAAGCGCGATCCCGACCGCATCGAGGATCAGGTAGCGCGCCCTTTCGCGCACCTCGGCCGGGATCGCCGCCGGATCGAGCCCGCCGGCAAATGCCGCCAGTGTCTGCGAGATGGGCGAAGGGGTGGTCTGCGTCATGTCATCCTCCTCAGCGCACGAGCGCAAGCGATATTTCAGGTATGTATGAGATCAGCATCAGCCCGGTCAGGCGGATCGCGAAGAAGGGCAGCACGCCGCGCGCGATCTCGTGCACCGGGATGCGGGCGATGCCGCTCATCACGAACAGATTAAGGCCGATCGGCGGGGTAAGGGTGGCGATCTCGACATTGGCCACCATGATCACCGCGAAATGGATCGGGTCGATGCCAAGCGCGATCGCCATGGGGAACAGCAGGGGCGCGGTCAGCACGATCAGCGCGATGCCGTCAAGGAACATGCCCAGGATCAGAAGCAGCACGTTCACCACGATCAGGAACATCCACGGGCTCATGTCCATGTCGCGGATGAACGCTACCATCTGGGCCGAAACCCCCATCCGTGCAAGAACGAAGCCGACCAGGGAACCGCCCATCACGACCGCGAAGATCATCGTGGTCTGAAGCACCGATTCCCGCGCCACCAGCCAGAACCCCGTCAGGTTGACCGAGCGGTAGACCAGAAGGCACAGCACCGCGGCATAGGCCGCCGCGAAGGCGGATACCTCGGTCGGGGTCAGGAAGCCCGCGTAGATCGAACCGATCACCAGAACCGGCATCGCCAGCGCGGCCGAGGCCTTGGGCAGGCGATGCGCGAAACCTGACCAGTCGGGGCGCTGCGCCTTCATGCCGTAGCCGTGGCGCCGGACCATGAAGGTCACGCCAATGATCAACAGACCCGCCTCCATCAGTCCCGGCAGGATGCCCGCCATGAAAAGCTTGTCGACGGGCAGCCCGACGATGGAGCCGATCAGGATGAACCCCAGCGACGGCGGGATCATCAACCCCAGCGTGCCCCCCACCGCGACGATGGCGGCCGAAAACCGGGCGGGGTATTTCTCGCGCCGCAACCCCTCGACGGTCGAGGCCCCGATCGCGGCGGCGGATCCCACGGAAGACCCCGACACGGCGGCAAAGAAGACGCTGGTGATCAGCACGGTCAGCGCCAGCCCGCCGCGCACCGCGCGCACGATGGCCCCGACAAGGTCGATCATCAGCTCGGCGATGTGCCCCTTCATCATCAGGTTGCCCGCCAGGACGAACATCGGAATGGCCATCAGCGGATAGCTGTTCACCGATTTGAACGCCGTCTGCGCGATGACCGTGGCCGGCACCCCGTCGATGGACAGCACCAGCAGCGCCGTCACAAGGCCCAGTGCGATCGAGACATGCGACCCGATGCCAAGCAGCAGGAGCGTCAGAACAAGTGCGAAAGCGATAATCACAGCATTGGGCCTTTCATTGCGCCGCTATCCGTTGGTGCGGCTTCGGCCTGGGCATAGGGATCCTTCCCGCCGATCGCGGTCAGGAACGCACCTGCGTAATAGATCCCCATCAGGGCCGCGCCGATCGGCATTGCCAGGAACAACAGCCACATCGGCAGGTCGAGCGTGGATTCCGTCATCATGCCCATCGTGTAGTAGCGCAGCACCTGCGGCACCGAGGCATAGAACAGGATCCCCGCAAACAGCATCCCCAGCACGGTGGTCGTCACATTGGCGATCCGCCGAAGGGCGGGCGGCAGGGCATCGACCAGCATTTCCGTGCGGATCATGTGGCCCGCGCGCCCCGCGCAGCCGATTGTCAGGAAGAACGCCCAGACCATCAGGTAGCGCACCGATTCCTCGGCCCAGAAATAGCTGTGGTTGAAAAACCCCCTGCCCGCCGCCTCGAACATCATGATCGTCGTCGCCAGAAGCGCGAGGCAGGTCGCCACCGTCAGAAGCACCGACCGCTCGAAACGCACCCAGAGATTTGGGCGGGTCGTCGGCATATTGCCGGCAACCCCTTCCACATTTGTGCGTTCATCCCCCGAGGCCACAAGAGGCCTCCAGTTCTGCAAGGGCCTTGACGACATCGCCATGCGCTTCGGTGAAGGAACCCGCATTGGCTGCAGCCATGTCGCGCCAGCGCTGAAGCTCGGCCCCCTCGGCCACATGAACCACCGCACCTTCGGCCTTCATCTTCTCGATCAGCTTTTCGTCGGCGGCTTTCGCCTCGTTCCACTGGCGGTCAGCGATTTCGGCGATCGTGTCGTTGATCGCGGCCTGCTGGTCGGCCGGAAGCGCCTCGAACCAGCCCTTGTCGACCACCACGGCATAGGTCGACAGCGAGAAGCCGGGCACATACCAGGCATGATTGCCGGTGATGCCGATCATCTCGGCCCAGCCCGCCGGCGAGGTGAAGACGCCGTCGATCGCCCCCTGGGACATCGCCGTGCTCATCTCGGAGGCGGCCATCGAGACCGGGCTTACCTGAAGGGTCTTCATCGTGTCCTGGAACACCCGGCCGCCGGTCACGCGGACCTTGGTGCCCGCCAGATCCTCCATCTTCGCCACCTCGCGGTCCTTGAAGATGAACAGAAGGTCGGCTGTGCGCAAGAAGCCCAGAACCTTGAGGTTGCGCGGATCGACATAGCCCGAGATCAGCGGGGTCAACCCCTTGTTGAAGCAGCTGTTCAGCATCATCTCGTCGCTGAGCGCGAAGGGCAGGTTGAGAACACCGGTTGCCGGTTCGATCGATTCAAGGCGAACCGAAACCGGCCAGACCATGTGAACCGCCCCGGTGCCAAGGGCGGCAAGCGCATCCTGTTCATTGTAAAGCTGACCGGCGGGGAACACCTTCACGTCGATCGCGCCGCCGGTACGTTCACCGACCTTCTGCGCGAATTCGTTCTGGTAGTCGGTCTTCCAATGCGTGGCCGCAACCTCGCTTGGCAACACCAGCTCGTCGGCCGCCGCGAAGCCCGCAGACGCGGCCCCCAGAAGCGCGGCCGCGCACAGCGCCCGGAAACCTTGGTTGATCATCATTTCTCCTCCCGTTTCGTTATCTTGATCGTTCCGAGCCGCCACAATCCTCGTGCCGGGCCGAAAGCGGCAATCAGTAACCTGCCGCCTCGTCGATATTGCCCGCCCGCTTCTGGATCAGCGCCGTGCGGTCAAAGCGCATGAAGACGGTGCCGCAGGCCTTGCGCCCCGTAGTCCGCACCGTGACGATCCCGGCATTTGGACGCGACTTGGAGTCACGCTTTTCCAGAACCTCGGATTCCGCATAGACGGTGTCGCCGGGAAATACCGGGGCGACAAGGCTGATGTCCTTCCAGCCAAGATTGGCGATGGCCTTGCCACTGACTTCGGGCACGGTCATGCCAAGCACGATGGCCAGCGTCAGCCCGCTATTGACCAGCGGCTTGCCAAATTCGGACTTGGCGGCATAGGCGCTGTCGCAATGCATCGGATGCAGGTTCATCGTCATGAGCGAAAAATTGATGTTGTCCGCCTCGGTGATGGTACGGCCGGGGCGGTGCTCGTAGACATCGCCAATCTCGAAATCCTCGTAATAGCGCCCGATTTCACCGCGATATCTTTGATCGCCGATTTTCTTCACGCATGTCTCCTTTCAGCGGGCGGCGGATACTCCGCCATTTGTACGGACATTAGGATATTAATCGGACAAATGAGTCAAGACACTTCGGAAGCACCGTGAAACTTTTTTACCGGGTGACCCGTCCCCCGCTGCCTGGTTGCGGGAGACGGAGGGCAACTACTGCAGGAACGGCGGCCGCATCCGGTTGAAGCCTGCGGCGCTTTCGAACGCGTGCCCTGCCCGCAGCAACAGGGCCTCCTGCCGCGGCGCACCGATCATCTGAATCGCCATGGGCACGCCCGCCTCGTCCAAGCCGCAGGGCGTAACCAGCCCGGGAAGGCCCAGGAAGTTCAGCGGCCGCGTGAAGGCCGTGATCGCCTCGAGGTTCCGCCGCATCGCATCGCCGTTTGCCTCTTCGACGTCGACGGCACACGGCGCTGGAATGCGCAAGGCCGGGGTCAGGATGATGTCGCACGCGTGCAGCGGGCCATCCAGCATCGCGCGCAAGGCAAGGCTGCGCAACTGGTGTGCCCGGACATAGTCCACGGCCGAGGTCGCAAGTCCCTGCATCAACCGCGCCCTGGCCTGCGGCGCCAGTCGCTCGGGATCGGTCTGCAATGTCCTGAGATGCAGCGCGGCCGCCTCCGGCTTCCAGATCGCATCGGCCAGATCTGCATAGGGGCCATGATCGGGCAGGTCTACCTGGCGGATATCGCATCCCAGATCCCGCAACACCCCGATGGCCGCGTCGAAGGATGCCGCCACTTCGGACGCGAGATCCTCGACATAGTAGCTTTGCGGAATGCCGATGCGCAGACCACGCACCCCGGCCTCGAGGCCGCGTTCGTGATGCGCCGTGCCGCACATCACATCCATGAGGCGCGCGATATCGCCGCTTGAGCGGGCCATCGGCCCCGGACAATCCAAGCTTTCCGACAGCCCCATGACCCCTTCCAGAGACAAGAGCCCCTGCGTCGGCTTGAGTCCGACAACCCCACACAATGCCGCCGGAAGGCGAACCGATCCCCCCGTATCGGAGCCAAGCGCGCCGTAGGCGAACCTCGCGGCCACCGCCGCACCCGAGCCGGACGAAGACCCGCCACTGATCCGGTCGGGCGCGAAGGGATTACAGCAGCGCCCGAAGCTTCTGTTATGCCCGGTTGGCCCCATGGCATATTCCGCCATGTTCAGCCGCGCAAAGCTGATCGCACCCGCCGCATCCAGCCGCTGCAAAAGCTCGGCCGTGCTGCCCATGCGGGTGTCGCGTCGAAACCCTGCGCCGCAGGTCGTCACCTCTCCGGCACGGTAATACATGTCCTTGTGGGCCAGCGGCACGCCATGCAAAGGCCCGCGCGCCTCTTTGGGCAACCGATCCAGCGCCGCGGCCTCTGCAAAGGCCCGCTCGGTCTCGATCGCCAGGACAGCGTTGCAGATGTGATCGTGACGCCCGATCGCCGCGACCACCTCGCCCAGCAGCTCCTGCGCGCCGATCCGGCTGGCCCGAAGCAAGTCCGCCACCTCGCGCAATCCCATCATCAGGACGTCGCTCATCCCGGTTCTCCCCCTGCGCGCAGCGCCACATCGAAGCTTGCCATGCGGATATCGAATAACGGCCCGGCCGCATCCGCCGCCCGATTCACCGCCTGGGCCGAGCGCACCATCTCGGCCGAGAACCAGCGGCTTTCCTCCGGGTCCAGCCGCAATCCCATGACGGTGAGGGCGTATTGCGCCCCCACCTCGGGTTTCATCCCGGACGCGCTCATCTGAAGGGTGCCAATGCGGCCTGGAAATCATCCCATGCCTTCGGATGTTGTTCCTTCCAGGTCTCGTTGATGCTTTGCGCGGCCTCGACGAAGGCCTCACGCTCGGCACCCTCAACCTTCGAAAGCTTTCCGCCCCGTGCAACGATGGCGTCCAGCGTTTCCTGATCCAGCCGCTTGGCATCCGGCCAGTTGGTGCGCACGAATTCGGCCGTCGTCTCCTCGATGGCGGCGCGCAGATCGTCCGGCAGGGATTTCAGCCAGGTGTCGTCGATCATGATCGCGTAAGTGACCATGTTGAGCCCCGGCACCAGCGAGGCATAGGGCACGACATCGGTTCCGACCATCTCCCAACCCCCGGCAGAGGTGAGCGCCCCGTCGATGGCGCCCTGCGCGAGGGCGGGCCCCATCTCGGGCGCGGGCATCGCGATCGAACTCGCGCCGAACTTGCCCAGCAGATCAAGCAGCACGCGGCCGCCCGTCGCACGGATTTTCATGCCCTGAAGGTCGGACATCTCGGCAATCGGTTCCTTGCGGGTCAGGAAAAACAGATCGGCGGTGCGCGCCACCCCCATTACCCGGATCCCGAGCGGTTCGAGATATTTCGACAGATAGGCGCCAACCGCCTCCGGGGCGCCCTCCTTGCCCATCAGTGTATCGTCGATCGCAAAGGGAAGGCTGAGAACGCCCGCTTCGGGCGCGATGGTCTCAAGGCGCACGGCGACCGGCCAGACCATATGCACCGCCCCTGTCCCAAGCGCGGCAATGGCATCCTGATCGTTGTAAAGGCTTCCCGCATGGAAAACCTTCGGGGTCACGCGCCCGCCGGTGCGCTCTTCGATCCGGCGGGCGAAATCCTCCATGACGCCCGTCGTCCAATGGGTGGTTGCCAGTTCGTTGGTGATGACCATGTCAATCGAATCCTGCGCCGCGGCCGGGCCGGCCGCCAGGCCAGCCACCGCCGCAAGACCAAGAGCCGACGCCAAGGCACGCATCCGCGCAATCAGCGCGGAAGGCTGATGTAAAAACTGCATATCTTCCTCCCTGTCAAATGCCCGAATGTCCGAACATTATGAGGGACGTTAGGAAAACATGCCGGCGACATGCAAGGAAAATTCCGAAATATCTGGAAAACGGCGCTGGCCGCTCATCGACGAGCACGGCCAAGGCGGAGCGAATTCTCCTGGTAACAGACTGTTATGAAATGAAATTCATTGGGAAACCAAGCAGACTCGCCACGCGTGGCGATCAACGGGAGAACACCCCCCGATCCCCTGCCCAAAAACCAGATCTCCCGAGCGAAGGCCGACTCACCCGGCCACTCCCACTCGGGATAGGGCTATCTGTCCGATCCCGAGCCTGAAGCGGTAGTCCACAGAAGATCGGCATAAAGGGACGGAACCGCACCCGGGGCTTCAGCCCTCATCGGAATCGAAGACCGGAGAAAAGCCGCCCCAGAACATGCGCATGCCGTCGAACGGCATTTCCGGCATCGGACTGTCTCTCATCTCGTCCTCCATCCGCGCCCAGGCGGCATCGGCCGTCGCGCGGTCGGGCCATTCGATCCAGGAAAACAGTGGCACTTCCCCGTCCTTCGCATCGGTCGCGCGATAGAAATCGGTCTGCTTGCCATGAGGCACATCCTCGCCCCAGTTCTCGACCATGCGGATTGCGCCCGCCCGTTCGAACATCGGCCACGCCTGCCGGGCATGCTCGATATAGGCCTGCTTGTTGGCAGCAGGAACCGCGGCGACGAAACCGGAATAATAGGTCATTGCAACTCTCCCTGTTATACGGGCCATAAGCCCATCACGAGAGGCAGCATATCCCTTGCAGTATGAAAAACCAACCATTAGTATTAAAATATGAGTACCATCGGCGAAACCCCGCGCCTGCGCTATGACGAAGGCTGCCTTGCGGCCCACGCGCTGAATCTGATCGGCGATCGTTGGGCACTTTTGGTGGTGCGCGAACTGATGCTGCGCGACAAGCGTTTTCAGGCGATCCGCACAGGACTTCCGGGGATCACCGCTGGCGTGCTGACGCAGCGGCTGTCGCAACTGATCGGGGCGGGCGTGGCGCATCATGACCCGGAAACCGGCCTCTACGGGCTGACCGGATCCGGCAGGGCCTTGCAGCCGGTTCTCGTGGCGCTTTGCCATTGGGGCAGCCAGCACCCCGGCCACGATCCGCGCCGCTTCATAAGCCCCACCGCGCTGATGATCTCGATGTCAGCCAAGATCAACACAGCCGCCGCCGCAGGGTGTGGCACCGTGGCCGGGATCGCAGCCGGAAACGAGGCCTTCACTCTTCGCCTGGACAAACACGGCGCGCTTCTGGCGACGCCGGGTTTGCAGAACGGGTGCGACTTCATCCTGTCGGGCAGTGGCAACACACTGGCCCGCGCCATCTATGGCCCACAGCCGGTGGCCGCGTTACAGGCCGCAGATATCATCGCGCTGGAAGGGGATGCCTCCGCCGCGCAAAGCTTCGTCGACCTGTTCAGCCTGCGACACATCGGCGACATCGTGACGACAGGGGCCAATGCGGGCGACCGCGGCTGACCGCGGCCCGCCCCGAGACCCGAGCAGACAGGATGGCCGCGCCGGCCGAACAAGCTGAGAGGCGCACCTTTCCCCTGGCACGCCTCGCCCCAGCCTATTCGATGCCGTTGAAGCGCTGCAATTCGCGCACATAGGCGACGATGGCGCGCACATCGCCCTGTGTCAGCCCCTCTTGTGGAGGCATGTCGCCAAAAGTCCAGTGATGCGCGCGCACGCCCTGCGTCACCGCCATCAGGAACGACATGTCTCCATGGTGGTTCGGTTCATAGATCCTGTGAACAAGCGGCGGCCCCACGCCATCGTTGCCTACGCCACCCGTGCCATGGCAGGCCGCGCAAACCGCGTCGAAAGCCTTCTCACCGGTCTGCGCCAGCGGCGACAGTTCTGCGGGCAAGTTTACCTCGACGAGCGGCCTTGCCTGCTTGGTCTCGACGGCGGACTGACCCGTCACGACAGCCTCTGTTGCGGTCGGCGATTTGAAATAGGCAGCGGCGGCAAGACCCGCGGTAATGCCTGCGGCTGCCAGAAGAAGAGTGCGTTTCATATGTGACTCATGCGTTAAGAGCGTAGCAAATCGCTACGGGATGGGAAAACAACCCCGAAGGGCGTCGGCATGAGTCAGGCCCGCGGTGGCGGAGGCTCGGGCACGAGCGCGCGCTGCGGCTTTGTGCCAAGGCCTGCAGGCGGCGCGGCAAGAAGCCCGGCAAGCGGGCTCGGGAATGCGGCGGAAACCGCCGCGACGAAAGAGGCTGGCATCGCACAGCCTGCATGGGTGCCGCACAAGGCCCCCGCCGCCGCACAAGCAGGCAACATGACGTGGCCCTCTTGCCGCTCGGGGCAGCCTGGACAATCGGGGCAGTCGGCGGTTGCAGCCATGGCGCCATGCGACGCTTCGGTCGCGGCCGAAGGCTGCGGCGACAGGGCAAGGAAGACACCCCAGATCAGGCAAAGGATCAGTGCAAACTGGCGCAAGCTGGCCTCGATGGTTGGCATCACGGACCGAGTCGCCTCGGGTCCACCGGACGATATTGGCACGTACACGCGCCCTGCCTCCATGACATTTGTCATGTCGCGGCGCGCGTGACACATCGGATCATGGACGGCCCTGTCCTACGGGTCAGCGTGCCACTTTATGCCCTGGGTCATCCGCATTTGGAATGGCCGCAATCCGCGCAGGTCATGCAGCCTTCGATCATGCGCATCGCATAGGCGCCGCAATGTGGGCAGGCGGGCGCGCGCGGGGTGTCGCCCGCAACCATGCGCTCGGCCTGCGGGTCGGCCTTCAGGCCCATCCCCTCGCCCTCGATGAAGCCGATCGAGATCAGGTGCCGTTCGATCACGCCGCCGATCGCGGCGAGGATCGACGGGATATAGCGCCCCTCGATCCATGCCCCGCCACGCGGGTCGAACACGGCCTTCAGCTCTTCGACCACGAAGGACACGTCGCCCCCGCGCCGGAACACCGCCGAGATCATCCGCGTCAGCGCCACGGTCCAGGCGAAATGCTCCATGTTCTTGGAGTTGATGAACACCTCGAAGGGGCGCCGGTGGCCGCCCTGCACGATATCGTTCACCGTGAGGTAGATGGCATGTTCCGAGCCGGGCCATTTCAGCTTGTAGGTTGCGCCTTCCAGCGCCGCGGGCCGGTCCAGCGGCTCGGTCAGATAGACCACCTCGGCGCCGTGATCGGCCTCGGGCGCGGCCTCGGACTTTTCGGACACCGACAGCACCGAGCCGGTCACGTCATTGGGCCGGTAGGTCGTGCAGCCCTTGCAGCCCTGATCCCAGGCCGCCATGTAAACCTCTTTGAAGGCGTCGAAAGAGATATCCTCGGGGCAGTTGATCGTCTTGGAGATGGAACTGTCGATCCATTTCTGCGCCGCCGCCTGCATGCGCACATGGTCAAGCGGCTGAAGCGTCTGTGCATTGACGAAATAGTCGGGCAAGGGCGCATCGCCCTTCAGGTCGCGCCACATCTGCACGGCGTAATCGACCACCTCTTCCTCGGTCCGGCTGCCGTCCTTCTGCAGCACCTTGCGGGTATAGGCATAGGCGA
>CALMEG010000072.1 GCA_937863185.1 uncultured Paracoccaceae bacterium | reverse complement strand
CACAGCCCCTGTGCAGCGCGCGGCATGGCCCGGTGGGCGCGCACGCCCTATTTTCCGCGCGAACGATCCCTTACAGGCGAACCGACATGCTGACCAACACGACCCAAAGCTACGGCATCCTGGCCCGCGCGCTGCACTGGCTGGTGGCGCTTCTGATCCTGGGCGCCGTGGCCCTCGGGCTTTATGCCAACAACATGCCCACCGGCTCGGAGACCGAGGCCGCGGCGGCGATCCGTATCTTCTCGCTGCACAAGACGCTTGGCATGGCCGCCTTTGCCGCGGCCCTGCTGCGCATCCTCTGGGCGCTGGTGCAGCCCCATCCGGTGCCGCTGCATCCCCAGAAACGGCTTGAGACCTTCGCCGCGGCGGCGGTGCACTGGGCGCTTTATGCGGCGATCGTGGTCCTGCCCCTCTCGGGCTGGGTGCATCACGCGGCCCAGCCCGGATTCGCGCCGATCCTGTGGCCCTTTGGGCAAGGCCTCGTGCTGGTCGGCCCCTCCGAATCGCTGGCGCGGGTGTCGGGCCATGTGCACCACCTTGCGGGCTGGGTGCTTTACGGAACGCTTGCGCTGCACATCCTTGGCGCGCTGAAACATGTGCTGATCGACCGGGACGCGACGCTGGGGCGGATGACGCGCGGCATCGCGGCCGGCAGCCCCGTCCTGATCCGGAGGGCAAGCGTTCTGGCCCCCATCGCGGCACTTCTGCTCTGGGCCGGCGTCATCGGTTACGGCGCCCTTGCGGCGCGCCTCTCGGATGCCGCGGCCCCGCCGCCCGCCGCGCAGGCACAGGCTGAGACAGGCGGCAACTGGCAGGTGCAGGGCGGAAGCCTGTCCTTCGAGGTGATGCAAATGGGCAGCGCCGTCACCGGAAGCTTCCCCGACTGGACCGCCGAGATCACCTTCGATCCGCAAACCGGCACCGGGTCCGTCCTCGTGACGATCAATACGGCAACGCTGTCGCTTGGCGTGGTCACGGATCAGGCCAGGGGGCCGGAATTCTTCGATACCGAATCCCATCCCGCCGCCCTGTTCCGCGCCGATATCGCGCCCGAGGGCGACAGCTTCGCCGCCACCGGCACGCTGAGCCTGCGCGGGGTGGAGCTGCCCGTGCGCCTGCCCTTCACGCTCGAGCTTGCAGAGGGGAACGCGCATATGGACGGGCAACTGACCCTGGATCGGCGCGATTTCGGGATGGGGGCCAGCTATGGCGACGAATCGACCGTGGGTTTCGGCGTCACGGTCCGAGCGGTGCTGGACGCGCGGCGCAACGACTGAGCACGCCGCGACCCGTACATGAAAAAGGCCGCCGAACCCCCGGCGGCCTTTCGCTTTTTCCCTGACAGAGCCGGTTTACTCGGCCTTCATCGCCTCGATCGAGATCGAGACCGAAACTTCATCTCCGACGAAGGGCGCGAACTGGCCCATGTCGAAATCCGAACGCACGATCGTCGTGGTGGCGTTGAAGCCGACCCAGGGCGCCTTCGCCATCGGATGCTCGCCCATCTGCGTCATCTCGGCTTCCAGCACGACCGGCTTGGTGATGCCGTTGATCGTCAGATCGCCGGTGATCTTGCCGGTTTTCTCGCCGGTGACCTCGATCGCGGTCGAGGTGAAGCTGATTTCCGGGGCCTCTTCCGCGCCGAAGAAATCGGCCGTCAGGAAATGCGCCGTCCGCTCATCCCAGCCGGTGATCAGCGAGGCGGTCGGGAAGGCCACCTCGACCGAAGAGGCCGCCGGATCCTCGGCATCGAACCGGATCGTGCCCTCGAACCCCGAGAACATGCCCGTCGTGGTCGAGAACCCGAGGTGGTTATAGCTGAACACGATCTGGCTGTGGCTGGGATCGAG
>CALMEG010000071.1 GCA_937863185.1 uncultured Paracoccaceae bacterium | reverse complement strand
CCGGGCAGAAGGGCGCCGGCGGTGCAGGCCTCGGTGCAGGCGCCGCAGAAGGTGCAGGCACCTTCGCGTAGATCCACGACGGGAAGCCCGTCGGCATCTTTAAGAATGATGGATGCGGGGCAGGCGCGGGCGCAATCGCCGCAACCGGGGCAGGCCTCACCGAAGGCAAGGCTTGCCAATGCCCCCGGCGGGCGCGGAACCTGAGGATCGTTCGGCCGACCGCGCAGCAACGCACGCCGGTCCGGCATCGCGTCAGCACGCGCAGCTTGCGGATTTTCGGAAACACCACCCCGTATCGCTGCGCCGCGTGCGGCAGGATTTGACGAGGTGATACACATGGCTGGCCAGACATTCGTTAGGCGTGCCGATTGCCATGTTCGCTATCAACATCTTGTGAGCCCCTCCTTGACCAAAGTCATTTGGGTGGGGTTCTATTTTCTGACACCGATGTGACGGGATGGCATTCCGGCGTCCGGGCGCATCATTTCGGATCGCCTCTTGCGTCCGGCTCTGGCATTATGGCGTCCTGATGCAAAAGAATTGACAACGGCAGAGAAAGAATGTCGCAGCCACAGCCGATCGTCCCGCTTGGGGCGGCCTATTTCCCCCTGTCCACCCGCGAGGGCACCCGGAAATACGCCTTCGTCCTTGTGCCGGGGTTCACGCTGCTTGCCTTCAGTTCGGCAGTCGAGCCGCTGCGCATCGCCAACCAGCTGTCCCAGCAGCCGCTTTATCAATGGCGGCTCTTGTCGGAAACCGGCGCGGCGGTCAGCAGCTCTTCGGGGATTTCGGTTTGCGTCGATGGCCCTTTGGAGGCATTGCCGCGCGACACGGGGCTGTTCGTCTGTTCGGGCAACCCGGCCCGCGCGGCGGCGGCCCCCGCCGTCGTCGCGGCGGTCAGCCGCCATGCGCGGTTCGGCGGCGCGGTCGGCGGGATTTGCACCGGTGCGGTCGCCCTGGCCAAGGCCGGGTTGCTGAACGCGCGCAGCTTTACCCTGCACTGGGAAAACCAGCCCGCCTTCTGCGAGGATTTCCCCACGCTGATGCCGACCTCGGGCATGTATGAGATTTCCGGCCGGACCATGACCTGCGGCGGCGGCGCGGCCTCGACCGACATGATGCTGTCGGTGATCGCGCGCGATCACGGGGCGGAATTCGCGGCCATGGTGTCGGACATGTGCCTGCGCAAGGTGATGGTGGGGGTCGAACCGGAACAGCGCAGCTCGCTTTCGGTGGTGATCCGCTCGCGCAATCCGGGCCTGCTGGCGATCGTCAACCTGATGAACACCCATCTCGAAGACCCGCTGACGCTTGAGGAGCTGGCGCAGGTGGCGGGCTATTCGCGCCGCCATATCGAGCGGCTTTTCACCTCGGTTCTGGGCGAAACCCCCGGCGATTTCTACCGCGGCCTTCGGCTGGATCGCGGCCGCAACCTGATGAGCACGACCAACATGAGCCTGCTGGAGGTCGCAACCGCCTGCGGGTTCAGCTCGGTCGCGCATTTCTCCAAAAGCTTCAAGGCGCGCTTCGGGATCGCGCCCACGAAATACAATCACAGCATCGGCACGCTGCGCAGGCGCGACGGCTGAGGCCGGGCAGGCGGCTTGCCTGTCGTGCGGATTTCTGTCCTACTCCGGCGCGGAGGAGGGGCCATGATGCTGAAATCCGGTCAGAGTTTCGAACAGGTGCGCGCGGCATTTCGATGGGAGGTGCCGGAGTTCTACAATATCGGCGTGGATGTCTGCGACAAATGGGCAAAGGCCGATCCCGGCCGCCTTGCCATCATCGACGTGGACCCGGCTGGGCAGGCGCGCGATTACAGCTTTGGCGATCTCAAGGAGATGTCGGACCGCCTGGCCAATGCGCTTGTGCGGCGCGGCGTGCGCGGGATCGGTGCCGCGCCGGGGGACCGGGTGGGCGTGCTTCTGCCCCAGCGGGTCGAGACGGCGGTGACGCATATCGCAGTTTCCAAGCTGGGCGGGATCTCGATTCCGCTGTTCACCCTGTTCGGCCCCGAGGCGCTGCTGCACAGGCTGCGCGATTCCGGCGCGAAAGTGGTGGTGACCGATGCCGCGGGCGTGGAAAAGCTGGCCCCGCTTTTGCCGCAGCTTCCCGATCTGCAAACCCTGCTTTGCGTCGACGGGGCCGTGGCGGGCGCCGAAAGCTATGCGCAGGCCTGCGCGGCCGAACCCGCGCAATTTGCGCCCCTGCGCACGCGGGCCGACGATCCGGCGATCCTGATCTACACCTCGGGCACGACCGGCAACCCCAAGGGCGCGCTGCATGCCCATCGCGTGCTGCCGGGCCATCTGCCGGGGGTCGAGATCAGCCACGATTTCCTGCCGCAGCCGGGTGACAGGCTCTGGACGCCGGCCGACTGGGCCTGGATCGGCGGCCTGCTGGATGTGCTGATGCCGGGCCTGCATCACGGGATCGCCGTGGTCGCCTGCAGGTTCCAGAAGTTCACCGCCCGCGCCGCGGCAGAGCTGATCGTGCGGCACGGGATCCGCAACGTCTTTCTGCCGCCCACCGCGCTGAAGATGATGCGCGCCGATGAGGGGATTGCCGATCTTGGCGTCGATCTGCGCTCGATCGCGAGCGGGGGCGAGACACTGGGCGCCGAGCTGATCGACTGGGGCCGCAAGACCTTTGGCGTGACGATCAACGAATTCTACGGCCAGACCGAATGCAACATGGTGGTGTCGTCCTGTGCCGCGCTGGAACCTGCGGTGCCCGGCGCCATGGGCCGCGCGGTGCCCGGCCATGTCGTCGAGGTGGTCGACGCCGAAACCGGCGCGGTCCTGGCCGATGGCGAGGAAGGGGCGATCGCCGTGCGCGCCCCCGATCCGGTGATGTTCCTTGGCTACTGGAACAACCCCGAGGCGACCGAGGCGAAATTCGTGGGCGGCAGGGCGGATGGCTGGCTGCTGACGGGCGATTGCGGCATGCGCGGGCCCGACGGCCGGCTGCGCTTTGTCGGGCGCGACGACGATGTGATCAGTTCGGCCGGCTATCGCATCGGCCCGGCCGAGATCGAGGATTGCCTGATCGGCCATCCCGCGGTCCGGCTGGCCGGGGTCGTCGGCATGCCCGATCCGGTGCGCGGCGCGGTGGTGGCGGCCTATGTCGTGCTCAATGACGGCCACGCGCCTTCGGAGGCTCTGCCCGGGGAAATCGCGGCCCATGTGAAGACGCGGCTTGCGGCCTATGAATATCCGCGCGTCGTGCGCTTCATCGACGAAATGCCGATGACCACCACGGGCAAGATCGTGCGGCGAAGCTTGCGCGAACTGGCCGAGGCAGAGGCGCGCGGCCGGGGCGGGAACTGAACGGAGGCAGGCATGCAGACAGGAACCGAGATCGAATTCGAGACGCGGGGGCCGGTGGCGCTCATCACCCTCAACCGGCCGGGGCGGCGCAATGCCGTCGATGCGGCCACCACCCGCGCCTTGCGCGCGGCGCTGGAGCGCCTCGAGGCCGATGACGGGCTGGCCGTCGGCATCCTGCGCGGCCATGGCCCGGTTTACAGCGCGGGCATGGACCTGCGCGCCTTCGTCGATGGCGAGGCCGACGAGATCCTGTTCGGCCCCGGCCGCTTCGGCGGCTTCGTCAGCCATGCGCGCAAGAAGCCACTGATCGCGGCGGTCCATGGTGCGGCTCTTGCGGGCGGGTTCGAGCTGATGCTGGCCTGCGATCTGGTCGTCGCGGCCGAGGGCTGCCGCTTCGGCTTGCCCGAAGCGGGGCTAGGGCTGGTGGCGGGGGCGGGCGGTGCCTTCCGGGTGGCCGCGCGCCTGCCCCGCGCGATCGCCAACGAAATCGTGCTGGGCGGTGCGCTGTTCGATACCGAACGCGCGCTGCAATTCGGCCTGGTCAACAGGGTCGTGCCCGAAGAAGACCTGCTTGAGGCGGCACTGGTCCTGGCCGAACGGCTTGCCGCGAATGCGCCCCTGTCGCTTCAGGCGGGGCGCGCGCTGGTCGAGGCAGGGTCTGCGGGCGGGCGCGAAGATGATCTGTGGCGGCTTAACGACGAATGGCTGCGCCGCTGCATCGCCTCCGAGGATGCGCGCGAGGGGGCGATCGCCTTTGCCGAAAAGCGCCCGCCCGTCTGGCGCGGGAAATAGGCGCGATCGGGCCCGCCCGGCTGTGCGTCAGCCCTCGCCGGACGTTTCGTCCGTGGCCTTCTTGAGCAGCCGGTAGGTGTTGCGTTCCGAAATGCCCAAGGTGCGCGCCAGCATCTGGCGGTTTCCGCCGAACCGGTCGAGCAGAAGTTGCAGGTAGCTGTCGCGGATCTGGTCCAGCGTCGGCGGTTCGGCAAAGCGCAGCACGACGCCGGTTCCGGTGACGGGCGTGGCGGCGGTGCTGCGCCCGGCAAGGCCCACGTCTTCGGGCAGGATCTCGGCGCGGCCGGCCGACATGATCAGGCCGCGCTCCACGGCGTTGCGCAGCTCGCGGATGTTGCCGGGCCAGTCGTAGCTTTGCATCGCCGCGATGGTTTCGCGCGCCAGATGCTTTTCCACGCCGCGCTGAAAGCCGCGTTTCTCCAGAAGGAAAGCCACAAGCTCGGGGATGTCGGCGGCGCGTTCGCGCAACGAGGGCACATGCAGCGTCAGGCCCGACAGGCGGTAGAACAGCTCGGCGCGAAAGCTGCCTTCGCGGACCGCCTCTTCCAGGTTGACCGAACAGGAGGCGATGATGCGCACCGGGCAGCGG
>CALMEG010000070.1 GCA_937863185.1 uncultured Paracoccaceae bacterium | reverse complement strand
CAGCAGCGGTCGTGGCCACTCGCCCATGGGCGGGATCACATCGGCCACCAGACGGACCTTGTTCACCGTCAGATCGCCCTCTTCCAGCCACTTCACCTTGCCGTCGTCGCTGGTCTCCTTGCGCGCCTCGCGCAATTCGCGCGCCGCCAGCCAGCCGCCGCCCGCGATAATGAACACATCGTCCTGCATGGTGGCGGCCCAATAGGCCATCAGGCGCTGATAGGCCTCATACTTGTCGACGAGGGGGGCGGCGTCGAAGCGGGTGAGCATATCCTCGGCCAGGCGCAGGATCATGTCACGCGGGTGGTCGCCTTGGCTGATGCCCATCAGGAGGGGCGTGTTGGCCGCGATCCAGCCGTCCAGGATGCCGGTGACCTGCGCGCGGAAGGCCGCGAAATCCGGGTGGTTGCGGATGGTCGTGCGGACTTGATCGGGGACGACCAGCGGATCGGCGTAGCCCGGGCGCGGGTTCGGCCCGAAGAGCGCGGCGCGCAGCGTGGGCATGACGGCCCAGAACTCGCCCAGCGCGTCGATGTCCCTCTCCGGCACGCCGCCGTGCAGGTGGGCGGTGATGTCCTGCAGATCCTCAGGGTCGGAGCCGTCGATATAGCGGGGGATGTTCAGGTTGAAGTCGTTGCGGGTGATCTCGTCGAAGGGGACGAGGCGGGAATAGCTGGGGATCAGCTGCTCGCGCGTGAAGGCGTCGATCATCTTGTGGATGTCGCGCTCGCGCAGGCGGTTCTTGGGGCCGTCTTTGATAAAGCCCCTGGACGCGTCGATCATGAAAACAGGGCGGTTGGCGGTGGCCTCGGACTTGTCGAGCACGATGATCGAGGCGGGGATGCCGGTGCCGTAGAACAGGTTGCCGGCAGGCCGATGACGCCCTTGATGTATCCCCGTTTCAGGATCTTCTCGCGCAGTTTGGCCTCGGCATTGCCGCGGAACAGGACGCCATGCGGCAGGATGACCGCGCCTGATCCGGTCGCCTTCATCGAGGCAAGGATGTGCAGCAGGAAAGCGAAATCGCCGTTCTTGGCGGGCGGTTCGCCATCGTCGAAGCGGCCGTATTTCGTCTCAGCCGTCAGCCCCGCGGCCCAGGCCTTGGCCGAGAAGGGCGGGTTGGCAACAACGAAATCGAAGGTCTGGAGGGTGTGGGCGTCCGCCAGGAAGTGCGGTTCGGCGATGACATCGCCCTGCGCGATCTCGGCCGTGGCGCGGTTGTGCATGATCATGTTCATGCGCGCGAGGCCGCGGGTGGCGATGTCCATCTCTTGGCCGAAAATGGTGATCGGCACGCGGGCGGTCTCGGCGGCCTTCAGCAGTAGAGAGCCCGAGCCGCAGGTCGGGTCATAGACGGTTTGCTTCGGGCTGGTCGCGCGGCTGACGCCTGCCACGGCGGCGACGACGCGTGACACCTCGGCCGGGGTATAGAACTGCCCCTTGGACTTGCCCGCCTCGGTCGCGAAGTTGCGCATCAGGTATTCGTAGGCGTCGCCGAGGATGTCGTCGCCGTCGGCGCGGTTCTTCGAGAAGTTCAACTCTTCCCGGCTGAAGATGTTGATCAGCGCGGTCAGCGTGTTGATCATCTTCTGGCCGCGCCCGAACTTCTCGGCATCGTTGAAGAAGGCCCGGTCGATCACACCGCTTAGGTCGTTCTCCTCGGCGATGCGGGCGATGATCGTGTCCATGCCCTCGCCGATGTTCTTGGACCCGCGCAGGGCCTTCATGTCATCGAAGGATGCGCCTGGCGGCACCTCGATCAACGCGTCGGGCTGGCCCGCGCGGTCGGAGACGTATTTCACAAAGAGGAGGGTGAGGATGTAATCCTTGTAAAGCGAGGCATCCATGCCGCCGCGAAGCTGGTCGCAGCTTTCCCAAAGGGATCGGTATATGTCGCTCTTCTTGATGGCCAATTGATGCCCCTGCCAATTTCTGATGCCCCCTCTTGGCGGCACGGTTTGGATAGGGTGCTCAGGGGATTGCGCTATCTATCCGATGTCTGTCTTGACCATTCAACCGGAAACGGCTCCAGAACCCGCGCAAGTGTCAACTCCGGCCGCTGCCCTCCATCCAGGATCGCCTCAACGATATCTGGCGCCAGAAGGGTCAGGCGCAAGAGGCGAGCCATGTAAGTGAAGGCGATCCCTTCCATCTCAGCCAGTTCGGAAATCGACGCGAACTCGCCCGACTCCAGCATCCGCTTCCAGCGAAACGCGCGGGCCAGTGCCTTGACGAGTGCGTCATCGGGGCGGCGCGGGGTGGACGCGCCTTCGGGCAACTGCATCTCCTTCCGCCCGCCACGCTTCACGAGGCGGAACGGGACATGGATCGTGACAGTATCGGGGACCGGGGTGGCGCGGGTCATGCGGCTGCTCCTATGTCGGCGGTTATTTCGCGCGCCAGCCCGGCCAGTCCGTCCATACGCAGCCGGACGTTCAGGCCGTCCGTGACGATCTCGACCCGCTCGACCAGCAGCGCCACGATGCGCGCCTGCTCGGCCGGGAACAGATCGTCCCACAGCGGGTCGAGCCGAATCAGCGCCGCGCGCGCGTCGGCCTCGGTG
>CALMEG010000069.1 GCA_937863185.1 uncultured Paracoccaceae bacterium | reverse complement strand
GCGGCATCAAGAAGGTGCTGATCCCCGAGGAGAACGCCAAGGACCTGGCCGAGATCCCCGAGAACGTCAAGGAAGGGTTGGAGATCATTCCGGTGAGCCATGTCCGCGAGGTGCTGCCCCGTGCGCTGGTGCGGATGCCCGACCCGGTGCAATGGGACGAAGAGGCCGAAGAGGCCGCCGCCGCGGCCGCGCTGAGTTCGGGCGATGCGGGGCAGGGCGCGACCGCGCATTAAGGCCTTTTGCGGATGACAACGGCAGGCGCGCCCCTGGGCGCGCCTGTTTGCATTTCGTGTCCGCCATCGCCGCAATGCCAAGATCTTGTGGATTGCCCGTCGCGTTGCTACCATTCGGGCGCCGGACCGCAGGTCTGCGGCCGGTCTTTTCCGCATGATCGGGCGGTGGCCGCCGCCATGACCATGCCGCAGCATCGGGACAGGGCGCAGATGGGCACCACCACCAAGGGAACGAGCAAAGCCGGGACGAAGCCGCCGCAAAAGGCCGCCGCCCCGGGAACCGGCGTGAAACCGAAGAATACCGCCGCTCCGGCGCCTGCACCCGCCGGTGAGGGGGCGGTGCTGGTTCTGCGCAAGAAGGAATTCCTGGACCGCATCCATGCCGAGACCGGCGCGCGCAAGAAGGATGTGCGCGAGATTGCCGATGCGACGCTGAAAATCCTGGGCGAGGCGCTTGGCAGGGGCGAAACGCTTGCGCTGTCGCCGCTTGGCAAGATCCGCGTGAACCGGCAGGTCGGCAAGGCCGAGGCCGAGACCCTGATCGTCAAGATCCGCCGCGACGGTGCGAAACCCGCCAAAAAGGTCGAACAAACCGCCGAGGAAGGTCTTGCAGAGGCTGAAGAGTAAGGCTAAATACCCCGCTACCGGGTGATTAGCTCAGTGGTAGAGCGCTTCGTTCACATCGAAGATGTCAGGAGTTCAAATCTCTTATCACCCACCATCATTCCTGAAAGCGCGTCCACCGGGACGCGCTTTCTTCTTTCATGGCCCCTTGCGCGGGATACGGCGGGCAGGATAGAAGCACGCAGCCGGGTGATTAGCTCAGTTGGTAGAGCGCCTCGTTTACACCGAGGATGTCGGGAGTTCGAGTCTCTCATCACCCACCATTTTCAACGTTTTTACAGTGCGTTGCTGCAACCTTTCCCCGTTGCCAGGAAACGGCTTTCGTATCTTCCGGGCCGGTCCGGCGGTCAGCCCCGGCCCTTGTCGACGCCAAGCAGAAGGTCAGGCGGAATCCTGCGTTTCTCGGCCGTCTTGCGTACCTCTTCCTGAAGGATTGGGCTGCGCTTGAGCAACCGGCGAAAGCGGCTTTCGTCCAGTTCCAGCAGCGTCGTGGGGGTCAGCGCGCGAACCTCGGTGCGGCGCGGTTTATGCATCAGGATGGCCATCTGCCCGAACATCTCGCCGCGCCCCAGCCGCCATGTCTGGCCCGCGGTCTCAAGCTCGACCGCGCCGGTGGCGATGAAGAAGACGCTGCGCGCCGCGCTGTCCTTGCGCACGATCACGTCGCCCGCGTTCACATAGCGCGCGACCAGTGTCTTGCTGAGGCGCTTGACCGTCGCGTCGCCCAGATCGGCAAAAAGCGGAAGCTGCCGGACCAGCTCCACCCGTTGCAGCGCGAGGTCGAGGCGCGGGCGTTCCTCGGCGGCGGCGCGGCGCGCGGCGATCTGCTGCATCAGCGCGGTGTGCAGCTCTTCCCCGATCAGGCCGTCTTCGCGCATCGTCTGGTATTCGCGCTCTTCCATGCGCAGGGCAGTGCGGCGGATGAAGCGGCGCTCCAGTTCTTCGGCATAGCCGGGATATTGCAGCCGCAGCCCGTCAAGCGCGGTTTCGACCATCTCCTGCCGCCGGGCCAGCAGTTCCTGAAGCAGATCGGCCACGCGCCGCCCGTGGATGCGGCGGATGCGGTTGCCGATGAAGCCGTCCAGATCGCGCAGGATCAGCCGCTGCGACAAGAGCGCCTCGAAGCGATCGGCGGTCATGCGCGCCAGCGGCCCCGAGATGCCCAGCCGGTTGTGCAGCCGTGCAGCCGCTCGGAAGGCACGCCCATAGCTGACGCTGATCCGCGCGGCCTGGCGATACCCGTTGCGCCCGCCCACGCGGGTCGCCTCGATCAGGCGGTCGGCATCCGACAGCGCCCGTTCGGCCAGCCGGGCCGAGATCGTCCTTTCGCGCACCTGCAACAGGATCGTGTCGCGCTCGGCACCGGTCAGCGCCAGGAGCCCCAGTGTGATGCGGTCGCGGTCCAGAATGGCGGCGCCTTCCTCGGCGGTGCGGACGGCATCGTCAAGGCGCGCGCCAAAGCACTTGGCCTCGCTGCGCACGATGTCATGGGTCAAGTCATAGCTCTCGGTGGTGCGCGCCATGTCCTCGCGCACGGTCTGAAGCGCCACGGCGACGACCTGGTTCGACAGCGCCTGATCAATCGGCGTCAGCCTGTCGAGCCCCAGCCGGGAAATGATCCATCGCAGGGTGGAGCCCTGCGCGATCAGCGTGAACAGCGTGAACCCCGTGGCCAGAATCCCCACGAGGCGCTTGACCTCGATCGGCACGCGGAAGCTTTCGGTCACCGCAAGGGCAAGGGCCAGCGTCACCGCCCCGCGCAGCCCGCCCCACAGGATCGCGTAGCGATAGGGGCGCTCGACCGCCGGCGACAGTCCCGTCAGGCTGAGAAGCGGCAGAAAGCCGAACAGCATCACCACACGCGCGGCAACTGCGGCGACGATCACCACACCGATCAGCGCGATGTCGGTCAGGCGCACCTCTTCCATCAGGCGCGGGATCAGCAGCGCGGCCAGCACGAAGATCAGCGCCCCGGCCCAATGCGCCAGAAGGTCCCAGACCTCGCGCAGGTTGGTCCAGGCCTGCGGCGGAAGGCGCCCCGGCGCCGTCAGGTTCAGCGTTAGCCCCGCCGCCACCACCGCGATCACGCCCGATGCGCCCACGCTTTGTTCGGCCACGATGAAGGCAAGGTAGGGCAGCGCCACCGAAATCGAGGCCACGGCAAGCTCGTATCGGGCGAACAGCGCCATGGCCCAGGCCGCCAGCCGCGCGGCCAGCCAGCCGGTGAAGGCGCCCCCCACGATCAGCATCGGAAATTGCGACAGCGCGTGTTGCAGCGACGGATCGGGCACGCCCAGCATCACGAAGCCCATGAACAGGCCGAACAGCGCGATCGCCGCGGCGTCGTTCAGCAGACTTTCGCCCTCGATGATCCGCGCCAGCCGCTTGGGCGCCGAGATCGAGCGGAAGATCCCAACGACGGCAGAGGGGTCGGTGGTGGAGACGATTGCCCCGATCAGCATGCAGGCGCCAAGCGGCAGCGCCGATGTCCAGGACAGCGCGTAGCCCACGAAGACCGTGGCCACCACCACCGCCAGAACCGCCATCACCAGGATCGGCACCCAGTCGTCCAGCATGCGCCGCAGGTTCATCCCCAGTGTGGCCTGAAACAGCAGCGTCGGCAGCAGGACATAGATGAACACGTTGGAGCGGATCGGCAGGCCGAGGATCGCCTCGGCCACGGGGTTGAGCGCGTCGGTCAGCTCGGTCTGAAGGAAAAAGGTCGCCCCGACGGCGATCAGGATGCCCAGTGCGGCAAGGATCACGCTGTAGGGCAAACGGAAACGCGCGGCCAGCGGCTCGGCAATTCCGATGACCAGAAAAAGCGATGCAATGATCGTGGTGACAAGAACGATATCCATTACCCTGAAACATAAGCCGAAAACCGGGCAATGGAAATCACGCTCATAATGGCGGTGACGTTTTCGTCAGGCAGGATCAGGCGCCGGTGCGCGGGGCTTTCAGGGCGGCGATCTCGGCCGCATTCAGCAGGCGCGAACGGGTCAGGAAGCGTCGCTCGCGCCCGTTATCCAGGCTGAACATCCCGCCCCGCCCCGGCACCACGTCAAGGATCAGCCGCGTGTGTTTCCAGGCCTCGAATTGCGGCCCCGAAATCCAGACCTCGGCCCCGCCGATCGTGCCAAGGCAGACATCGCCCTGGCCCAGGCGGAATTCGCCCTTGGGGTAGCACATCGCGGAAGATCCGTCGCAGCAGCCGCCGGACTGGTGGAACATGATCTCGCCATGCTCGGCGCGGATCTCGGCAATCAGGTCAAGCGCGGCCTGCGTGGCGGCCACGCGGCCCTCTGGATCGGCTTGCGCAACGGGCACATCGCCGGTTGCGCAGGCGATGGGGTGGGCTTCCATTCCGGCCTCCGGGGGTTCGAATGTGAAGAGCGCGGGGAGGGGATCCCCCCCGCGCAGGTCAAGCCGCCTCAGAAGAAGCCGAGCTTGTTGGGATTGTAGCTCACCAGCATGTTCTTGGTCTGCTGATAGTGGTCGAGCATCATCTTGTGCGTCTCGCGCCCGATGCCCGATTGCTTGTAGCCGCCAAAGGCCGCATGGGCGGGATAGGCGTGGTAGTTGTTCACCCAGACGCGGCCCGCCTGGATCGCCCGGCCGAAGCGGAAGCAGGTATTGGCATCGCGTGACCAGACCCCGGCCCCAAGGCCGTAAAGCGTGTCATTGGCGATCTCCAGCGCCTCGTTTTCGTCCTTGAAGGTCGTGACCGACACGACGGGGCCGAAGATTTCCTCCTGAAAGACGCGCATCTTGTTGTGGCCCTTCAGGATGGTCGGCTTGATGAAATAGCCGCTGGACAATTCGCCCCCCAGATCGGCCGCGCTGCCGCCGGTCAGCACCTCGGCGCCTTCCTGGCGGCCGATATCGAGATAGCTGAGGATCTTGTCGCGCTGTTCGGACGAGGCCTGTGCGCCCATCATCGTCGTGCCGGTGCGCGGGTCGCCCATCACGATGGCCTCGGTGCGCTTGATCGCGCGTTCCATGAAGGCGTCGTAGATGTCCTGATGGATCAGCGCGCGGCTGGGGCAGGTGCAGACCTCGCCCTGGTTCAGCGCGAACATCACGAAGCCCTCGATCGCCTTGTCGAGGAAGGCGTCATCCTCGCGCATCACGTCCTTGTGGAAGATGTTGGGCGACTTGCCCCCCAGTTCCAGCGTGACCGGGATCAGGTTTTCGGTGGCGTATTGCATGATCAGCCGGCCGGTCGTGGTTTCGCCGGTGAAGGCGATCTTGGCGATGCGCGGGCTTTGCGCCAGCGGCTTGCCCGCCTCGAGCCCGAAGCCGTTGACGATGTTGAGCACACCCGGCGGCAGGGCCTCTGCGATCAGCTCGGCAAAGACCATGATCGTTGCGGGGGTCTGCTCGGCGGGTTTGAGCACCACGCAGTTGCCCGCGGCAAGCGCCGGGGCAAGCTTCCATGTAGCCATCAGCAGCGGAAAGTTCCACGGGATGATCTGGCCCACGACGCCAAGCGGCTCGTGGAAGTGATAGGCGACGGTGTCGTCGTCGATCTCGCTCATGGTGCCTTCCTGCGCGCGCAGGACGCCGGCGAAATAGCGGAAATGGTCCACCGCAAGCGGCAGGTCGGCGGCCATGGTTTCGCGGATCGCCTTGCCGTTATCCCAGGTTTCGCAGGTCGCCAGCAGCTCGAGATTGGCTTCCATGATGTCGGCAATCTTCAGCAGCGCGGCGGCCCGGCCGGCAGGCGCGGTGCGGCCCCAGCCGTCCTTGGCGGCATGCGCGGCATCCAGCGCCGCATTGATGTCATCGGCGTCCGAGCGCGCGATCTCGTTGATGACGGCGCCGGTGATCGGGGTGGTATTCTCGAAGTAGCGGCCCTTCTTCGGTGGTACGAACTTGCCGCCGATGAAGTTGTCGTAACGGGTCTTGAAGGGCGAGGCAAACTGCCCCGCTTTCTGGGTCATCTCGTTCATCTGGTATCCTCCCAATGTCCGGTCCTCCAACCGGATGAAAGGATGCTGAAATGGATTTGCGGATATGTCAGCCCGCCCGCACACGATGAGGATGGGCATCTGTCTCAGATCTGAGACAGCTCAGTCCGCGCTTTCGTTGATGCCCAGTCGGTTCATGCGCCGGTAAAGCGTGGCGCGCCCCACGCCAAGCGCCCGCGCCGCCTGCGAGACATTGCCGCCCGCCCGCGTCAGCGCCCGAATCACTGCCGCGCGTTCGGCCTTTTCAAAGCCCGAGGGGCCATCGCCGCGCCCGAAGATGTCCGAGGCGGGCAGCGGCGCAAGCGGGCCGCTGGAGCCAAGCCCGAAGGCCTTGCGCGCGCCGCGGGTGGCGCCGACGACGATATCGTCCTGATCGACGGCCAGAAGCATCGCCGCGTCGGAATCGTCGCTGTCGGCAAAGATGATGCGCGCTCCGGGAAACGAGGCGCGGAAGTTGTCGGCCTCGATCTGGCGGGCGGTCTGCGCCACGGTTGCCGCGATCAGCCGGTTGAAGGCCTCGGTCTGGTCAGCACGCGCCGAGGACACGTCAAGCGCGGCGACGATGGTGCCGTCCGCGCCGTAGATCGGGGCGTCCATGCAGCTCATGCCGGTGTTGCGGGCCAGGAAATGTTCGTCGCGGTGGATGATGAGGCGGCGGTTCTCGGCGATGCAGGTGCCGATCCCGTTGGTGCCCTCGGCGGCCTCGCTCCAGTCCGCGCCCTGCCACAGGCCCCAGGACTTGAAAACCTCGGCATCGCCGTCCGCGCAGCGCTGATCCAGCACGACGCCCCCGGCATCCGTCAGAAGGACCGCACAACCGGAATTGCCCACAAGGCCGAAAAGCAGGTCAAGCTTGGGCGCGGCAACCTGAAGGAACTGCTCCATCTCGGCGCGGCGTGCGTTCAGCGCGGTTTCCTCGACACGTTCGGGGGCGCGGTGTTCGCCGGGGTCAAGCCCGTGTTTGAAGATCGACCGCCGCCAGGATGCGGCGATCCTCGACAGGGCAGGGGCCGTGTCGGAATGAGAGGTTTCGATGACCCTCTCGATATGTTTGCGATCAAGGGAAATCCGTTCTCTCCCGGTCCGGATCCTCTGTAGTACCTCAATGATACCCACGCCCGGCATCGCATTGCAATCGGCGCGTGTTCACCGCCGCACAGGGGATGCGCGGGGCGGTCCGGTGGACGCAAGGCCCCGCGCGACCTAGATGTGCCTCAACAGACAGGAGGACGCCATGAGCTGGAACCCCGCGCTTGATCCCGATCTGCCCAAGGGCGATGCCGTTGATGCCATCGAAACCGTGATCGTGCCGCGCGCCCGTGATCTGGGCGGCTTCGAGGTGCGCCGCGCGCTGCCCTCGGTGGCCCGCCAGATGGTGGGGCCGTTCATCTTCTTCGATCAGATGGGCCCGGCCGAGTTCCTGACCGGGCAGGGCATCGACGTGCGCCCGCATCCGCATATCGGGCTGGCCACGGTCACCTATCTTCTGCAAGGGCGGCTGCACCACCGCGACAGTCTGGGCAGCGATCAGTGGATCACCCCCGGCGCGGTGAACTGGATGACCGCGGGCTACGGCATCACCCATTCCGAACGCACGGATGGCGAGGTGCGCGACAGGGGGCAGACGCTGTTCGGCATCCAGACCTGGGTTGCCCTGCCCAAGGACGCCGAGGATGGCGCGGCCGGTTTCACCCATGTCGGCGCCGAGGAACTGCCGGTCCTTGACGCCGAGGGTATCCGCCTGCGGCTGGTTCTGGGCGAGGCCTGGGGCGCGCGCGCCCCGCTGCCGCTGCCCTCCGAGATGTTCTATGCCGATATCAACCTGGCCCCCGGTGCGGGCGTGCCCCTGCCGGACAATCACGAGGATCGGGGCGTCTATGTGCTGGGTGGCTCGGTTCGGGTCGGCGATCAGCGCTTCGAGGCCGGGCGGATGCTGATCTTCCGCCCCGGAGATGCGGTCTCGGTCCATGCGGGCGATGCGGGGGCGCGGCTGATGATGCTGGGCGGCGCCACGTTGGAAGGACCGCGCTATATCTGGTGGAATTTCGTGGCTTCGTCGCGCGAACGGATCGACGCGGCGAAAGAGGCATGGCGCGCGGGGGACTGGGCGCATGGCCGCTTTCGCCTGCCGCCGGGCGACGATCGGGAATTCATCCCCGCGCCCGAACGCTGAGGGGCGCGGCCGGGCGCGAAACTTTTATGTCGCGCCCGCTTGACGCCGCCTTCGGGGCTGCGTAATACGCTCTCCACGCTCGGACGGCGATCCGGGTGGGTGGACATGCGGTTGTAGCTCAGTTGGTTAGAGTACCGGCCTGTCACGCCGGGGGTCGCG
>CALMEG010000068.1 GCA_937863185.1 uncultured Paracoccaceae bacterium | reverse complement strand
GGGGGGCGGCTCAGGGGGGGGGGGGGGAGCCGGGGTGGGATCGGGGGGAGGGGAGCGAAGGGGCCGCATACCCCCGCCACCGCAAGGCGCGGACGCGCCACGAAGATCACCGCTTCAAGCCCGTGGGCGCGCCAGTCGGCACCCTCCCACATCAGCGCCGCGCGCGCCGCCCCCTGCCCGATGCCTTCGGCGTATTTCGGGTCCATCGCCAGGGCAAGCTGCGCCGGGCCCGCGGCCGACGGCTCGGCCGCGCCCTCGATCGGTATCGACAGATCCCCCTCGGCCCTGGCCCCGAGTGCCTTGGCGATTTCCTCAACGCTATGTGCCATGGATCAGCCTTTCGGACAGCGGGCGCCCATTGCACCCGCCCCACCGATTTAGCTACCGCGCGCGCGCAATTCCACCCCGGCCTTTTCCAGCGCCCCGAAAAGCGCCGCATCCCGCCCATAGACATCGCGGCGATAGTCCATCCGCCCCTTCGCCGTAGGCCATGCGGTGAAGTAGACCAGATGCACCGGGAAGGGCTGTTCCAGCTGCACCGGGGTTTCGCGCCCGGTATTCAGATAGCGGTGGAACAGGCCCTCGGGATCGTCGCTTTGCGGCTCAAGCAGCACATAGGCAAGCTCGAACGGGCGCTGCACGCGCACGCAGCCATGCGAGAACGCGCGCACCTCCTTGGAGAACAGCGATTTCGAGGGCGTATCGTGCAAGTAGATGTTGTATTTGTTCGGGAACAGAAACTTCACCAGCCCAAGCGCATTCCCGTCCGAGGGCGGCTGCTTCATCGCAAAGGGAAAGCTGCGCGAGGAATAGGCCGCGAAGTTGATGGCCGAGCGCGGCACCACGCGGCCGCGGCTGTCGATGATGTTGATGTGGCTGGCCGCGTTCGGATTGCGCTGCATCATCGGCAGGTATTCCTTGACGGTGATCGAGCGCGGCACGTTCCATGTCGGATTGATGACCATCAGCTCCATCTCGTCCGAGAATTCGGGCGTGCGGCGGTCCGAGGTGTTCTGCCCCACCACGGTGACGGATTCGAACGTCACCTTGCCGTGGTCGATCACCCGGACCGAGAAATCGGTGATGTTGACCCAGATGTGGCGCTGCCCGAGGTCGATCCCGTTCATCCAGCGCAGCCGCTCCATCGCCACGATGACGGATTTCAGCCGTTCGTCAGGGCCGCGGTTGATCTCGGCCACGGTGCCGTCGCCGGCAACGCCGTCAGGCGTCAGCCCGTGCTCAAGCTGGAACTGCTGCACCGCCTTCTGGATGTCGGCATCGAAGACGGCGGTGGCGGTGCGGCCCAGATAGCCCATCGCCTGCAACCGGTCGCGCAGCGCGATAACTGCCGGGCCGGTATCGCCCGGCCCAAGCCGCCTGGCGGGCACATCCGCCCCCCAGCCACCCTTCGCCAAGGCCCCTTCCAGGGTCAGCTTGGCCTTCATCAGCTGCGCATATTGCGGTGCCGACGGCGGCAGGGCGCGCAGGAAACTCACCGGGTCAGCAGATGCAACGCCCGAGATCAGCCCGAAAGGATCGCGGCGCGGGATCTCGCGTACGATGCCGGAATCGATGCGCGACGGCTCCAGCGCGCCGCTGGTGATGTCATGCGCATAGGCCAGGAAGGCCTCGGACATGGCAACTTCAAGCTGGCCACGCTCGCGTTCGGTCTGAAGATCGTTGAACTGCCGGCGCAGCACCGAAGCATCGTAGCGTGCCACCGGCAGGCCATGATCGCCCGCCCGGTCGAGCGCGTCGAAAAAAGCCGCGCGGCGGGCGCTGTCGCCCGCACCCGTCCAGATCGGTGCGTAGTCGCGCGCCGCATAGAAACGCGCAAGCGCATCCTCGGGCGCGGCGGTTTCGGCAACAGCCTGCCGGAACCCCGACAAGGACTGCGCAAGGCCAGCTTGCGGCGCAGCGACGATAGCCACCGAAAACGCCATTACAGAAGCCGCAAAAACAGCCTTAAACCGCCCGTGAACACCCATTTTAACCCCGAAACATCCCTGAATCCCAAGCGCCAAGCGTGAGCGAATTCCCGCCCACTGTCCAGAGTCCTTGGACCCACGCTTGGATGCCCGTCGCATTTGCGCCGCATGGCTGATGCAGGGCCGCCACAATACCGATGGTTTGCGCGGCTTTTTGCCGATGGGTCTGGTATTCCTGGAACCGCGACAAATCGGCAGTTGGCCTGAGATTCGCCCTGTGCCATAAGATTGTCGTCACCGGGGATATGTGTTATCTTCGCGTGAAGCCGCTGGGACAGGCGGCACGAAACGGCAGTACAGGCGAAACGGCATGAGCATGACGACGATCTCTCGGCGCGGCCTTCTTGGGGCTTTCGCGGCCACCATGATCACGGCAGCCCCCTCGGCATCCAACGCATTCGGAATCCTTCGTGGCGCGGGCGATATCCGCCGCATTCGTATGTACTCGGGCCGAACCGGCGAAAGCATCGACACCGTCTATTGGATCGAGGGCGACTACATCAAGGAAGCCTTGGCCGAAATCAATCACTTCATGCGGGACTGGCGCACCAATCAGGTGACCAATATCGACGCGCGCACGATCGACATCGCCGCCGCCGCACATGGCCTGCTGGACGTGAACGAACCCTACATGATGCTGTCGGGCTACCGCTCGCCGAAAACCAATGCGATGCTGCGCTCCAAATCGCGGGGCGTTGCCAAGAATTCGCTGCACATGAGCGGTCAGGCCGCCGACCTGCGGTTGAAGTCGCGCTCGGTGACGCAGATGTACAAGGCCGCCTCGGCCTGCCATGCGGGCGGTGTGGGCAAATATTCGCGCTCGAACTTCGTGCATATGGATTGCGGCCCGATCCGCACCTGGGGCGGCTGAGGCCATCCGGGCACGACCCCCGTCACGCGCGGCGCATCCCGAAAGGGGCGCCGCGTTTTTCGTTTCGCCCGATGGTGGCCCCCGGCCTTACCGATCCTTTCGCAGGCGCTGCTCCATCCGGCGGGCCAGCTCGCCCTGCCCCGCAGCGTGCAGCCCTTTGATCGCGCCCAGATAGTCGCTCTCTTCACGGTTCTGGCTCAGCTTCGATTTCGCAAGCTGCCGTTTCACCGCGATCCGGAAGGCCACAATCCCGTCCAGCATCTGCTGCATGAAGTCTGTCGGCGCATCCGCCATTTTCCACGCCCCGGCACCGTTCAGCCTGCGTTCGTGCAGGCGGGTCAGCAGCCCCACCGCGGCCCGCTTGGCGTGGTCGTCATGCTGGAAGGTGATGGCGCCGTGGATATGAACGGCCTGATAGTTCCATGTCGGAACGGCCCGGTGATGCTCGGCCTTCGAGGGGTAGAAATTGGGCGAGACATAACCCTCCACCCCGCGAAAGACCGCCAGAACCTCTTGCCCGTCAGCGATCAGCCGGTGCATGTCATTGGCCAGGGCGACATGGCCGATCAGCGTTCCGTCCGGCGCGGGGAAAAGCGGCAGATGATTGGCGACCAGCCCCTCTACGGTATGCGCCACGATGCAGGCCAGGGGGGCGGCCTCGACAATCCCCCGGATCTCGGAGGCATCAACCTCGTGGAAATGCGGGGGAATATACATGCGCGTGCCCTCTGCCCGGTATCTGCCGACCAGTATATCGCCGAATGGCCGGCCTGTCCGCAACGGCAAAAGCGCCGCTGGCGCGACGCTTTCACCGCCCTGTCCGGGGATCAGCCCTTCAGGCGCTCGGGGTGCTCGGTCTCAAGATAGGCTTCGGTCTCGGCCGACATGCCGACACGTTCGAACCCGGTGATCATCGGGCGGACATGCTCTCGGAACCCGTGGCCGATGGTCAGCAGATAGACATGCACCACGACGAAGGTGGCAATGGCGAAGGCCGCAAGAACGTGCAGGTTCGCAACCACCGTCAGCCATTGGCTTTGCGGGTCCAGATGCCCCCAAAGCCCATAAGCAAGATAGACCAGGCCGCTGATCCAGATCGCCGGAAACAGAACCGTCTTCAACAGGAAATAGGCAAGCGCCTGCAATGGGTTATGCCTGCGCCGCAACTGCTTGTCATAGGGGTGCTCCTCGCCGCGGAACACGCCCCATACATAGAAGCGCGCCACCTTGAGCAACCCCTGCGGACGCGGCACGAACTGCTTCCAGTTCTCGGTCGTGAACAGCCAGAAGGTGGCGAAGGCCCAAAGCAGCAAGAGCGCAAGCGCCACGACCGTGTGGATCGTCACCGCAAGGCCGAACGGGCCAATCTCGTGCAACCCCAGAAGCCGCGCGCCGGTGAAGAACAGAAGGAAGATCGAAATGGCCTGAGACCAGTGCCACAACCGATTGAAGCGCGTATAGACCTTTACGAAACGCTCAGCCATGACCCTTCCCTCCCTTGCCGCGGCTGAACAGCCGCAGGATCGCGTGGCCGCCGACCCCCATCACCGCCATCAGCAGCAGCACCATCCCCAGCTTGCCGCCAAGGCCGATACCACTTCCGGGCAAATAGACCCCCGCGATATTCGCCATCCGCCCGTTCGGCGTGTGGCAGCTTGCGCAGCGCAGAGCCTCTTCGGCGGGCGCCACCATGTGGGTGATCGGCCAATACATGTAGGTATCGACGAAGCCGAACTTGCCGGAATAGTCGTCGCCCACATAGTCCATCGCCGCCTTGATCGACTTTTCCCAATCGAAGTTGGTCCAGAGCGCGGTATCGGTCGCCGGGCCATAGACATGGTTGTAGACCAGCTTGTTCAGCTCGGCGTCATAGGCCTGGCGCCCCACCATCCGCTTGAAGGGGAAGATCCGCGAGCGCGCATCCCCCGGCGTGCCCGAGACGCTGTTGACCTCGACGACATTGCCCGGGTCGATCGTGGTTCCCGGCAGCGTGTAGCGCACCTGACCGTCAAACCAGGCGTAATAGGGCGTGACATTCTCGGCCCATTCGAAATCGCCCTTGGTCGACATATAGGTGTGCAAGTGCTTGCCATCGGATTGGGTAAACCCTTCTTCCGAATAGGGTTTTCCGTCCTTCAGCTTACCCGCCGTGGACCAGTCCCACACGGTTTTCGTGGCCACGCCACCCTTGGCGAATTCCGGGATATGGCAGGTCTGACAGGCCACGCGGTCGGTGTGATCGTTCAGCTTCAGCCCCACGACCGAGGCCCTGGGATGCGGCTTTTCCCCGTGGCACGAGGTGCAGCTGGCCACGTCGCGCCGTTCACCCGGCGCGCGGTCTGCATGCGGGTCGGTGACATTGGTGG
>CALMEG010000067.1 GCA_937863185.1 uncultured Paracoccaceae bacterium | reverse complement strand
TCATCGCCAAGCGAAACGGCCAGACCTGCCCCGGTCTCGCGCGGGTCGGTGAAGGCGCGGGCCGGATCGTGGCAGGTGGCGCAGGACTGGGTGCGGTTGGCCGAAAGGTTGGTATCGAAGAACAGCGCCTCGCCCCAGGCTTCGAGGCTGGGATAGGGCGCGGCCTCTTGTCCGCCCGCCGGCAGGGCAAGCAACAGCGACAGCGACAGCGACAGGGCGGCGGGAAGTATCTTGGTCATCGCGGATCCGTTCGAAAGGCGCCCCCTGTCTGCGCCGGAACGGGGATGCGCGCCTTGACGCAAGTCAATACCTGATAAATTCAGTCAGATCCAGGAATCATTGCGCCCGCCGCCGGAACGGCCGCGCAAGCACCCCAAACAGGAGCGACAGCCCCGTCCAGCCCAGAAAGAAGCCCAGGCCCGCCGCGATCAGCCCCGCAGAGGTCACCGGCACCGCCGGCTGATAGTCGGCCCAGGTGGCCTCAAGCGTCTCGGTATCGCGGAAACGGTGCGGCAGGGCCATCCGCTCCAGCGGGCCCGCGGCCCTGAGCAGCGCATAATCGGCATCGACCCGCGCGGCGCGCGCGATGACCGCGCGCATGTCGCCCTGCCGGGCGTTCAGGAAATGGCTGCCCGAAAGCTCGGCCAGGGCGGCCTCGCGGCTTAGCCCCGCGCCGCTGGCCGAAGCGTCGAAATCGGCCACGACCGCATTCAGCGCGTCGCGCTGCCCGCCAAGACGTTGCAGATATTGCTGCGAGAATTCGGGGAATTGCGACAGGCCCGTGCCCGCCGCAACCCCGCCGATCAGCGCCAGCATCCGCAGCATCAGACCCCCACGTAGATCGCGGCGATACGCTCGACCGCCGCCTCCGGCGACATTTCCTCGGATTCGCCCGAGCGCCGCGAGGTCAGTTCGACCAGGTTATTGGCCAGCCCCCGCGGGCCGACGGTGATCCGCCAGGGCAGGCCGATCAGGTCCATCGTGGCGAACTTGGCGCCCGCGCGTTCGTCGCGGTCATCGTAAAGCGGATCGAGGCCTTTCAGTTTCAGCGCCTTGTAGATCGCCTCGCAGGCGCTGTCGGTCGAGACATCGCCCTGCTTGAGGTTGACGATCCCCGCATGGAAGGGCGTGACGCCTTCAGGCCAGATGATGCCCTTGTCATCGTGGTTCGCCTCGATCAGCGCGCCGACCAGACGGCTGACCCCGATCCCGTGCGACCCCATCTCGACGGGCACGCGATTGCCTTCGGGGGTGACGACGGTGGCGCCCATCGCCTCGGAATATTTCGTGCCGAAATAGAAGATCTGCCCGACCTCGATGCCGCGGCCGACCATGCGCCGTTCCTCGGGGATCTTGTCGAAGGCCGCCGGGTCATGGGTTTCGTCGGTGCGCGCGTAAAGCGTGGTGAACTCTTCGCAGATCGCGGCAACTTCCGCGCGGTCGTCGAAATCGACCTCGCGCGTGCCCAGCTTCAGCTCGGGCACCTTGGCATCGTAGAACACCTCGGATTCGCCGGTCGAGGCAAGCACGAGGAATTCATGCGTATTGTCCCCCCCGATGGGCCCCGAGGCCGCGCGCATCGGAATCGCCGTCAGGCCCATGCGTTCATAGGTGCGCAGATAGCTGACCATATGGCGGTTATAGGCGTGCAGCGCGTCTTCCTTGGTCAGGTCGAAATTGTAGCCGTCCTTCATCAGGAATTCGCGCCCGCGCATGACGCCGAAACGCGGCCGCACCTCGTCGCGGAACTTCCACTGGATATGATACAGCGTCAGCGGCAGATCCTTGTAGCTGTTCACATGGCTGCGGAAGATGTCGGTGATCATCTCTTCGTTGGTGGGGCCGTAAAGCATGTCACGTTCATGCCGGTCCCTGATGCGCAGCATCTCCTGGCCGTAATCGTCATAGCGGCCGGATTCGCGCCACAGGTCGGCCGGTTGCAGCGTCGGCATCAAAAGCGGGATGTGACCGGCGCGAATCTGCTCTTCATGCACGATCTGCTCGATCCGGCGCAGCACCTTGAACCCCATGGGAAGCCAGGAATAGATCCCCGCGGCCTGCTGCTTGATCATGCCCGCCCGCAGCATGAGCCGGTGGCTGACGATCTGCGCCTCGGCGGGGTTTTCCTTGAGAACGGGGAGGAAGTAGCGGGAAAGGCGCATATCGGACCTGTCGGTGGGGGTTTCGCGTTGCCTTGGGCTAACGGAAAAGCCCGCGCACAGCAAGATCGCGCTTGCGGGGGGCGGGCGGGCCGATACAGTTCGGGCAGCAATTATCGAGGCACATATTGGATTTTCTTGCACAGGTTGCCCCGCTGAGCGGTTATCTTGCCGAAATCGGACTGGGGCTTGCACTTGCGCTCATCTGGCTCACGCTTGACCTGCGCCGCCGACGGCGCGCGGCGCGGGTCTGGGTGGTGCTGGATGGCTCGAATGTGATGCACTGGCACGAGGGCACACCAAAGATCGAGACGGTGATCGAGGTAATCCACACGCTTGAGGCCCGCGGCTTTACCGCCGGTGTCGTGTTCGATGCCAATGCGGGTTACAAGGTGCTGGGACGCTATCTGGGCGACAACGATCTGGCGCGGCGGCTTAAACTGCCGCCAGACCGGGTGCTGGTGGTGGGGCGCGGCACGCCTGCCGATCCGGTGATCTTGCAGGCCGCGCGCGATCTGGGGGCACGAATCGTGACCAATGACCGCTATGCCGATTGGGCAGGCGATCACCCCGAACTGCGCCAGCCCGGCCATCTGATCCGCGGCGGGTATCGCAGTGGGCGGCTTTGGCTGGATCTGCCCGGCTGAAACACCCCTGTCGCTGCCCCTTGAATTTGCGCGGCAATGCGGCAATTTAGCGAAGACGTAGAAGAGAGGTTCTCATGGCCTTGCCGGTGCGGCAACAGGTGACCTATTGGGGCGTCGCGTTCGTGGCGCTGTTTGCCGTGCTTTGGGGGCTGGGCAATGTCGTGCTGCCCTTCCTTGTGGGCGGCGCGATCGCCTATTTCATGGACCCCGTCGCCGACCGGCTGGAACGTCTGGGCCTGTCGCGCATCGCCGCCACGGTGGCGATCGCGCTTGTGGCGACGCTGGCTTTCGTGGTGCTGGGGCTGGCCATCATCCCCGCGCTCGTGCGGCAGCTGAGCGGCCTGGTGGAGACCGCGCCCGAGATCACCCGCCGCCTTCTGACCTTCCTGAACGCGCAATTCCCCACCCTGATGGAGCCCGGCTCGGTCGTGAACGAGGCGCTCACCACCCTGGGCGAGGCGATCAAGGCGCGCGGCGGGGAACTTGCCTCGACGCTGCTCAGCTCGGCCATGAGCGTGGTGAACTTCGTGGTCTTCATCGTCGTCGTGCCGGTCGTGGCCTTCTACATGCTGCTGGACTGGGACCGGATGGTCGCCAAGGGCGACGGCTGGTTGCCGCGCGATCACGCCGACACGATCCGCGGCCTGGCGCGCGACATCGACAGGGTACTGTCGGGATTCGTGCGCGGGCAGGTCTCGGTATGCCTGATCCTCGGCACATTCTATTCGGTGGCGCTGATGCTGGCGGGACTGAATTTCGGGCTTGTGGTGGGGGCGATCGCGGGGGCGATAACCTTCATTCCCTATATCGGCGCGCTGATCGGCGGGGCGTTGGCCATCGGGCTGGCGCTGTTCCAGTTCTGGGGGGACTGGCTGTCGATCGGGATCGTGGCGGGGATCTTCGCCATCGGCCAGTTCCTCGAAGGCAATATCATCACGCCGAAACTCGTGGGCAATTCGGTCGGGCTGCATCCGCTCTGGCTGATCTTCGCGCTCTCGGCCTTTGGCACGCTGTTCGGCTTTACCGGCATGCTTGTCGCGGTGCCGGTGGCGGCGATGATCGGGGTTCTGGCGCGCTTTGCGCTGGATCGCTATGTGGGCAGCCGGCTCTACAGCGGGCTGAGCACCGACGCCGCCCCCCCGCCGGACGAAGGTTAGGCCCGAGGGAAGGCCGGCTGGTTTTCGCCCTGCCCTGGAGAGGCGCGCAGGGGCGCGAGGATTTTTTCGGCGCGCCCGCCAATGCGCTTGCCCTTGCAACGCTGGATGCGCCCGAGACATGGCCGCAGCGCAAGATGCTGGTGATTGCGCCCGAAGGCGCGGGCAAAAGCCATCTGGCGCAGATCTGGGCCGACGAACGCAGCGCCGTGATCGTCGATGCCGCGGCGCTGAATGCCGAGAACGCGCCCGGCCATGCCGCTGCGGGCGCGGTCGTGGTCGAGGATGCCGACCGGATCGGCGGCCTTGGCGCCGCCGAGGCGGGCCTGTTTCACCTGCACAACCTCTTGCAGGCCGAAGGTGGGCTTTTGCTGCTGAGCGCGCGCAGCGCGCCCCGCGACTGGAACCTGACCCTGCCCGATCTGCGCAGCCGGATGGAGGCCACGCCGAATGTCCGCATCACTCCGCCCGACGATGCGCTTCTGGCCGCGGTGCTGGTCAAGCTGTTCGCGGATCGTCAGCTGGTGATCTCCGCGACGCTGGTGCCGTGGCTTGTGACGCGGATGGACCGCTCGCTTGCCACGGCGCGCCGGGTCGTTGCCGCGCTTGACGCGCGCGCGCTTCAGAAAGGCAGCGCCGTGACCCGCGCCCTTGCCTCCGAGGTTCTGGACAGTCTTGCCTAGGCAACGCAGAATGCTGTCACAATGCCGAAACAATATCTCAGCATAAGCGCATCATGACACAGGCAGATTTCCTTCAGACCCCGTTCCCCACCCCGATCGAGAAGCCCGAGGACGTGATCCACGGCCCCGCGCGCTTCTTCAACCGGGAACTTTCATGGCTTGCCTTCAACTGGCGCGTGCTGGAAGAGGCCCGCAACCCCCGCGTGCCGCTTCTGGAGCGGTTGCGGTTCCTGTCGATCTCGGCCACCAACCTGGACGAATTCTACACCGTGCGCGTCGCCGGCCTGCGCGAGCTGGTGCGCGAGGGCAACGTCACGCCATCACATGACGGGCTGCCCCCGGCCGAACAACTGGTGCTGATCAATGCCGATGCGCGCCGCCTGATGGAAACGCAGCAGACCAGCTGGAACCGCATCCGCCGCGCGATGGAGGCCGAGGGGATCCACCTTCTGACCCGCTCCAAGCTGACCAAGCGCGACGAGACCTTCCTGCGCGACCACTTCCTGATGAATGTCTTTCCGGTCCTTTCACCGTTGGCGATCGATCCGGCGCACCCCTTCCCCTTCATCCCCAACACCGGGTTCTGCCTTGCGCTGGAGCTGGAGCGCGAATCCGACCGCAGGCGGCTTCAGGCGCTCTTGCCGATCCCGCAGCAGATCGACCGCTTCGTGCGCCTGCCGGGCGAGGCCCGCTTCCTGCCGCTGGAAGAGCTTTTGCTGCTGCATCTCAACTCGCTCTTTCCCGGCTACCGCGACACCGGCCATTGCGCCTTCCGGGTGCTGCGCGACAGCGACCTCGAGGTCGAGGACGAGGCCGAGGATCTGGTGCGCGAATTCGAGACCGCGCTGAAACGGCGCCGCCGCGGGCAGGTGATCCGCCTCAAGATCACCGCGGGCGCGCCCGAAACGCTGCGCTCGCTGATCATGGACGAGCTGCATGTCAGCACCGACGAGGTCGTCGAGGTGCGCGGCCTTCTGGGCATCGCGGATCTGAAGGAACTGGTGCTTTCATCGCGCAGCGACCTGCTGTGGTCCTCGTTCACGCCGCGCGTGCCCGAACGGGTGCAGGACCATGACGGCGACATGTTCGCCGCGATCCGGCAAAAGGACATGCTGCTGCATCACCCCTATGAAACCTTCGACATGGTGATCCGCTTTCTCAACCAGGCGGCGGCGGACCCCAACGTCCTTGCGATCAAGCAGACGCTTTACCGCACCTCGAAGGACAGTCCGATCGTGTCGGCGCTCTGCGAGGCGGCGGAATCGGGCAAATCCGTCACCGCGCTGGTCGAACTGAAGGCACGTTTCGACGAGGCCGCCAATATCCGCCAGTCGCGCCGGCTGGAACGCGCGGGCGCGCATGTCGTCTATGGCTTCATCAACTACAAGACGCATGCCAAGATCTCGACCGTGGTGCGGCGCGAGGGGGACCAGCTTGTCACCTATACCCATTACGGCACGGGCAACTATCACCCGATCACCGCGCGCATCTATACCGACCTGAGCTTTTTCACCTGCGACCCCGCGCTCGGGCGTGACGCGACCAAGGTCTTCAACTACCTTTCGGGCTATGTGCAGCCCGAAGGGCTTGAGAACCTTGCGATCTCGCCCATCACGCTGAAGCCCCGCCTGCTTGAGATGTTCGCGCAGGAGGCCGAGTTCGCGCGCCAGGGCAAGCCGGCCGAGATCTGGGCCAAGATGAACAGCCTGATCGACCCCGAGGTGATCGACGCGCTTTATGCCGCAAGCCAGGCGGGGGTGAAGATCAGCCTTGTAATCCGCGGCATCTGCGGCCTGCGCCCCGGCATCAAGGGCCTGTCCGAGAATATCCGCGTCAAATCCATCGTCGGGCGTTTTCTGGAACATTCCCGCATCGTCTGCGTCGGCAACGGCCACGGGCTACCTTCGAAGAAGGCGCGGGTGTTCTTCTCCTCGGCCGACTGGATGGGGCGCAACCTGAACCGGCGCGTGGAAACCCTGGTCGAA
>CALMEG010000066.1 GCA_937863185.1 uncultured Paracoccaceae bacterium | reverse complement strand
GACCGCGGCTTCTTTCCATGACATCCCGTTGCGACTGTACATCCCCCGCGCTTCCTGAACCCGTCAGCGCAAGCTCAGTCCATGGAACTGCTCCGCGGGCCTATATCTCGGTCATCAGGCGGTGGCCCGGAGGGTAGCACTGGCGCACCCAGGTGATCGGCGTCTCGTGCATCCAGGTCGTCCGTTCCACGGTGAACAGGGCCGCGCCGGGCTTGCATCGCAGGATCGTGGCGGTGTCCTCGTCGGCCTCGGTGGCCGACAGGGCAAGGCTGCCCTTGGAATAGGGAACGTTCTGGACCAGCCAGGCATTGGCGCTGACGCGGGCAAGGTCGACCTCCATCAGGGCCGGCACCGCGGCGGGATTGATCCAGCGGTTCTCATAGGCATAGGGCGCGCCATCCGACATGTGCAGCGCGCGGGCGTGCAGCAGCTCGGCCTCGGGCGGAACCCCAAGGCGGGATCGGATATGCAGCGGCACCGCCGACATCTCGCGCGAGATCAGCGCATAGCCGTAGCTGCCGCCGCGGGCCTCCACCTCGTGATGGATGACGGGGATCTCCAGCGTCGCCTTGCGGATCGGGTTCAGCGCGACCCTGGTGCCCGCCTTGCGGCGCCGGTCAAGATAGCCCGCCTCGGCCAGTTCGCGCAGCGCGCGGTTGACGGTCGTGCGCGCGCAGCCGAATTCCTCGGCAAGGACCGCCTCATTGGGGATCATGTCGCCGGGGGGCCATTGCCGGGTGCGGATGCGGTGCAGCACCTCGGCCTGAATGGCTTGCCAGGAGGTGGGCATTTCCAGCATCTCAGAGCGCGTCCTTCAGGCGGTGCAGGGTTTCGACATAGCGGCTGCGGATCGCATCCCGCGCGACATGCCGGCCATTGCGCACCACATGGCGGCCGGCGGACCAGACATCAAGCACCATTCTGTCATCGCCCGCGAAAACCCAGGCGTCCAGGATCGTATCGCCGGTCTTGCCGATCAGGTCGACCGCCGCGCCGTCCAGCGCCAGCAGATCGGCCCAGAGCCCGGCCGAGATCGCGCCCGAGGCCCGCCCCGCCGCCTGTGCCGCCCCGCGGGCGGCGCCCTCGAACAGCACGCGCCCGGTAGAGGCATCGGGTTGTGCCAAAGCCGCGCGCGAGCGGTCGCGCAGCCGCTGCGAATAATCCAGCGTGCGCAATTCCTCGGACAGGGAGATGCGGATATTGCTGTCCGACCCGATGCCGAAGCGCCCGTTCGCCCCAAGCCAGCGAACGCCGTCGAAGATCCCGTCGCCGAGCGAGGATTCGGTGATCGGGCAAAGCCCGGCCACCGCCCCGGTTGCGGCAAGTGCCAGCGTCTCTTCCGGTTCCATCTGGGTGCAGTGGATCAGGCACCAGCGGCTGTCCACCGGCGCGTTGTCCAGAAGCCAGCTTACCGGTCGCGCCCCCCAGGCGGCGCGCACCTCGTCGACCTCGGCGATCTGTTCGGCTAGGTGCATGTGGATCGGCCCGTCGCCCAGGGTGATCGCGTCGCGCAGCCCGTCGGGACCGACCGCGCGCAGGCTGTGCGGGGCGGTGCCCAGAACCGTGTCTTCGGGCAGCGCGGCAATGGCATCGCGCGCGCCCTCATGCAGTTTGGCGAACTGCTCGGGGGTGTTTCCGAACCGGATCTGGCCGTGGCCAAGCGCGCGCCGGTCGCAGCCGCCATACTGGTAGAGAACCGGCAGCAGGGTCAGCCCGATGCCCGTCGTCTCTGCCGCCGCCGCGATGCGCGCCGACATTTCGGCCGGATCGGCATAGGGCAGCCCGCCGGGGCGGTGGTGCAGATAGTGGAATTCGGCATTGCAGGCATAGCCGGCCTCAAGCATCTCCATCTGCACGAAGGCGGCGATGGCCTCGACATCCTCGGGGGTGAGGCGGTCGAGAAAGCGGAACATCAGCTGGCGCCAGGTCCAGAACGTGTCGCGCGGGTCGGGGCCGCGCCGCTCGGTCAGCCCGGCCATCGCACGCTGGAAGGCGTGGCTGTGCAGATTGGCGGGCGCCGGAAGAAGAATCGCATGGCGCTCGCCCTCGGGCGCGGTTCCGGCCGTCACCTCCCGGATTCGGCCCGTGCCGTCGACAGCGATGCGCACGTCCTGCGCCCACCCGTCTTGCGTAAGTGCTTGCTCTGCCCAAAGAATCTTCATGGTTCGCCCCGTGGGTTCTGCGTATTGACAGAAAAAATATGTGCATACATATTACAATTAAACGCGCACAAAACAAGCGCCACGCATTCACAGGGCCGAAGATGACACGAGAAATCCTTTGCAACGCGCGCCTTGCCACACTGGACGGCCCCGGCTACGGGCTGGTCGAGGCGGGTGCGGTCGTGCTGGAGCGCGGGCGCATCCTCTGGGTCGGGCCCGAGGGCGACCTGCCCGGCGATCATGCGCAGGCCCCGCGCCGCGATCTGGGCGGGCGGCTGGTCACGCCCGCGCCGATCGACTGTCACAGCCACATCGTCTTTGGCGGCGACCGCGCGCGGGAATTCGAGATGCGCCTTCAGGGCGCAAGCTACGAACAGATCGCGCGGGCAGGGGGCGGCATCCTGTCCACCGTCAGCGCCACGCGCGCGGCAAGCGAGGACGATCTGGTCGCACAGGCGCTGCCCCGGCTGGATGCGATGATCGCCGAGGGGCTGACGACGATCGAGGTGAAATCCGGCTACGGGCTGGAGCAGGAGGCAGAGCTGCGCATGCTGCGCGCCGCAAGGCGCCTTGCGCGCGAACGCCCGGTGCGGGTGCGCACAAGCTACCTTGGGGCCCATGCCTGCCCGCCCGAATACAGCGGCCGCCCCGACGACTACCTGACCGAGATCTGCCTGCCCACGCTGCGCGCGGCCCATGACGAGGGGCTTGTCGATGCGGTGGACGGGTTTTGCGAGGGGATCGCCTTCGATACCGCCCAGATCGCGCGGGTCTTCGATCTTGCGCGCGATCTGGGCCTGCCGGTCAAGCTTCATGCCGAGCAGCTTTCGCATCAGGGCGGCACGGCGCTTGCGGCGCGTTACGGGGCGCTTTCGGCCGATCATGTGGAATATGCCACGCCCGAGGACGCGGCCCTGATGGCCCGATCGGGCACGGTCGCGGTTCTTTTGCCGGGGGCCTTCTACACCTTGCACGAAACGCAGATGCCCCCGGTTCAGGCCTTCCGTGCGCATGGCGTGCCGATGGCCCTTTCGACCGATTGCAATCCGGGCACCTCGCCGGTGACCTCGATCCTGCTGACGATGAACATGGGGTGCACCCTGTTCCGCCTGACCCCCGAAGAGGCCCTGCGCGGCGTGACCGAGCATGCGGCCCGCGCGTTGGGCCTGCCTGATTGCGGGCGCATCGCGCCGGGGCTGCGTGCCGATCTGGCGGTCTGGAACGTGACCAACCCGGCCGAACTGGCCTGGCGGATCGGCTTCAACCCGCTTCACGCGCGCATTTTTGGAGGTGCCGAATGACCCTGACCCTGATCCCCGGCGCCGCGACGCTGGCGCAGCTTGAGACGTTGTGGCGCGACGGCGTGCCCGCGCGCCTCGATCCCGGCGCCCGCGCCCCGGTCGAGGCCGCAGCGGCGCGGATCGCGGCGGCGGCGAAGGGCGAGGCGGCGGTCTACGGGGTCAATACCGGCTTTGGCAAGCTGGCCTCGGTCAAGATCGCGGCGCAGGACACGGCCACGCTGCAACGCAACCTGATCCTGTCGCATTGCTGCGGCGTGGGGGCGCCGCTCGATGCGGCGGCAACGCGGCTGATGATGGCGCTGAAGCTGCTCAGCCTTGGGCGCGGGGCCTCAGGCGTGCGGTGGGAGATCGTCGCGCTGATCGAGGCGATGCTGGCGCGCGACGTGGTTCCGGTGGTGCCCGCGCAGGGCTCGGTCGGGGCCTCGGGCGATCTGGCGCCGCTGGCGCATATGACGGCGGTGATGATCGGCGCGGGCGAGGCCGTGGTGGAAGGGCAGCGCCTGCCGGGCGCCGCGGCGCTTGCGCGCGCCGGGCTGGAGCCGGTCGTCCTTGGCCCGAAAGAGGGGCTGGCGCTGATCAACGGCACGCAATTCTCGACCGCGCTTGCACTGATCGGGCTGTTCCGGGGGTGGCGCAACGCCGTGGCCTCGATGGTCACGGCATCGTTGTCGACCGATGCGATCATGGGCTCGACCGCGCCGTTGCAGCCCGAAATCCATGACCTGCGGGGCCATGCCGGCCAGATCGAGGTGGCCCGCCAGATGCGCGCGCTGATGGAGGGGTCGGAGATCCGCGAAAGCCACCGCGACGGCGACACCCGCGTGCAGGACCCCTACTGCATCCGCTGCCAGCCGCAGGTGGCGGGCGCGGCGCTGGACATCCTGCGCCATGCTGCCCGCACGCTTGAGATCGAGGCGAATGCCGTCACCGACAATCCGCTGGTCCTGTCGAACGGCCGCATCGTTTCGGGCGGCAATTTCCATGCCGAGCCCGTCGCCTTCGCGGCCGATCAGATCGCGCTGGCCCTGGCCGAGATCGGCGCGATCGCGCAGCGCCGCGTGGCGCTGATGGTCGATCCGACGCTCAGCCACGACCTGCCGCCCTTCCTGACGCCCGATCCGGGGCTGAACTCGGGCCTGATGATCGCCGAGGTCACGACGGCCGCCCTGATGAGCGAGAACAAGCATCTTGCCAATCCCTGCTCGACCGATTCCACACCGACCTCGGCCAATCAGGAAGACCATGTCTCGATGGCGGCGCATGGGGCGCGGCGGTTGGGGCGGATGAACGACAACCTCTCGGTGATCCTTGGGGTCGAGGCGATCTGCGCCGCGCAGGGGATCGAGTTTCGCGCGCCCCTGAAAACCTCGGGCCGGTTGCAGGCGGTTCTTGCCGCCCTGCGCACCGAGGTGGCCGCAGTGGCGCAGGACCGCTTCCTTGCCCCGGACCTTGAGAAGGCCGCCACCCTGATCCGCACCGGCGCGCTGATCCGCGCCGCCGCCATCGATGGGGTGCAGCCATGAGCGATGCGCCGCAAAGCCCCGTGATCGTGGTGCAGGGCGATGGCCCCGTTGTTCTGGGCATGCCGCATGTCGGCACCTGGCTGCCGCCCGAAATCCTTGCCCGGCTGACGGCGCGGGGGCAGCGTCTTGCCGATACCGACTGGCATGTCGACCGCCTTTATGACGGCCTTCTGCCTGGCGCGAGCACCGTGCGCGCCACGTTCCACCGCTATGTGATCGACGCCAACCGCCCGCCGGAAAACGAAAGCCTCTATCCCGGCCAGAACACGACCGGGCTTGTGCCGCTGACCGATTTCGACGGTGAACCGATCTGGGCCGATCCCCCCGATACGGACGAGACCGAGGCGCGCCGCCGCGCCTTTCACGCCCCCTATCACGCGGCCCTTGCGGCCGAGCTGGACCGGGTGAAGGTGCGGCACGGCGTGGCGATCCTGTTCGATTGCCATTCGATCCGTTCGCATATCCCGTTCCTGTTCGATGGCACGCTGCCCGATTTTAACATCGGCACCGCCGGCGGCACCACCTGCGATCCGCGCATTGCGACGGCGGTGCAGGAGGGATGCGCCGCGACGGGCCGGACCAGCGTGCTGAACGGCCGCTTCAAGGGTGGCTGGACCACGCGCCATTACGGCCGCCCCGCCGAGGGCATCCACGCGATCCAGCTTGAATTGGCGCAATCCACCCATCTGAGCACCGAAACCCCGCCCTTCGCCTATGACGTGGCCAAGGCTGCCGTGCTGCGGCCCGTGCTGGCGGGCATCCTGCAAACTCTGGCCGATCTGGCCCCCGAACTGAGAGGCTGACCATGACCAATCCCCGCCACAACACCCGCGACGTGTTCCCCGCCACCGGCACCGAGATCAGCGCGAAAAGCTGGCTGACCGAGGCGCCCTTGCGGATGCTGATGAACAACCTGCACCCCGACGTGGCCGAGAACCCGCACGAACTTGTGGTCTATGGCGGCATCGGGCGCGCGGCCCGCACCTGGGAGGATTTCGACCGGATCTGCGACAGCCTGCGCAATCTTGAAGAAGACGAGACGCTGATGGTCCAGTCGGGCAAGCCGGTGGGCGTGTTCCGCACCCATCGTGATGCGCCGCGCGTGCTGATCGCCAATTCCAACCTCGTTCCGCATTGGGCCACCTGGGACCATTTCCACGAACTCGGACGCAAGGG
>CALMEG010000065.1 GCA_937863185.1 uncultured Paracoccaceae bacterium | reverse complement strand
GCCTTGCCGCGCGCCCGACCTCGGGGCTGACGCGGTTCTTCTGGCGTTCGGCGGCGGCCCTTCTGGGGTTTCTCGCCTCGGTCGCGGCGTGGAATTTCGTGACCGGGCTGTTCGCCGCGAACCCGGTTCTGGGATGGCTGGGCATCGCGCTGATCGGCGCCTTCGTTCTGGCCGCGCTTTTGATGGCGGGGCGCGAACTGGCAGCCTTCGCGCGCCTGCGCCGCCTTGACGGCGTGCATCGCAAGGTGGGGGCCGCCGCCGCCTCCGGCGATCTGGGGCAGGCGCGGGCGGCGGTGACGCAGCTTTCCGCGCTTTACGCGGCCCGCCCCGAGCTGGACTGGTCCCGCGCCCGCCTGGCCGAACGGACGGGCGATGCATTCGATGCCGAGAACCTTCTGGGCCTTGCCGAACGCGAGTTGATGGGCCCGCTCGATGCCGCCGCGCGTCTCGAGGTCGAGGCCGCCGCCCGGACCGTCGCCACCGTCACTGCGCTCGTGCCGCTGGCTCTGGCCGATGTCTTCGCGGCGCTTGCCGCGAACCTGCGCATGATCCGGCGCATCGCCGAGATCTATGGCGGGCGCGCAGGCTCGTTCGGCTCGCTGCGCCTGGCGCGCACGGTGATGACCCACCTTGTCGCCACCGGCGCGGTCGCGGCAGGCGACGACCTGATCGAAACGATGGCGGGCGGCGGGCTTTTGTCGAAACTCTCGCGCCGCTTCGGCGAAGGCGTCGTGAACGGCGCGCTGACCGCACGCGTGGGCATCGCCGCGATCGAGGTCTGCCGCCCGATGCCCTTCGCGGCCCTGCCGAAACCGCGGGTGACCAATCTCGTCAGCCGGGCGCTGACGGGCGTGTTTTCGAAATCGAAAGCGGACGAGGACTAGCGCAGGACGGGCACCGTATCGCGGGGGCGGCCCATATCCTCCACGCCAAGCCGCAGGCCTTGCCCGATGCGATGGGCAAGCGCGGACCAGCTTGCAGCGGCCAGCGGCTCAAGCTCTTGCCGCAACGTGTCGTCGAACAGCCCCAGCCAGATCGGGAAATGCCCGGCCTCGACATTGCCCGCGCGGCGATGCGCCATCATGGGGCTGCCGTCATAACCTGCGTGAAACAGGATCGCACCCTTCCAGAACCGGGCGATCTTCGCCTCATGGGCGGGCCAGTCCTCGACATGGGCGGCGAAGACCGGCCTCAGAAGGTGATGCGCGCGCACCCGTGCATAGAAGCGCGCGACGACTCGCTCGATATCGGCTTCGGTAACCTCGAAACGGGGGGGCGGTGCGGTCATGGCGGTCTCCTGTCGGCGATCAGATAGGGTGCCGCCCGTGCGCGGGCAAGGCGGAATAAGGCCGCACCCCCCTTTCACCAGAGTGAAAATATCCCCCGCGGAGCGTTCCATGGCCGATCGCAGGAGCCTCCGGCGGGGATATTTCGACTCTGAAGAAACTGGCGGTTCACCGCCTTGCCGCAGCGCCGAGCCGCGCCTATAAGGCGGGCATGACCTGGCACATGCGTCTCATGCATCGAATTACTGGCCCGGCGCTCTGACGCGTCAGGGTGGCCGGGAATTGCGAGCCAGAAACGGGCGCGGGTGATGCGCCCATTCCCTGCAAAGGACAAGACCGATGTGTGCTGATACGCCCGCCACGACACCTGATTACCGTGATACCGTCTTTCTTCCCGAGACCGATTTTCCGATGCGCGCGGGCCTTCCGCAGCGCGAGCCGGATTGGCTGGCGCGGTGGGAGAAGATCGGCGTTTACGACCGGCTGCGCGCGCAGGAGGGGCGCACGCCGTTCGTGCTGCATGACGGCCCGCCCTATGCAAATGGACATCTGCATATCGGGCACGCGCTCAACAAGATCCTGAAGGATTTCATCGTCCGTTCGCAGCAGATGATGGGGCGCGATGCACGTTATGTTCCGGGCTGGGATTGCCACGGTCTGCCCATCGAATGGAAGATCGAGGAGCAATACCGCGCGAAGGGGCTGAACAAGGACGATGTTGACCTGGTTGCCTTTCGCCAGGAATGCCGCCGTTTCGCCGAGGGCTGGATCGACATCCAGCGCGAGGAGTTCAAGCGCCTTGGCGTCACCGGGAAATGGGACGCGCCCTATCTGACGATGGATTTCCACGCCGAGGCGGTGATCGCCGAAGAGTTCATGAAGCTTCTGATGAACGGCACGCTTTACCAAGGCTCGAAGCCGGTAATGTGGTCGCCGGTGGAAAAGACCGCCCTGGCGGAGGCCGAGGTCGAGTATCACGATCACACCAGCCACACGATCTGGGTGCGTTTCGCGGTTCTGCGCGGCGGCAATGCGCCGATGCCGGTCGAGGATGCGGTGGAATATGACGGCGCCGATCAGGCGCTTCTGGCCGATCAGCTGCACGATGCCTCGGTGGTGATCTGGACCACGACCCCCTGGACCATCCCGCAGAACCGCGCCGTGTGCTTCAGCCCCGAAATCCCTTACGGGCTGTATCGCGTCGACACGGTGGCCGAGAACACCACCGCGCGCGTGGGCGAGACCGTCCTTCTGGCCGACAAGCTGGCCGAGAGCGTGATGGGCGCGGCCAAGGTCGAAAGTTTCAGCCGGTTGCGCGGGGTGTCCGCCGAGGAACTGGCCGGGCTGACCCTTGCCCATCCCTATCGCGGTGTCGAGAACGGCGCGGGCGAGTGGGATTTCGACGTTCCGGTCCTGCCCGGCGAGCATGTCACCGACGATGCCGGGACGGGGTTCGTGCATACCGCGCCCAGCCATGGCGACGACGACTACCAGATTGGCCTGAAATTCGGCCTGCCGATGACCTATAACGTTCTGGAAGACGGTTCCTACCGGCCGGACCTGCCGCTGTTCGGCGGGCAGGCGATCGTTCTGCCCGACGGCAAGGAAGGGCCTGCGAATGTCTCGAACATCAAGCAGCTGGCCTGGGCCGGGGCGCTTCTGGCCAAGGGCAAGCTGAAGCATTCCTACCCGCATAGCTGGCGTTCCAAGGCGCCGCTGATCTATCGCAATACCCCGCAATGGTTCGCCGCCATCGACAAGGTGCTCGATGACGGGATGGGCGAATATGGCGACACGATCCGGGCGCGTGCGCTGACCTCGATCGACAAGCTGGTGAAATGGACGCCGCAGACCGGGCGCAACCGGCTTTACTCGATGATCGAGGCGCGGCCCGACTGGGTGCTGAGCCGGCAGCGCGCCTGGGGCGTGCCGCTGACCTGTTTCGTGAAGAAGGGTGCCAGGCCCACCGATGACGGGTTCCTGTTGCGCAATGCCGAACTCAACGCCCGCGTCGTGGCGGCCTTCGAGGCCGAGGGCGCGGATGTCTGGTACAAGGACGGCTTCAAGGCGCGGGTGCTGGAAGGCATTGCCGACCCGGAGGAATACGATCAGGTCTTCGACGTGCTCGACGTGTGGTTCGACAGCGGCTCGACCCATGCCTTCGTGCTGCGCGACCGCGCCGACGGCACGCCCGACGGGATTGCGGATCTGTATCTGGAGGGCACCGACCAGCATCGCGGCTGGTTCCATTCCTCGATGCTTCAGGCCTGTGCCACGAAGGGCCGGGCGCCTTATCGCGGGGTGCTGACGCATGGCTTCACGCTGGACGAGAAGGGCATGAAAATGTCCAAATCGCTTGGCAACACCATCGCCCCGCAGCAGGTGATCGACGAATACGGCGCCGATATCCTGCGGCTTTGGGTGGCGCAGGCCGACTACACGGCCGACCTGCGCATCGGCAAGGAAATCCTGAAGGGCGTGGCCGACAGCTATCGCCGGCTGCGCAACACGATGCGCTTCCTGCTGGGCAACCTTGCGGGCTTTGCCGAGGCCGAGCGTGTGGCCCCCGCCGATATGCCCGAACTGGAGCGGTGGGTTCTGCACCGCCTGGCCGAGCTCGATCATACCGTGCGCAAGGGCTATGATGCCTATGATTTTCAGGGGGTCTTCCAGGCGCTGTTCAATTTTGCCACGGTCGATCTGTCCGCGGTCTATTTCGACATCCGCAAGGATGCGCTTTACTGCGACGCGCCCGACAGCCTGCGCCGCCGTTCCGCGCGCACGGTGCTGGACCTTCTGTTCCATCGCCTGACCACCTGGCTTGCGCCGATCCTGGTGTTCACGATGGAGGATGTGTGGCTTTCGCGCTTCCCCGAAGAGGCGGGTTCGGTGCATCTGACCGACATGCCCAGAACGCCCGCCGACTGGCGGGATGAGCCGCTGGCCGCGAAATGGGACGGCATCCGCCCCGCCCGCCGTGCCGGGACCGCCGCGCTTGGAGTGCAGCGCAGCGCCAAGGTGGTCGGCGCCAGCCTCGAGGCGGCCCCGGTCGTCCATGTCGAGGATGCAGACCTTCTCAGGGCGCTGCATTCGGTCGATTTCGCGGATATCTGCATCACTTCCTCGGCGGTCCTGACCGCCGATCCGGCCCCGAACGAGGCCTTCCGCCTGCCCGAGGTTCCGGGCATCGCGGTGGTGTTCGAAACCGCCGAGGGCGAGAAATGCGGACGCTGCTGGCGGATCCTGCCGGATGTGGGCAGCCATGCCCATCCGGGCACCTGCAAGCGCTGCAACGACGCCCTGGTATAAGGCGGGGGGCGGTATCCCCCTTGCCGGTCCCGCCGCCGCGCTTTACCGATAACGGACAATCGGTCGGGCAGGTGGCGGGATGGCTTTCGGGGTAATGCTGGCGGTTCCGGGCGGCGCCCTTCTGCATGCATTGTGGGATGCGCTGAGCAAGGGCGGAAAGTCCAAGGTCGGCTCGATGGTGATCCTGTCGGTGATGGAGATCCCGATCGGCATTGCCGTCGTGGCGACCCGTCCGTGGCCGCCGGCCGAAGTCTGGCCCTGGGTGATCGCGGCCGGGTGCACGCATTTCGCCTACAAGTTCTTCCTGACCTACGCCTATGAGCAGGGCGACCTGAGCCGGGTCTATCCTATCGCGCGCGGGGCGGCGCCGATGATCGTGGCGGTGGTGGGGGCGGTGTTGCCGGTCCTGGGGGCGTTCGACGCCGCGGAGTGCGTCGATGCGCTCGGGGCGTTCGCCAAGGAGCCCGCCACAGAGAGCGCGGCGCTCGACCTGCTCGCGAGCCTGGGAGACGGG
>CALMEG010000064.1 GCA_937863185.1 uncultured Paracoccaceae bacterium | reverse complement strand
GGCCCCAAGGTCGATCCCGAGGCGCTGTCGGCGAAGGCCCTTGCCACCACGCCGGGGCCGCTCTTGCTGGTGTCGTTCGAGAAGCTGGGCGGCGCGTCGGTCGTGGGCCTTTACGGAGAGAATGGCGCCAAGCGCACCTTCGCGCTTTCGAAAGACCAGACGGTGACCCTGCGCCACGGGCTGCTTGAGGCCACGCGCGGCTATGCCAATGACCTGATGTCGGCCGAAACCGAAGGTGTCGGCGCGCTGATCCGTGGCCGCCGCGCCGGGCAGGCGCAGCGCATTCAGCGGTATCTGGATGGCGAATGGGTGGAACGCCCGCTGATCCTGACCTGCACCGTGCAGCCGGGCGAAGGCAAATCCTTCAGCTTCGCGGGCGTCGGCTATTCGGGCACGCAGGTTGCCGAACAGTGCACCGGCGGCGGGGTCTCGGTCGACAACGTCTATCTGGTCTCGGCCGATGGGCGGATCCTGATGTCGCGCCAGTGGGTCGGCCCCGAGATCGGTAATGTCAGCCTGCAAACGCTGCGTAATTGACCGCAACTTGGTTAAGGCCCACAGAAGCCGTCTACTTGAACCACCATCAGTTCAACTTCAACGTAAATGAATCAGCATTGATGATAAGAAACGGGCCAAGGATATAAAATCCTTGGCCCGTTCTGCCCAGAATTTCTGGAGCATATTCCCAAAAGGGCAGATTAGTCGGACGAGGAGTCCGAAGCGGCAGCGGCGATCAGGCCGACAACCAGCAGGGCCGGGATCAGCAGGCCAGCGTTCGACGAGGACGAACCCTCGACGACAACCGGTTCAGCTTCCACGACGGGGGCCGAGTAGCCGCCAGCGAAAGCGGTCGAAGCCGTCAGGCCAAGGGCCAGGGCGATGGTAGCAATTTTTTTCATGGTATTCTCCGTCATTACTGTAGAGAGCCGCCGACGCCGACAGCATCGAAGCGACACTTACACAATCGAAAACAATTGCAAAGGGGGAATCAGTTTACGCCGCAGCGCGGCGACAGCGAGTGTTGCAGTTTCGCCAGAGTTGTCGGCGCATCTTCGCCTAACCCGGCCGGAACAGGGCATTTCGGCGCGCAACGGCGCTGTTGCAACCCTGCGCAGGGGATAATCGGCCGCGTTGACACGGCCGTGAACTCGTCGGAAAGTCGCGCAGATTTACCAGGGAACACATCATGAAAATCGCGATGATCGGCACCGGATATGTCGGACTCGTATCCGGTGTCTGCTTTTCCGACTTTGGCCACGAGGTGGTCTGCGTCGACAAGAACCCGCACAAGATCGAGCTTCTGACACAGGGCGAAATCCCGATCTACGAACCGGGCCTCGACCAGCTGCTGGCCAGGAACGTCGCAGCCAGCCGGCTGAGCTTCACGCAGGATCTTCATGCCGCAGTGACCGGGGCGGATGCAGTTTTCATCGCGGTCGGCACCCCCACCCGGCGCGGCGATGGCCACGCCGACCTGACCTATGTGATGCAGGCCGCCGAGGAGATCGCGGCCGCGCTCAGCCACTATACCGTCATCGTCACCAAATCCACCGTGCCCGTGGGCACCAATGCCGCCGTGGAAGAGGTCATCCGCAAGGTGCGCCCCGATGCCGAATTCGATGTGGCCTCGAACCCCGAATTCCTGCGTGAGGGCGCCGCGATCGACGATTTCATGCGCCCCGACCGCGTCGTCGTCGGCACCCGGTCCGAGCGCGCCCGCAACGTGATGGGCGAGATCTACCGCCCGCTGTTCCTGCGCGAATTCCCCATCCTCTATACCGATCTGGAAACGGCCGAGCTGATCAAATACGCCGCCAACGCCTTCCTTGCGACCAAGATCACCTTCATCAACGAAATCGCGCTTCTGTGCGAAAGGGTCGGTGCGAACATCAAGGAAGTCTCGCGCGGGATGGGGCTTGACGGGCGCATCGGCAACAAGTTCCTGCATGCCGGCCCGGGCTATGGCGGATCGTGTTTTCCCAAGGATACCAAGGCCCTTGCCCGGATGGGGCAGGATCATTCGGTGCCCATTAACATCGTCGAGACCGTCATCCAGGTGAATGACGAGGTGAAGCGGCGCATGATCGACAAGATCGTCGATCTTTGCGGCGGCTCGGTGAACGGCAAGACCATCGCGATCCTGGGCGTGACGTTCAAGCCCAATACCGACGACATGCGCGACGCCCCTTCGCTGACCATCGTTCCGGCCCTTGTGGGGGCGGGGGCGAAACTTCGCGTGGTGGACCCGCAGGGGCGCAACGAGGGCGTCGCGCTCTTGCCCGGGGTGCAGTGGGTCGACGATGCCTACAAGGCCGCGAACAAGGCCGATTGCGTGGTGATCCTGACCGAATGGAACGAGTTCCGGGGCCTCGACCTCGCGCGGCTTGCGCGCAGGATGACGGTGCCCAGACTGGCCGACCTGCGCAATATCTACGCCGAGGGCGATGCCCTCAAGGCCGGGTTCACGGCCTATACCAGCGTCGGGCGCTAGGCCCCCACCCGCCCCCGCAGCGGCAGCGACAGAACGAATAACCCGGCCGCGGCGGCCACGATCGAGGGCCCCGCGGGCGTGCCCAGGCGCATCGAGGCCGCCAGCCCCGCGATCACCGAGACCGCGCCGACAAGGGTAGCCCCCGCCGCCATCTGTTCGGGCGTGCGCGCAAGCCCGCGCGTCGCCGCCGCCGGGATGATCAGCATGGCCGAGATGAGAAGCGCGCCCACGATCTTGATCGACACCGCCACCACCAGCGCAAGCGCAAGCGTCAGGATCAGCCGCTCGTGCCGCGGATCAAGCCCCGCGGCCTGCGCCAGTTCCTCGTTCAGGGTCGAGGTCAGCAAGCCCTGCCACCGCCAGGCCAAAAGCCCCAGAACCGCCACCGAGCCAAGCCAGACCACCACCAGATCGGCCCGGCTGACCGCAAGGATGTCGCCAAACAGCCAGGCCGACAGATCGACCCGCAACCCGCTTTGAAACGAGGCCGCGACCAGCCCGAGCGCCAGGGCCGAATGCGCCAGAACCCCCAGCGTGGTGTCCATCGCATGGCCCCGTCCGGCCAGGCTTGCCACCGCGACGGCCATGCCAAGCGCCACCACCAGCGTGCCAAGATAGACCGAGATTCCAAAGCCGAACGACAGCGCGACCCCCAGGATCGCCGCATGCGCCGTGGCATCCCCGAAATAGGCCATCCGGCGCCAGACGACGAAAGAGCCAAGCGGCCCCGTCGCCAGCGTCAGCCCGACCCCCGCCAGCCCCGCGCGCGTCAGGAAATCGTCAAGCATGGTCATGGCCTTCATGGGAATGGGGGTGAGCGTGGTGCGGATGGGCGTGATCATGCCCGTGGCCCGCATCATGATCGTGGTCGTGATCGTGGGCGTGGCGGTAAAGCGCGAAGGCCCCGCCGGTTCCAAGGCCGAACAGCGCGCGATATTCCGGCGCGGCAGAGACCACGCGCGGCGTGCCCTCGCAGCAGACATGGCCGTTGAGGCAGATCACCCGGTCCGAGGCCGACATCACCACATGCAGATCGTGGCTGACCATCAGGACCGCCGCCCCGGTCTCGGCCCGGACCTCCTCGATCAGCCGGTAGAAGGCCGCCGTTCCGGGTTGATCGAGGCCCTGCGTCGCCTCGTCGAGGATCAGGATGTCGGGCCGCGCCAGCAGCGCACGCGCCAGCAGGACGCGCTGGAACTGCCCGCCCGACAGGCCCGCCATCTGCCGCCGCTCAAGCCCGGCGACGCCCGTGCGCTCCAGCGCGGCGGCGGCATCGGCATCCGGCACCCGGCGCGGCAACGACAGGAAGCGCCGCACCGTGATCGGCAGGCTTGCGTCGATATGAAGCCGCTGCGGCACATAGCCGATCGACAGGCCCGGCGCGCGCGTGACCCGCCCGGTGCTGGCCCGCTCCAGCCCGATCAGCGCGCGCACCAGCGTGGATTTGCCGGACCCGTTCGGCCCGACGATCGTCACGATCTCTCCGCGCTCGATCTGGAAATCCACGTTCGACAGCACGAACCCCGTGCCATGCCGCACGCCCAGATCCGTGGCCGAAATCAGCATCCGGCGTCCTTTCCCGCACAGGCGGGGCAAAGACCAAGCGCCTCGACATTCGCCCGCTCGATCACGAAGCCCTGGGCGGTCGCCACCTGCTCCAGCGCCGCGCGCACCGCGTCGCCGCCGGTCTCGGCCACCGCGTCGCATGAACGGCAGATCAGGAAGACGGGCGCATGGGCAACGCCGGGATGCATGCAGGCGGCGAAGGCGTTCAGCCGGCGAATGCGGTGCACCAGACCGTTCTCGACCAGAAAATCCAGCGCGCGATAGGCAACCGGGGGCTGGTGGCCGAACCCGTCCGCCGCCAGACGCTCCAGCACCTCATAGGCGCCCATGGCGCGATGCGCCTCAAGAAGGATTTCCAGCGCGCGGCGGCGGACCGGGGTCAGGCGCACGCCGCGCTGTTCGGCCACGTCCTCGGCCCGGGCAAGCGCGTCGCCCTGGCAATGGCTGTGATCATGGGTGCGGAAGGCGGGGTCCGTCGCATGCGGATCGGCCGGGGCGGCAGGTTTCATGTTACCTTATCACATTTCTCTTGACGAGTTATGCTATAACATAAATAACACCCTCCGCAGCAACAAGTGAAATCGGAGGCTTCCCCATGCAGTTTCGTGTCTTGCCCGCCCTGACCCTCGTGCTTGGCGGCGTCGCGCAGCCGGTTCTGGCCGCGCCGCCCTCGGTGGTGACCGACATTCCCCCGGTCCACGCACTTGCCGCGATGGTGATGGGCGATCTGGGAAGCCCGGCGCTGCTTTTGGAACGCGGGGCCAATGCGCATCACTACCAGATGCGCCCGGCCGATGCGCAGACCCTGCAAGAGGCCGGGCTGGTGTTCTGGATCGGGCCGGGCATGACCCCCTGGCTTGAGCGCGCCTTGCAGGGCATCGCCCCCGACACCCCCGCGATCGCCCTGCTGGCCGCGGACGGGACCGTCGAGCGCCATGGTGCCGAAGAGGGTGAAGAAGGGCATGACCACGACCACGATCACGACCACGACCACGATGGTCACGATCATGGCGATGTCGATCCGCATGCCTGGCTTGACCCCGCCAATGCCCGGACCTGGCTTGCCGTGATCTCCGGGGCCCTGTCGCAGGCCGATCCCGAAAATGCCGAAACCTACGCCGCCAATGCCGCGGCCGCGGATCAGCGCATCGCCGCCCTCGATGCCGAGCTTGCGGCCCTTCTGGCCCCCGTTTCGGACCGGCCCTTCGTGGTGGCCCACGATGCCTACGGCTATTTCGCCGACCATTACGGGCTGAGGGTGGCCGGGGCGGTCGCGCTTGGCGATGCCACGGCGCCCGATGCGCACCACCTGTCCGAGCTGCGCGACACGATCGCGCAATCGGGCGCGGTCTGCATCTTTCCCGAGGCCGGGCACGACCCCAGGCTGATCAACGTCCTGACCGAGGGGACCGGCCTGCGCGTCGGCGCGCCGCTCGATCCCTCGGGCAGCAGCCTCGATCCCGGCGCCGGGCATTACGAAGTGCTGATGCGCACACTTGGCGAAAACCTGCATGCCTGTCTGGCGCAGGGCTAAGCGGGGCTGCTATCCTCGGGGCATGGAAGATACCCCGATCAGCACCGTCATCCTGGAAGAGGCACAGGCCGGATTGCGCGGCCTTGCCCTGCATGGCGACGGCAGCCTTGCCGCCCTGCGCGAAGGCCCCGCATCCGAGATACGCTGCTGGTGCGATGCCCTGCGCGGCAGGGGCGCCCTCCGGACGGTCGAGGCGGTGCCGGATCGCGTTTCACTGCGCGCCATCCCCT
>CALMEG010000063.1 GCA_937863185.1 uncultured Paracoccaceae bacterium | reverse complement strand
TCCCCCCCCTCAACCCCGAACTGACCGCCGAGATGGGCCTGTCCAGCGGCGCGACTGGGCTTGTGGTGAAATCGCTCGACGAAGACACCGAGGCCTTTGCCAAGGGCATGCGCGCGGGCGATCTGATCGTCGAGGCGGGCCAGCGTCCGGTTGCGACGCTGGACGATCTTCAGGCGCGCATCGACGAGGCCAAGGATGCCGGGCGCAAGTCGGTCCTCTTGCTGATCCGCAGGGGCGGAGAGCCGCGCTTCGTGGCGCTGCCGGTCGAGTAACGCCCCCTTTCCCTGCAAGATCACGGACGGGCGCCTGCGGGCGCCCGTTGCCGTTCCGCCCTGCCGCCTGCCGGCTCTGGCAAATGCCGCGGCGATCCCTTACACCCTTCGCCAAAAGCGACCGGGCCGGACCCTGCCCATGGAAATCTGGAAGGCATGACAATGGTGAACATCATCTATGTTGAACATGACGGAACCCGCCACGAGGTCGAGGTGAAGCCCGGCATGACCGTCATGGAGGGCGCCCGCGACAATGGCGTTCCGGGGATCGACGCGGATTGCGGCGGTGCCTGTGCCTGTTCCACCTGTCACGTCTATGTCGATCCGGCCTGGACCGGCAAGCTTCCAGCCAAGGATCCGATGGAAGAAGACATGCTCGATTTCGCATGGCAGCCCGATCCCGAACGCTCGCGGCTGACTTGCCAGATCAAGGTCACGCCCGAACTTGACGGGCTTGTGGTGAACATTCCCGAAAAGCAGATCTGAAGCCGCGCAGGCCGCGCCTATTTCAGCTGGCTGTCCTTCGAGCCGCGGCGGTTCATGCCGCCGCGAAGCTGCGGGCGGGCATCGCGGTCCTGCTGACATGCGATGCACAGCTTCACGCCCGGAAGCGCCGCGCGCCGCGCCTGCGGGATTTCCTCGCCGCATTCGGCGCAATGGCTGAGGCTTTCGCCGACCGGGCGGCGGCGCGCCTTCAGGCGGGCCAGCTCATCGGCAAGGCTCGCCTCGATCTGTTCGTTCACCGCACCGTCCTGTGCCCAGCCGCCTGCCATCGCCCTTGTCCCCCGTTCCGACCGGGACAGCATAGCCCGGCCCCCGCGCCCGCGTCAAAGCCTGCGCCTGCGCCCCGTCGCGGCCACTATCGGAAACCCGCGCCGCGCATCTCAGCGGCATATCGCCGCATTTCGGTGCCGCGCCGTCGCTTCCCGGCTGGCAGGCGGGCGCGCGGGAACGGATAAGTGCAGCCAGATACACCTCCCGGCCCGAGCGGGGATTGAAAGGACGCCAGATGACTTCATTCGTGCTGACCGTGAAATGCCCCTCGCGCCGCGGGATCGTGGCCGCAATCGCCAATTTCCTGACCGAGAACGGCTGCAACATCACCGATTCGCATCAGTATGACGATCCGCTGACCGGGCAGTTCTTCACGCGCATCACCTTCCATCCCGAAACCGGCGCCACAGCCGCGGCGCTGCGCGACGGCTTTGCAGGCGTGGCCGATCCGTTCGAGATGGACTGGGCGATCCATGACGGCACCGCGAAGATGAAGGTGCTCCTGATGGTGTCGAATTTCGGCCACTGCCTGAACGACCTTCTGTATCGCTGGCGGATCGGCGCGCTGCCGATCGAGATCGTGGGCGTCATCTCGAACCACATGACCTATCAGAAGGTGGTGGTGAACCACGACATCCCCTTCCACTGCATCCGCGTCACCAAGGACAACAAGCCCCAGGCCGAGGCGCAGATGATGGCCGTGGTCGAGGAAACCGGGGCTGAGCTGGTGGTTCTGGCGCGCTACATGCAGATCCTGTCGGATGCTCTGTGCCAAAAGATGTCAGGGCGGATCATCAACATTCACCATTCCTTCCTGCCCTCCTTCAAGGGTGCGAACCCCTACAAGCAGGCCTATGAGCGCGGCGTGAAGCTGATCGGGGCGACGGCGCATTATGTGACGGCCGACCTGGACGAGGGCCCGATCATCGAGCAGGACACCGTGCGCATCACCCATGCGCAATCGCCCGACGATTACGTCAGCCTTGGCCGCGATGTCGAGGCGCAGGTGCTGGCCCGTGCGATCCACGCCCATATCCATCACCGCGCCTTCCTGAACGGCAACAAGACGGTGGTCTTCCCGGCCTCGCCCGGCTCCTACGCCTCGGAGCGGATGGGCTGAGGCGATCTGTAAAAAGGGGGCTCTGCCCCCTTGCCCCCGGGATATTTGCGCGAAGATGAAGGGGCGTGCATTTTCACCCTCGACCGGTGCGAGGGCCCGGGATATGGGCGGATGATGAACGAGACGGACCGCATCCTGCCCGGTGTCGCGCTGATGATCGCGTTTTGCGTCATCGCGCCGCTGATCGACGTTGCCTCCAAGCTGGCCGCCCAGGAGGTTCCCGTGGGCGTCGTCACCATGGGGCGCTTTGTGGTGCAGGCCGCGCTGATGGCGCCGATCGCGCTTTGGATGGGGTTGCGGCTGGGGATGACGCGGCGCGCGCTGGGGCTGACGGCGCTGCGGGCGTTTTGCGGCATCGGATCGACCTATTGCTTCGTGGCCGCGGTGCGGGTCATGCCGATCGCGGATGCGCTTGCCATCGTCTTTGTCGAGCCGTTCATCATCCTCCTGATCGGCCGGCTGGTTCTGGGCGAGGCCGTCGGCCCGCGGCGGCTTTGGGCCTGCGTCGTGGGGTTCGTGGGGGCGCTTTTCGTGATCCAGCCGTCCTTCGCGGCCTTCGGCGTCATCGCGCTTTTTCCGCTTGGGACGGCATTGTTCTTTGCCATCTACATGCTGGTCACGCGGTCTCTGTCGCGCCTGGTGCATCCGGTTGCGATGCAGTTGCAGACTGCGGTCGTGGCGGCGGCGATGTGCCTGCCGCTTCTGGTTCTGGGCGCGATGACGGGGGTGCCGTCGCTTCTGCCCGAACCGCCGCAGGGGATCTTCTGGCTTTGGGTGTTCTGTGTCGGGCTTGCCGCCACGGTCAGCCACATGGCGATCACCTACGCGCTGAAATTCGCGCCTTCCTCGACGCTGGCGCCGCTGCATTACCTCGAGATCGTGACCGCATGCATCTTCGGCTATGTGTTCTTTCAGGATTTCCCCGATGCGCTGACATGGCTGGGCATCGCGATCATCGTGGCCTCGGGGCTGTTCGTGATCTACCGCGAGCGGGTCATTGCGGCGCAAGAGCGCAAAGCGCGGTCCGCAGGTGTATTTTCGGCAACATCAGCATTACCGGACCCGTAAGGGAAAGCATCACGCGGCCGGTCACCTCGTTCGAGGTTCCAATGATCCCTGCAGGGCTGAAGCAAAGCCCGTCGATCGGCCATTTCAATCCGTCGGAGCGACCGCTTGCGGAACCGAAGGGAAAAAGCGAGATCCGTTCCCCTACGGGCAGGTCGAGCGCGATCTCGGGCGGGGCGAGAAAGGCAATGTCCTGATCGCTCAGCACGATGACGCGGCGATGATCGTGGCGCGCGACACAGGACAGCGTGGCCAGCGTATGATCCAGCCGCATGCCCGTGAACCCGAGCGCAAGGTAGAACGGCGCGCGCACATGCATCAGGCATTTGCCGAAATCGGTGCTGTCCTGTTCCGCGATCGGGTGCAGGCGGTCGGGGGCGATGGTGCGGCGGGCATGCTCTGACAGGCTGTCGAAATCGCCGATCACCGCATCGGGCATCCGCCCGAGCGCAAGCGCGCGATCGGCCCCGCTGTCGGCCGCCACGAGGACCGGCGCGATTGTCAACGATTCCGCAACATCCTCGGCCAGAGACTCACCCCCGCCCAGAAGGGTCACACCGCGCGTCGATTGGACAATTTCCATACTCATGTCATGATTGATGACGATTTAGGCCGGATAATTCAACGATATGGGGCACAATGCCTTGTTCTCGCCCTATTTCGTTCACGGGAAAGAACCAGTTGTCCCGAATGGTTGTTGCAACGTGATCTGTATGAAAGCGAGCGTTCCATGGTTGGTGCGAGCAAAATTCTTACCGTGTCGTACGGGACTTTCTCCTGCACGCTGGAGGGATTCGACGAGCCTTTCAACACGATGAAGGCAATTGCAGAGTATTTCCGGGACCTCGCTGCGGAGGACCGGTATTTCGGTGCAGAACCCCCGACCCCCGATGCGGATATGCTGCACCGAATCGCCGAGCGCGAGATCCAGCGCCGCGTTGATGCCAAGATCGACGCGAACGGCGTCATCCTGCGTCCGCGCCAGATCGAGGAAGAGGCCCCGCAGGCAGCGGCCGATTCGGTCTCCGAAGCGGCACCCGCTCCGGCTGCGCCCGTGGTTGAGCCGGTGGTCGATGCGGCCCCCGCCGCGATCGACCCGGTTTCCGAAAGCGTCGCGGCGAAGCTGCAGCGCATCCGCGCCGCAGTAGCCCAGGCCCGCGCCGCCGCGTCGGCCGCGCCGAGCTATGAAGATGACGAGTTTCCCGACGCCCTGCCGGTAGAGGCAGAGGGCGCCGATGACGAGTTCGGCTATGAGCTTGACCTTTCGGGTCCGCTGCAGGGCGAAGACGAGCAGGCCCCGGAGACCGACGCCATTTCCCCGATGGAAGACGAAGTGGTCGCCGAAAGCACTGTGGCCGAAGCCGATATCGACATGCCGGATACGGAGATTTCCGGGATCATGGCGGCCGCCTTCGCCGAGGCTGACGACGAGATCATCCCGGAAGAAGAAGCCGTGACGGAAGAAGAAGTCGTTGCGGTCGAAGAAGAGGTCAGCGAAGACGAAACCGATGAAGCGCTGGAATGGAACGACGATGCCGGCGAACCCGCCGCACCGCATCGTCGTCCTGAAAGCGTGGTCGCTCGGCGCCGCGCCAGCCGTCAGGCCGCGCGTGCCGCTGCCCTGGCTGCCGCCGCCGCCGAACTGGCCCAGGCTCAGGCCCCCGAAGAGACCGTCACAGCGCTTGCCGGCGATATGTCCGCCCCGGTGATGGAAGAGGCGCCCGAGGCCGATATGATCGTCGCCCTTGCGGATGACACCGAAGAGACCTGCGACGAGGTTTCCGAATATGCGGCTGAAATGGCCGACGCGGAAGAGACGCCAGTGGTGGAGGGCAGCATCGAAGAGGATGAGGTCGACCTGGCGGAAACGCTGGCCGCGTCCCTTTCGGACGATATGCTGGTTGAAGAGGAAGCAACGGCCGAAGAAGAGGCACCTGCGGCACTCGAACCTCTGATCCTTGCCCATGTGGTCAAGCTGCCGCGCGAAGACGAAGACATGGTCGAAGCCGGGGAAGCGCCCTTGCTGCTGACCCCGGCACAGGACGATGCGCACGACATCGTCGCCGCGCTGTCCTCCGACGACGACACAGACCTTATGCGCGAGCTGGCCTCGCTTGAGGCGAAGGCTGAAACGGAAGGGCCCGCCGCACCGGAAGAAGACACATGGACCGCAAATCTCGAGGAAGACGATGAGCTGAGCCGTCTGCTTTCGGGTATGGCCGAGGACGAAGCCCCTGCCATCGCAGAAGAGGCGTTGGTCGCGGAAGAGCAGGCCGAGGAAGAACTGATCCAGTCCACCGAAGCCGAAGACAACACCGCCGAGACCGAAGAATTCGTGGCGGACGAAGCCGAAGAGCGCATCGCAGACGACCTCGGAACCGCCGAGAACGAAGCCAAGCAAGTTGGCGCACCGGCACCGGGTC
>CALMEG010000062.1 GCA_937863185.1 uncultured Paracoccaceae bacterium | reverse complement strand
GGCCCTAAAGCGGCATGTGGCGGTTCACATCCTTGTAGAGCAGATAGCGAAACGGCCCCGGCCCGCCGGCATAGCAGGCCTGCGGGCAGAAGGCGCGCAGCCACATGTAATCGCCGGCCTCGACCTCGACCCAGTCCTGGTTGAGGCGATAGACCGCCTTGCCCTCAAGCACATAAAGCCCGTGTTCCATGACATGGGTTTCGGCAAAGGGAATGACGCCGCTAGGCTGGAAGGTGACGATGGTCACATGCATGTCGTGGCGCATATCCGCCATGTCCACGAAACGGGTGGTGGCCCATTTGCCGTCCGTGTCGGGCATCGCGGCGGGGGGGATGTCGTTTTCGTTCGTCACGAACGGCTCGGGCGCGTCCAGCCCCTCGACCCATTGATAGGCCTTGCGGATCCAGTGGAACCGCGCGGGGGCCCCGGCGCGGTTGTGCATCTGCCAGACGCACCCCGGCGGCAGGAAGGCATAGCCGCCCGGCCCCATCGCATGGACCGTGCCCGCAATCATCAGCTCCAGCGTGCCCTCGACCACGAAGATCACGGCCTCGGCGCCCGGATCGCTTTCGGGGCGGTCGCTGCCGCCACCCGGCGCGATCTCTCCGATATATTGCGAGAAGGTCTCGGCAAAGCCCGAAAGCGGGCGCGACAGAACCCAGAAGCGGGCACCTTCCCAGAAGGGCAGGTAGCTGGTGACGATATCGCTCATCGTGCCTTTGGGGATCACCGCATAGGCCTCGGTGAACATGGCGCGATCGGTCAGAAGCTGCGTCTGCGGCGGCAATCCGCCTTGCGGCGCGTAATAGGTTCTGCGGGTCATCTGAATGTGGCCTTTCGGGCGAGCGTCCGTTGCCCCATCAAACCCTGCGGGGGATCGCTTTCCAACTGCTTTCTCAATCGGGAATCCGCAAAGGATTGCCTTGGGAAACATGAAAATGGTCAACGCGCCTCTCCGGCCCGCGCGGGCATGTTGTGATGGGCCGCGATCCGGCCCATATAGGAGCGGCAAAGCGCAGGAAGAACGATGGCAAGACCCCAGACCCCGGCCCGCAAGGCGGCAGACTGGATCGCAGACAGACTTATCCGGTCGGTCCTGTGGCTTCTGTTGCAGCTGCCCTATGACAGGCGGGTTCCGCTGGCAGGTTGGCTGATGTCGCGCATCGTGGCGCCGCTGATCGGCTATCCACGCCGGGTGCGCGACAACCTGGCCCTGATCTTTCCCGACCTGCCCGAAGATCGCATACGGGAAATCACCCGCGCGGTACCCGACAACCTGGGCCGCACGCTGATCGAGATCTATTCGGGCGCGGAATTCGCCGAACGCGCAATGCGTGCCCCGATCGCCGGACCCGGCCTGGCCGCGATCGAAGCGGCGGTGAAAGCGGGCCGCCCGGTGATCCTTGTGACCGGCCATATCGGCAATTACGATGCGGCGCGCGCCGCGCTCAATGCGCGCGGCTTCGGCATCGGCGGACTTTATAAGCCGATGACCAACCGCTTCTTCAACACACATTACGTCCGCGCGATCGAGCGTATCGGCAAGCCGATGTTTCCGCGCGGACGCGCCGGGCTGACCGACATGATCCGCTATCTGCGCGGTGGCGGCACGCTTGGCATCGTTCTGGACCAGCATGTCTGGGACGGCGTCCCGCTGGAGTTCATGGGCCGTCCGGCAATGACCTCGCTGTCCGCGGCCGAACTGGCGCTGCGCTACAATGCGCTTCTGGTGCCAAGCTATGGCCTGCGCGCGCCAAACGGCGTGGATTTCAACCTCGTGCTCGAGGCCCCGATCCCACCCGATACCCCCGAGGTGATGACGCTTGCCCTCAACCGCAGCCTCGAGGCGCAGGTCCACGCGCATGTGGAGCAGTGGCTCTGGACGCATCGGCGCTGGAAATCGGTGTCGGTCGATATGGCCGCGGATGACGGTTAAGCTGCCCGGTGGCCCGAAACTTTCCGCCCCAAGGGTGCGCTTTGTCTGTATTTCGTCCCAATCCCGTGTAATCTGACCCCCGCAAACACCTTTCCCGCAGCCCCAAAAGCCAGGAGCGGCGCCTTCATTCCGGACACCAAGCATTCTTCCGTCATCCCCCGACATGACGGTTACCGCCCGGAAATCGACGGGCTGCGCGCGATCGCCGTTCTGGCCGTCGTGTTCTTCCATTTCTCGGCTCCCGGCCTGGGTGGCGGCTTTGTGGGCGTGGATGTCTTCTTCGTCATTTCGGGCTTTCTGATCGGCGGGATCCTCTGGCAGGAACTGACGCAGACGGGCCGGTTGTCGCTGTCGCATTTCTATCTTCGTCGCTTTCGCAGGCTGGCCCCGGCCTTCGTGGCGATGGCCGTGGTGACCTCCGTCTTCGCCGCACTGATCCTTCTTCCGTTCGAGTTCCGGGCATTCGGGAAATCGCTGATCGCGGCAACGGTCTATCTGGCCAATGTCCAGTTCTGGCGCGAAGCGGGCTATTTCGACACCGAGGCCGACAGCAAGATCCTGCTGCACACCTGGTCGCTTTCGGTCGAAGAGCAGTTCTATCTGGCGGTGCCGATCCTCATGCTGGCGTTGCGCCACCGGCCGGCACTGCTCCGGGGCATGCTTTGGCTGGTCTTCGTGACCTCCACGATTGCCTGCGTCGCGCTGACGCCGCGTTGGCCATCGGCCACCTTCTTCCTGTTCCCCTTCCGCGCATGGGAGCTTCTGGCAGGCGTCCTTCTTGCCGTCGAAGGGCAGCGGCGCGGCTGGAAGTGGTCCTTTCATCCCGCGCTGTCCTGGGTGGGTATCGCGCTTCTGGCAGGCTCGATAGCGCTGGTCCGCGCGGGAGACGGCTTTCCGGGCATCCAGGCACTGTTTCCGGTGCTGGGCACGGCACTTCTGATCGCCAACGGGCGGCAGGACAATCCCGTCAATCGCACCCTTTCCGCACGGGGACCGGTCTTTGTCGGGCTGATCTCCTATTCGCTTTACCTTTGGCATTGGCCGGTCTTCACGCTGTCCCACTACTACCGCGAGGAATATTCCGGCGCCGTGGAAGCGGCCGCCTGGATGGCGCTTGCGGCGGTGCTGGCCGTGCTGTCCTGGCGCTATGTAGAGCTGCCCTTCCGCCGCGGCCTGCGGATCAGCTTTCCGATCGCCCTTGCGGGGGTTGGTGCCGCGTCGGCGGTGCTTCTGGCGATCGGGGCTGCCGCCTATCTGACGGACGGCGCCCCGGCGCGGTTCCGCGCCGAAACGCGGGTGCATATCGCGGCCTCGGCCGATTTCCTGCAAGACACCTCGCGCTGCACATGGCGCGACACGGGCCCCCTTGCCGGGCTTGAGGTCTGCGAGATCGGCCCCGAAGGCGCGGCACCGAGGGTTCTGATCTGGGGCGACAGTCACCTGCGCGCCTTCATGGAAGGGCTTGCCCTTGCCGCGCAGGAAACCGGCACGCCCGGCCTTCTGATCTGGAACGCGGGCTGCCCTCCGGTCTTTGGCGTGACGAAGGTGGAAACCGCCACCACCCCGGCCGAGGATCGCGCCTGCAACACCGCCAACCCCCCGATGCTGGCCGCGCTGCCCGACCTTCCCGGGATCGAGCGTGTCCTGCTGATCGGTCGCTGCGGCTATTACGCCACCGGCACCGGCACGGGGCGGGACGCAGAGAACCGCATCGAGATCGCGCCGCAGCCCGGAAGCGGATTGGAGGGTGCGGATGGGCAGGCTGCCCTGATGGACGCGGCACTGCGCGCGACGGTCAACACCCTGCGCCAACACTTCAACGCGGTCCATGTGCTGCGCCAGGTTCCCGAGATCCCGTTCTACGATTCCCGCACCATCGCGCGGCGCCTTGCCCGCGGCGACGCCCCGGACAGGACCGAGGCCGCCCTTTCGGTCCCGCGGACCACGGTTCTTGACAGGGTTGCCCAAGCCGAGGTTCCATTGATTTCCATGGATTCAGAACGGAAGATCACTCTCATCGACAGCTGGCCCGAACTCTGCGATGCGGACCGTTGTGGTGTGATGAAGGCCGGGCAGGCGCTCTATTTCGACAACAACCACCTGACGAATACCGGCGCGCGGGCGCTGCGGCATCTGTTCACGCCCTTTCTGTCCGCCGATACCGCCCCCCGGACGGAGGCGGTTGCGGCACCATGAGCAGCGGCTTGGCAGACAGACATTGGGACGTCATCGTCATCGGCACCGGCATGGGCGGCGGCACGGTGGGACGGGCGCTTGCCGAAAAGGGGCTTTCGGTTCTGTTCGTGGAAAAGGGCCGCAAGGGGCATCGGGCAGAACAAACCGCGCTGGATGCGAACCTATCCGACCGGGTCGCACGCAAGATCCGCGGCTTCTGGCCCGATCCGATCGAGGGGCAGATCAACGGGGGCAGGATCAGCTTCTATCCGCCGCTTGGCGCGGGGGTCGGCGGCTCGTCCGTCTATTACGCCGCTGCGCTGGAGCGGCCCGAACCCCATGACCTTGACCACAGTCCGGAACGTCCGCACCCTGCCGGCGGCTGGCCGGTGCGCTATGCCGCGTTTCATCCCTATCTCGAAGCGGCCGAGCGGATCTATCACATCTGCGGATCCGCGGACCCGCTGTCGTCCGTGCCCGCGGACAACCTGCGCCCACCACCCGACCTGCCGCCCGGCGATGCCGCCCTGATGGCGCAGATGCAGCGGATCGGCCTGCATCCCTACAGGCTGCACACGGCGGTGCGCTATCTGGAGGGTTGCCTGGACTGCCTTGGCGTGAAATGCCCGCGCAACTGCAAGATGGACGGGCGCTCCGCCGGGGTGGAGCCTGCCCTTGCAACCGGTCGCGCTGCCCTTCTGGAGCGGTGCGAGGTAACCGCTCTGCGCGGCGAACCGGGGCGCATCACCCATGTCGAGGCCCTGCTTGACGGCAATCCCGTCACCCTGCGGGGCGATGTCGTGGTATTGGCGGCGGGGGGCTTCGGCTCACCGCAGCTTTTGCTGGATTCGGCGGCGGAGCACTGGCCGCAGGGCTGTGCGAATGAAAGCGGGCTGGTTGGCCGCAACCTGATGTTTCACGTCAACGAGATGTTCGCCCTTTGGCCAGACCGGTCGGCGCGGAACTTTGCCCCCTCGCGCGCGATCGGTCTGCGCGATCTGTATTATACCGAGGGCAAGCGTTTCGGGATGGTGCAGGCGATGGGGCTGAACGCCTCTTATGGCGATATCTTGCATCATTTGCGTATGCTTCTGGCGCGCACGGGGCTGGACCGGATCCGCCCATTGCGCCAGCTTGCCCGCTTTCCTGCCGGGATAGCGGCGCGGATCCTGGGCGACGCGAAGATCTTCGTCGGCCTGATGGAAGATATCGGCTACCCCGAAAACCGCATCCTGCCGCCCGACGGATCGGGCACGCTGCGCTTCGAATACCGCTTCAGCGACGAGTTGCTGGCCCGGCGCAAGGCGTTTCGAAAAGCGATCCGCCGCAGCTTTCGCGGGCAGCGCAAGATGTTCCTATCCTTCCAGCCCGAGCTGAATTTCGGTCACCCCTGCGGCACCCTGCGTTTCGGTGAAGATCCGGCGACATCCGTTCTGAACCCCGATTGCCGCGCGCATGGGATAGGCAATCTCTATGTGACGGATTCATCCTTCATGCCCAGCTCGATGGGCGTGAACCCCAGCCTGACCATCGCCGCCAACGCCCTGCGTGTCGCGGATCGCATCGCCGAGGCCCGAAATGAGCACTGAATGGATCAAGGAACGCGCCAGCGTCGTGACCGGGGCCAGTAGCGGGCTTGGCCGCGCGCTTGCGCTTGAACTCGTGGGACGTGGACTGACCGTCGCGGGGATCGGGCGCGATGCGGAAAGGCTTGAGCAAACGCGCGCCCTTGCCGCGGCGCAAAGCGGGCCGGGACATTTCCATCCCTTCCCTCTGGATATTTCGGACGCGGAAGCCGTGGCCGCAGAATTCGCCCGGATCGAGGACCGCCTTGGCCCGATCGCCCTGCTGATCAACAACGCCGCGATCCACCCGCGCCAGGATTTCCTGGACGAAACCCCCGAAAGCTTCATGCAAGGCATCCGCAACAACCTTGGCGGCACGGTTGCCTGCACCCACGCCGCCCTGCGCAGCATGACGCAAACCGGACAGGGGCGGATCATCAACGTCATCTCTTTCGCCGATCAGCGGCCCGACCCGGCCTGCGGGGTCTATGCCGTCTCGAAAGGGGCGATCCGCATCTTTTCGCGGGCCCTTGTCGCGGATCTTGCAGATCGCTTTCCACGCATCGTGCTCTCAGACTGGGCACCGGGGATTCTGGCCACCGGAATGGGACGGTCGGACGGTATCCCGCCTGAGCAGGCCGCGAAATGGGGGGCCACGCTCGCGCTTTGGCATGATCCGATGCTGAACGGCATGACGTTCGACCGCGATCAACAGCTTTTGCCGCCGCAAAGCCTCGGGCAACGGTTGAAGCGCCGCATGATGCTGCGCGGCCCGGTCAGGCCGCTGCGCCTGGACTGAGCCCTATGGTGCAACCAGTTGCGCCAGAAGCGCGATCTTGTCGTGATGGAGCCACAGCGCGACCGCGCCAAGAAGATACCCCACCGAGAAGAAGATACCGTCGTGCAGCGGATCCCACGCACCATGCCGTCGTGCCAGGCGTATCAGGAACGGGTAGACCGTGATCCCCGCGATCCCCTGCCCCACCAATGCGCCGGTCATGCCGCCGATCTCCGCACCGACCAGGAAGAACGCGGTCTGCACCGAGGCACGCAACGCGGTGAAGAAAAAGAAGTTGCGCGAATCCCCCGCGGCAAGCGCCGACTGGTCGTAGGTCAGACCTATCACCGTGGTGATCTGCACGCAGGCGATCAGTACCACGATGCCGCCGGCCGCGATATACCGGTCGTCATACATCACCCCGATCAGGAAGGGGCCGAAGAAGGCCATCGTCAGCACAAGGCTCAGCAGGCCCCCGGACATCGCGAAGCGCATCTTGCGCAGGCGTTGGAAATTTTCTGCCGAGGCTGATGGCGGACGCTCCCGGTAAAGCGGGATCATCAGCCGCCCCATTACGGCCGAGCCAAGCAGAAGCGGGAAACTGGCCAGGAAATAACCGATATTGTAGATGCCCAGCAGATACATCGACAGATATTTGCCCAGGATCGCCCTGTCCCCCTGCCCGATCAGGAAGCCGCAGATCGTGCTGAGGAAGATCCATTTGCCGAAATGGATCAGCTCGTGCGCGGCGGTAGGCTCCCACCGAAAACGGTTCCGCTCGCCCGGCAGGAAGATCAAGCTGAGAACGAGCTTGGCAAACGCCGTGATGACGGTGCCCGCTACCAATGCCCAGATCGACTCGAAGATCCATGCGAGGATGCCCATGGCGATGATGCCAATGGTCTGCGCCGAAAGGTCGATCAGCGTCAGCCGTCCGATCAGCAGATGGCGCGCGGCGGTCTCGATCCGGGTCGGATTGAACCCCGCAACCAGAAGCGACACCCCCGCGACCGGCAGAAGCTGCGCCAGCATCGGCTCGTTGTAGAAGGTGGCGGCCGGAATGGCGATCGCACAGGTCCCCAGCCACAGGATGACGCCGCGCACCACCTGGATCGTCCATGCGGTGTTCAGGAAATCGGGCTCGTCCCCGCGCTTGTTCTGCAGGATCGAGGGACCGATCCCCACATCCGAGAACATCACGAGCCCCATGATGAACACGGTCACAAGGGCCATCAGGCCGAAGGCCTCGGGGAACAGGATGCGCGTCAGGATCAGGTTCGAGATCAGGCGGATCGCCTGCCCGCCGCCATAGCCCATAACGGTCCAGGCAGAACTGCGCATGGCCCGGGCGGCAAGCCCCTGGTCCAGCAGAAGTTTTCGTACCAAAGCTACCACGGTTACTGTTGATCCTGCTGGGGGTCCGGCAATGACTTGCTGGCGGAATTGCCTCCGCCGTTCTGATGCGCGCCACCCTAAGAAGCAAGGGGCAGGGCGTCAATCGCAAGACTGGCGTGCCGGCGGGCCGGGTGACGCCGAAGTGATGCCCTGGGGAGGCCCCCCCCTGGCACCCCGCCCCCGGGAGGCCGCTTCCCCGGCCCCGCCGATTGGCTTTTTGCCCATTCTCTGGAATAGTCGGGCAAGGGTGGCGGCTTCCCGCCGTCATCGGCCCCGGCGGGTGTGGCCATGCTTGCAACCCCTGCGCGGAGGGATGAAAAGGACGGCACGGACGCGCGGCCATCCTGAAGCGGGTGAAGAACTGTTAACCCCGGATGGCGCAATACTGCGCCTGCTGGGCCAGCGGACAGATGGTTTCGAAGCAAAGGATCGGCAGCAAGTGACGGCAGACGACATCCCGAACCGCGCGAACAATCCCTATCGCATCGCGTTGCGCGGATTGCGGCGCACCTTCGTGCAGGTCGGGCTGCTCAGCGCGATCCTCAACCTGCTGATGCTGACCGGGCCGCTTTACATGCTTCAGGTCTATGACAGGGTGCTGTCCTCGGGATCGGTCGCCACCTTGCAGGGCCTTTTCGTGATCGTCGTGGTGCTTTACGCCTTTCTGGGGATCTATGAGTTCCTGCGCGCGCGCCTGCTGTCGCGGGCCGGCTACCGGCTGGATGCCGAACTGGGCGGCAAGACCTTCGATTACTGGCTGCGCACCGGGCTTGGCGAACGTCGCAGCACCGAAAATCCGATGCGCGATCTGGGCGTGGTGCGGGCCTTCCTGTCCAGCCCCGCCATCGCGGGGATCTTCGATCTGCCCTGGATTCCGCTGTTCCTTGGCATCGTGTTCTACATTCACCCGTGGCTGGGGTATCTGACGCTGGTCGGGGCGGCCATCGTGGGCGTCGCAGCCTGGGCCAACCAGTCCCTGACGCAGGCACCCATCGCCGAGGCCATGCAGCTTGAAGGGGTCGAGCGCGGCTTTGCCGAGCGCAGCCGCCGCAACGGCGAGGCGGTCGTGGCCCTGGGGATGGCGCACAAGCTGATCGAACGCTGGCGCGAATTGCATGACGCGGCCCTGGCAAGGATGCAGACCGGGGGCGACAGGTCCGAGGGGTTCTCGGCCTTCGCCAAATCCTTCCGGCTGCTCTTGCAATCCATTCTGCTGACGCTTGGCGCCTATCTCGCGCTGCAACAGGAGGTGTCGGCAGGGGCGATCATCGCCACCTCGATCATCGCCGGGCGCGCGCTTGCCCCGGTGGATCAGGTGATCGGCCAGTGGCGCGCGATCGGCCGCGCGCGCGAGGCCCATCACCGGCTTCTCGACACGCTTGACCGGATGCCGGCCGAACGGCGCCATGTCCGCCTGCCGCCGCCCAAGGGCCATTTGCAGGTCACCAATCTGGGCAAGCGCATCCCCGACGCCCCCGCCAATGCCGAACGCAGCATGATCCTTGACAAGATCACCTTCAGCCTGTCGCCCGGCGACGGGCTTGGGGTGATCGGCAACAGCGCGGCGGGCAAATCCAGCCTTGCCAAGCTGATCGTCGGCGTCTGGTCGGCCGATACCGGCGAGGTGCGCCTTGACGGCGCCACCCTCGATCAGTGGGAGCCGCAGGACCTTGGCCGCCATATCGGCTATCTGCCGCAATCTCTTGAGATGCTGCCCGGCACCATCGCCGAGAATATTGCGCGCTTCGACCCGGCGGCGGAAGACAAGAAGATCATCGAGGCCTCACGGATCGCGGGCGTGCACGAGATGATCCTGTCCCTGCCCAAGGGCTATTCCACGCAGGTCGGCAATACCGCGCAGCCGCTTTCGGGTGGGCAGGTCCAGCGCATCGGCCTGGCCCGCGCGATCTATGGCCTGCCGCGCCTGATCGTGCTGGACGAGCCGAACTCGAACCTGGACAGCCGCGGCGACGACGCGCTTGCAAACGCGATCCGCACGCTGCGCGCGCGCGGCAGCGTGGTGATCGTGATGGCGCATCGGCCAAGCGTGATTTCCGCGGTGAACAAGGTGATGATCCTGAACCGCGGCACGCTTGCCCATTTCGGCGACAAGGACGAAATCCTGCGCGTGGCGATGAATACGCGCCAGCCCGCACCGCCGCCCGATGCCGAACCCGCCGCGGAAGAGATCCCGACGATGGTCCAGATCCTGCCGCAGCCGGGCGCGGAGGGGCAGGCCGGGGGGCTGAAGGCCACGCGGGTTTCCGGCGCGCTGAAGCGGCGCAAGCATGTCCTGACCAATCCGAAACCCGCCGACGGCCCCGAAGCGCAGGACACCGACACGCCTGCCGAAACGAACGTCCGCAACTCCGGTGCCTGACAGATGACCACCCCCCCCGCCGCCACGAAACCCACCGCTTCCGCGCCGGCCGTGCATACCGGGCTGACCGGGGCCGCGCGCGCGGCCGCCCTTGTCACGCTGTGCCTGACGCTTGTCGCGGGCTACTGGATGGTCACGACCGAGATTTCCGGCGCGGTCATCGCCTCGGGGCAGGCCGTCGTGCGCGGCAAGCCGAAGGTCATCCAAAGCCTCGATGGCGGGATCGTGCAAGAGATCCTTGTCGCGGATGGCGATGTGGTCGAGGCCGGGCAGGTGCTGATGCGGCTTGATCCGACGCTGCTTCTGATCAACCTCGACATCTATCGCAACCGCCTTGCCGAAACGCTGGCCCGCGAAAGCCGCCTTCAGGCCGAATATGCCGACGCGGCCGAGATCGTCTTTCCCACCCCGCCCGCAACGCTTCCCGAAGGCTCGCTCGATCGCCATGTCGTGGGGCAGACCGAGATCTTCCGCGCCCGCAAGGAGGTTCTGGCCGGGCGCGTCGAGCAGCTGGAAGAACGCATCCTGCAATTCCGCAACCAGATCGACGGGGTCAAGGGACGCATCGCCGCCAGCCAAGAGCAGCTGCGCTTTACCGAAAAGGAACTGAAAACCGCGCAGTCGCTTTACGATGACGGGCTTGCGCGCGAGGCCCAGGTGCTTGAGGTGCAGCGCGCGCAATCGGCCCTTCTGGGGCGGCTCTCCGAGGAACAGTCCGAGCTTGCCCGGATCCGGAACTCGATCCGCGACACCGAGCTTGAGATCCTTCAGGCACGCCGCCAGTTCCGCGAAGACGTGGTGACCGAACTGCGCGAGGCCACCGCGCAGCGCGAAGAGCTGGAGTTGCAGATCGTCACGCTGGAAAAGCAGCTTGAGCGGATCGACATCATCGCCCCCGCATCGGGCGTGATGCACGAGATGCAGGTCACCACGGCGGGCGGTGTCGTCGCCCCCGAGGCAGTGATCGCGCAGGTCGTTCCCTTGGAAGAGGGCGTGGAGTTCGAGGTGCGCGTCGACCCCCGCTCGATCGACCAGATCTATGTCGGCCAGCAGGCGCGCGTGGTGTTTCCCACCTTCGACATGCGCACCACGCCCGAGATCTTCGGCACATTGGCCACGGTTCCGCCCTCAAGCGTGACGGACCCGGCCACGGGGCAATCCTATTACCGCGTGGTGCTGCGGGTGCCGCCCGAAGAACTGGACCGGCTTGGCGATGTCGACCTGATCCCCGGCATGCCGATCGAGGCCTTCCTGCAAACCGGAGAGCGTTCGGTCCTGAGCTATCTGACCAAACCGCTGACGGATCAGTTGCATCGCGCCTTCCGCGATGGCTGAGCGGCGCGGTTCGCGCTTGCCGCAACCGGGCCATGTGATAGCCTTTCGCCATCCCCCCGCGACGGGCGGCTTTGGATGGATGAGGGCTCGATTTGACGATTTTGATCACGGGGGGCGCCGGCTATATCGGCAGCCACATGGTTCTGGCGGCACTGGACGCGGGCGAAAAGGTCGTGGTGCTGGACAATCTGGTGACCGGTTTCGCCGATGCGGTCGCGCCGGGCGCAACCTTCGTGACCGGCAATGTCTCTGACCGCGCGCTGACGGGGCGGCTGATCGCCGAACACGGCATTACCGAGATCCTGCATTTCGCGGCCTCGACCGTCGTGCCGGAATCGGTGGCCGATCCGGTGAAATACTATTCCAACAACACCGCCGCCACGCTGGCCCTTCTGGCCGAGGCGGTGGCGGGCGGGGTGCAACGCTTCATCTTTTCCTCGACCGCCGCGGTCTATGGCGAGGTCGACAGCCGCCCCGTGCCGGAACAGCACCCGACCGCACCCCTGTCGCCCTATGGCGCCTCGAAGCTGATGATCGAGACGATGCTGCGCGACATTGCGGCCGCGCATGGGCTGCATTACGGCATCCTGCGCTATTTCAACGTGGCGGGCGCCGATCCGCAGGGCCGCTGCGGGCAATCCACCCGCGATGCGACGCATCTGATCAAAGTCGCCTGCCAGGCGGCCATCGGCACGCGTCCCGCCTTCACCATCTTCGGCGAGGATTACGACACGCCCGACGGCACCTGCATCCGCGATTTCATCCATGTCTCGGATCTGGCCGATGTGCATTTGCAGATGCTGCGCCACCTGCGCGGCGGCGGGCAAAGCGAGACGCTGAACTGCGGCTACGGACGCGGCTTTTCGGTGCGCAACATCCTTGACGCGGTGCGCCGCGCCGCAGGAACCGATTTCCCGGTGGTGATCGGGGAACGGCGGCCGGGCGATGCAAGCTCGGTCATCGCAGATCCGGCACGGCTGCAATCGGTGCTGGGCTGGCGCGCGCGCCATGACGATATCGACGGCATCGTGGCCACCGCCCTTGCCTGGGAAAAGCGCCTCGGCAAGGGCTGAGGCCCGTCAGTTGTCGGGCGGAACGTAATCGCCGGGGGCAATATCTTCCGCCCCGGCGGGCGCCTCGGCTTCCGGTGCGGCCCCTGTTTCAACTGCCGGCGCGGCGGCGCCACTTTCGGGCTGCGGCGCGGATTCGGGGGCCTGCGGCGGGGGCGCATCGGCACGGCGGCGCAGCACGGCCAGGTTCGCCGCCGGATCCTCGACCACCAGCTCGAAGAGCTGCGCGAAATTCGCCTCGGGGCGCTGCATCCAGCCCGCAAGCCCGACCCAGTCGGCCAGATAGGTGATCTCGCTTGCGACGACGTAGTTCAGGATATGCCCCTCGGTCAGGAGGGTGTTCAGCGCATCCGGGTTTACCTTGCCGTCAAGGTTGATGGTGCGGTCATGCCAATATTCCAGCGTGCCGGTCTGCGGCGCGCCGACCCATGCCTCTTCGGGGACGTTCTGCTGCACATAGCGGACCACCTGAAAATGTTCGTGCACATGCACGCCGGGCAGCAGCAGGCGCACCAGAAGCGCCGCGGACAGTGCAAGGCCAAGGACTCCGGCCCCGGCCATCACCGCCGCGCCGCGCCGCGCCTCGAAGATCCGCGTCAGCGTGACAAGGACGGACACCGCCGCCACGATCATCAGGGGCGCAAGCGGCGCGAGATAGCGGCTCATGAAATGCGGGGCGCCGAAGAACAGCCCGTAATAGCCGCACAGCATCAGCCCGTAGATCACATAGGCCGCCACCACGAAGCTGACCGGCCCGCCGCGCAGGAACACGCCCAGAAGGAAGACCGCAAGGATCACCGCCACCACCACGGCCGTCACCGCGATGACCGAAGGCCATGTCTCGACCGAGGCGGGGATCGGCAGCATCGGGAAGATGTATTCGAACAGCTTAACCGGAACCAGCGCGGCATTCTGCCCGAACTCGGACCCGAAGGCCTGGGCCGAGCCGCTGATCGGCACGAAAGAACCGAAATTGATCTTGTTGTTGATCAGCCAGGGCGCGGCCACCACAAGGCTGAGGATGCCCGGAGGGATCAGCTGCATGGCAACCCCGAGAACCCCCGCGCGCGTCACGAACAGCCCGTGCAGCATCCACACGAAGAACAGCGCGGTGACTAGAAACGCCCCGTCATTGCGCGACAGGAAGGTCAGGCCGCACAGGAAGCCCAGCACCAGCCGGTCCATCGGCACGGCACTGCTGCCCTTTTCCAGCACGGCATGAAAGCGCAGGAAGGTGAGGACGGCCATCAGGGTGTAAAGCCCGGTCTCCAGCCCGTTCATCGTGTGCAAAAGCAAAAGCGGGCCGGTGAACCACAGCGCGGCCGCAAGCCATGGCCAAAGCGGGTTGTCATCCTGATCGCGCAGCATGTCGCGCGCAAGGGCCCGCACCGCGAAGAAGGCCGCAAGCGCGATGGCCGCCGAAATGGCGATGACGCCGATCAGGCTTGTCACCTTGTCGCCGCCCGTCAGCCAGTAGGGCACCGCGAAAAGGAAGGTGGCCATCGGCTGCACGCCATTGGTGGGGATCGTGCCCTCGGACACGGTCATCCCCAGGCCGATCGCCATGTTGCGCGCGATCGTCAGCATCAGATAGCCGTCCTCGGTGATGAAGAACTCGGACAGCCAGGGCTGACCAAGCACGATGGGAAACAGCCGATAGACCGTCGCGGCAAGAACCAACAGGACAATCAGACGAGAGAGGATCTTTTCGGACATAGGGCTTTCCCAACAGGCAAGAACAATGGACGGGCGGGCCTCAGAGCGACCCGGATACAAGAACGATGGCAAGGCACAGCAGGATCACCACCTGGCTGACCCTGTCGCTTGCGGCATAGACGATCGGATCGTCGGTCATGAAGCCGCGATGGGTCATCATGACCATGCGGCTGATCCAGTAAAGCAGCAGCGGGCAGATCAGCCACAGAAAGCGCGGGTCGCCGTAAAGCGCCTTGATGCCGGGGCTGGAGATGTAAAGCGCGAACACCAGAACCGCCGCATAACCCGCCGAAAGCGCGATGCCGCGCAGGACGGGCAGGTCATCCACCTCATAAGCGCGCCCGATGCTTTTCTCGCGCCCGCCCCTGAGCTGGTCCGTCAGTTCCGCCTGGCGCTTCACCGCGGCAAGCGACAGGAAGATGAACATCGAAAAGCCAAGCATCCAGGGCGACAGCCACATCGTGGTGGCCACCGCGCCCGCGATGATGCGCGCGGTATAAAGCGTGGCCAGCGTCAGCACGTCGATGATCAGCATCCGCTTGAGCCAGAGCGAATAGGCGAATGTCACGACGTAATAGCATGCCAATGCGCCAATGAAGGCCGGCGGCGTGAACGCCAACGAGATCGCCACCGCCAGCACCAGAAGCGCAATCGCAAGGCCGAAGCCGTGCATGATCGGCAAGGCCCCCGAGGCGAAGGGGCGCAGCCGTTTGCGGGGATGGGCGCGGTCGGCCTGAAGGTCCACGAGGTCGTTGAGCAGATAGACGCTCGATGCGGTCAGGCTGAAGGCGACGAAGGCGGCAACGGCGGCACCGAACTCGCTCAGCTCATGCGCCGAGAGAATGGGCAGGAACACCAGAAGGTTCTTGGACCACTGATGCGGCCGCATCGCGCGCAGATAGGTGCGCAACGTGCCCAGCAGGCCGGGCGGGGGCGCGATATGCACGGTATCGGGATTTGCCGCCTCGGCCGCGCGGCGCAGGGCGGGGCCGGCGCCCACGGTGATCGCGCGGCGCGCCGCGGCCCAGACCGGCAGGTCGACCTTGGCGTCGCCCACATAGTCGAAGCCCTTCGCGCCGTAACGCTCTTGCAGGAAGGCCGCCTTGGCCTTGCCGCCAAGGTTGCGCCCGGCGGATGCCTCTGCCCCGGTGCCGATCACATCGTCGAAAAGCCCGACATGGCGCGCAACCGCATTGACCTGCCGCTGGTCCGAGGCCGAGACCAGCGCCACGCGCCGCCCCTCGGCATGCGCCTTGCGGGCCAGGTCCAGCACCTCTTCGTTCAGCGGAAGCCCCTCGCCGGGCACCACGCACATATCGGCCACCCGGCGCTTGAACGCGGCCTTGCCCCGGAACAGCCAGCGGAGCATGCGCAGCAGCACCGGCGGAAAGGCCGCGATCATCGTGAACAGCGCCTCGTGCAGCGTATCGGAACGCGACAGCGTGCCATCCAGATCCAGCACAAGGACCGGCGTCGCCTCTTGCAGCGGCACCGGAGCGGCCCCCTGGCTTATCGAACTGTCATGCATCGGCACTCACGAACAACCCTGTTGCCCTCTTGTCTTCAACCTTCGCCGCATCTTCTTGGGTCAATGTGGCGATTTTCGTTCAGCCGGCGGATTTCCCGCCGACAAGGCCCATTCATTGCGCGGGAACGCCGCTGCGCGGATAGCTGGCCGCCACGTCCCATGCGATGGCCCGGAAATACTCGGACTGCTCGGGCGAAAGCGTGTCGTCCGGCACGATAAGCTTGTAGGGAAGCTCGCGCGGGTTGCGCTGGTAGATCACCGCATAGACAAGGCAGGTGATCGCATAGGCGCCGATATCGTTGGGATGGATGTCATCGTCGAAAAGATCGCCGATCGTCGTCATGCCGGGCACCTTGCCCGCGGCGATGTCATCGTAGATCCGCATCATCAGCCGGTGGCCGGGGATCATGTAGATCGGCGGCATGCCCTCGGGGCGGTGGGCATTGGCTGTGTCCTGCATCAACTCCCACCGTGCCCCGTCGCGATCAAGGCGCTCGCGGAAGGGGACATCGGGCTCGGGGTCGTATTCCGGCGGCGCGCCCGCATGTTGCCAATAGGTCCAGGTGGAATAAAGCATCACCTCGGCCCCGCGCCCGCCATTGCCCTCTTTCCAGGCATGTGCGACCCATTTGTCCAGCCAGTCGAGCGTATCGGCCTTGAAGCCCGCCGGATCGGGGTTGAGCGGCACGCCCTCGGTCGTGACCAAAAGCTCGAACTGGCTGATGTCCTTGCGCGCATCGGGCGGATAGCTGGGATTTTCCCAACGCCAGGACAGCGGCGCCCCCGGAATGATCGAACGCTGGATCGTTTCATGGGCATTGTTGCCCGGCAGGATGCTGGTGGCCGCGATCAGGCGCCCCGGCCACGGGTTGGAGCCGTAGAGATCCGAAAGGCTGTGCCCGGAATGGATCTGGCGCACGGTGATCAGGCTGGGCTTGCGCGGCGGCAAATCATCGCCTTGCTGGGCAAGGACCGGCCCCCCGGCCAGAAGGACGGCGGCGGTCACGGCTGCGGCAAACTTCCTGAAAAATTCCGTCATGAACGGCCCCCTTTAATAACCCGTCGAATCCCCAATGCGGTCGATATGCAGTCTTGCGTCCTTTGGACGCAAGTCCAAGTCGCATTCATGAATGTCAGATTTGTTGACAGAATTGCAACGCTATCTGTAGCTTCGACTGTGTTGTTGCCAACGAGTGAGTTTGTTTGCGGTTCCAGATGCCGGGTCGCGGGATGTTTGACGGAGGGCGCATGCTGCTTGACCCATCGGAATTCCAGCGCACGCGGGCGTTGTTGCTCGAAGCAGATCTCGATACGCTCAGCGCCGCGATGACCCGGCTTCATTTCGGTGAACTTCCCGAAACCCTGCCCCATGAACTGCGCGACCGCCTGGAGAAGCTGGGCTGGATCGACCCCGGCACCGGCGCCTTGAGCGAGCGCGGGTGGTTTGCCGCCGATTGCTGCCGCGAATACCATTTCTGGACCGAAAGGAACCATCGCCTGCCCTTCGAAACCGAAGCGCCGGATCTGGCCCGCGATGCGTTTCGCGGCAAGTCGGTGCTGGAGGTTGGTTGCGGCAGCGGTACCAACCTGATGTCCCTGAACGACACGACACGCGAGATCGTCGGGCTTGAGCCCCTGGGCATCTATCGCCAGATCGGCACGATCTTCGCCGAAGCGCATGGCGTGACGGATTACCACGTCAAGGCTGGCAGCGCCGAGGCAATCCCGTTTCCCGACGGGCGTTTCGACGTGGTGGTCTGCGTGACAGCGCATCAGTATTTCAACATCGGCCCCGCCCTGACCGAAATCGCACGCGTCCTGCGCAACGGCGGCGAGGCCATCGTGATCGGCTGCACGCTCAGGCCCTATCTTTGGGGCGGGCTACGGGCCTCTTTGGGCGGGTCGCTGCGCGAGGTGCGCTCGCATGTCGTCACGGCGGTCAACACGCTGTCCTACATGGCCTTGCGCCGGCGGATTCTGATCGGATCGAGCAAATGGACAACCGCCTATCCGGTCTATCCCAGCCGCCGCCCGATCTGCGGATTGATGAAAGAGGCAGGGCTGGGCGTGCATGAGGCGCGCTCGATCTATCCCGAAACCTGCTTCCGCGCCCGTAAGCAGCGGCCAAGGCACCACTAGCGCCCGCGCGACCAACGGCCCGCGTCGCGCCGCATCCGCACTGCAAGCGCCACGGACACATAGACCGCAAAGCCGGCGGGATCGCTGAGCGCCAGGCGCAGAAGATGCCCGCGTGTCAGCACGGACTTGCCCTCATTGGCCATGATCGCGGGGTAATGACGCGCAACCTCGGCCACGCCCGCATCCTGACGCCGCCGCACCCGGACGAGGTTTGAGAACCCCTCGACCATGGGCCATTCGAAACCCGGCTCGACCCCGATCCGTTCCGCCGGGGCGAATTGCAGCCGCACATAGGTATCGTCCGAGATGATTGCGGGAAATTCGCCCCAACGCGCGCGCGCGGCGGCATTCACCGCAAAAAGCCCGGCGCCCGGAACGCCCTCGGTCATGAAGGGAAGACGCGTCCAGATCCGGGCATAGGCGCGCGTCACGGCGCTTTGCGCGCGCGCAACGACCAGCCGGCCGCTGGCATAGGCCGCATCGGGCCGGTCCAGCGCGCGCCACAGCGCGGCCAGAAGAGGCGGCGACATGACGACATCGGCATCCAGATAGATGCGCATGCCCTGCGGATCGTCCTCCGTCACAAGCCGGTCGGCGGCGTTAAGCGCCCCGGCCTTGCCGCCCTGCGGCAGGTCCAGCACCTCGATCGTCCAGCCCCGCGCATCCGCCCGTGGCGTGGCCGCGCGGGCAAGTACGACGGTATCGTCGGTGCAGGCATTTGCCGCCACCACCACGCGCACCTTCGGCGCATCCTCGGGCATCCGTTGCGCCAGAACTGCGTCAAGGCAGCGCCCGATATAGGCCTGTTCGTTATTGGCGGGGATGATGATGTTCAGCATCGGATCAGACCTCGGCCAGGCGAAGGCGGAAGCGCGCGGCGCTGTCATAGCGCCCGATGGCAAGGCGCGGCAGCGCGAAGGGATGTGCATCGGCACGCGCAAGGCGCATGCCGAGGATGGTGGCCGAACGGAAGCCCGCATCGCGCGCGGCATCGCAAAGCGCTGCGGAATGGTTGCCGTTCGGATAGGCGAAATGCGCCACCTCCTGCCCGGTCCAGTCGCGCAGCAGGGCGCGCGAACGCACCATGCTTTCGCGCGCCTCCGCCAGCGGGATCTGATCCAGAAGGTTGTGGCAATGGCTGTGCGCGCCGATCGTGACCAGCGGACAGGCGGCCAGCTCGGCCAGTTCCGCGCGTGTCATCGGGGCCAGCATGCGGCCGGGCGGCGGCGCGGGGCGCGCAGCCGCGATCCTTGCGGCCAGATCCTCGCGCGCGGCGGGGGCAAGCGTCTTCATCCGTTCCAGCAAGGGCCCCATCACGGACCAGAGCGCCGCCCCGCCGCCCGCCGGGAACGCCCACTGGCCAAGCCCCTCTGCGCGCAGATCGAGGGCGAAGGCCCCCTCGGCCTGAAGCGCGTTCATCACCCGGTCGAACCAGAAGGGGGTTCCCGTCTCGATCTGGCCGGTTGCGACATAGACGGTGACCGGCACCCCTTCGGCGCGCACGAAGGGCAGAAGGTGGCGATGCATCCCCGCCTCGCCATCGTCGAAGGTCAGGACAGCGCGCGGACGGGTGGCGCCGGGCGCGCGCGGCGCAAGCGCCTGGTCAAGGCTGACAATGTCGTAATGCGCGCGCAGCAGCGCCACCTGGCGGCGGAAATCCTCCATCCGCAGCACGGTCCATGCCTCGGGGCCGCCCCGGTCGGGGCCGAGCGTGTGATAGCACAGGATCGTCAGCGGATCGCCCGCAAGCGCGCGGCGGCGCAAAAGCCGCCAGACCGGCGGCGCCGCAAGCATCTGCGCTGCAAGCCGTTTCAAGCCCACCCCCATCGCCCTAGCCCTTCGCCGCGAACAGCGCGGCCAGCTTTGCGGCCTCGGTGTCGATATCGTGGCGCGCGCGCGCCCGTTCGGCCGCCGCCGCCCCCATCGCGGCCAGTTCGGCGCGCGGCGTGTCCAGCGCCGCGGCCATCGCGCCGGCCAGGCTTTCAACCTCGCCCGCGGGGACAAGCCAGCCGGTGCGGCCGGGCTGCACGAGTTCGGGGATGCCCGCGATATAGGTCGAGATCACGGGGCGGTGCTGCGCCATCGCCTCCATGATGACCACGGGCAGGCCCTCCATCAGGCTGGGCTGCACAAGGACGGTACTTTCGGTGATCAGGCGGCGCACCTCGTCGCTGCCGATCCAGCCGGTGATGGTGACACGATCGCCAAGGCCAAGCGCCGCGATGCGCGCCTCGATCCGGGCGCGCAACTCTCCGTCGCCGGCCAGCACGAGGCGGCAATCGGGATGCGTCCTGACCAGCGCGCCGAAGGCCTCGAGCAGCACCGCATGGCCCTTTTCGCCGCAAAGCCGCCCGATGCACAGAAGGACCGGGCTTTCGGGCAGCGGCGCGGGAGCGGGCGCGAAAAAGTCGGCCTCGAGCCCGCAATGCACGACCCGCACCTTGTGCCAGTCCGCCGGGTCTATATGGCGCAAAAGCTGGCTGCGGGTATAGGAGCTGATCGCGGCGACGAATTTCGCGCCCCCCACCTTGCGCGGAAAGTTCAGGTTGCGGGCATTGTCGGCCTCATCCGCGCCGTGAATGGTAAAGCTGTAATCGGGCCCGCCCAGAAGGTGCAGCAGATAGGCGGTATCGGTCGAGTTGGTGCCGAAATGCGCGTGCAGATGGGTGATCCCTTCGCCCTCCAGCCACTCGGAAAGGCGGCAGGCATGGGCCAGCCAGATCAGGTGATAGGGCCAGGGCCGGACCGAATGGCGCGACATCGCCATCGCCGCGCGGAAGGCCTTCCACGTTGCGCCCGGCCTGCGCAGGGCGCTGCGCAGCACTGCCCCGGCAAGCGGCAACAGCCCGTCGGCCAGAAGATGACGGGTCCGGGCCTTTTCGGCGATGTCGGCGGGATCGACCACCTCGGCATCCCAGCCGCGCAGCGCAAAGCGCCGGACCGTCACGCCCTGGCGTTCAAGGGCAAGGATCTCTCGGCGGATGAAGGTATGGCTGACCTTGGGATACTGGTTGACCAGATAGGCCACCCGCAGCCCCTGGAATTGCGCGGTCGGGGGATCTGGATCAATGCTCACGGGCGGTGCCTTTCAAACGGGGCGGTATTCATAACGAGTGCGCAGCGGGGACCAAGAAGACGACATGGCCCCCGCCTCAAGAAAACATCTTTGTGCATATTCTATGGTGACGCGGGGGAAAAGATGCGTCAGGGCGCCGCCGCCGCATTGCGGGCCGATCGAAATGCCGCCAGCGCCGACCAGCGCGGATTTTCATCGTCGATATGGCGCAGCGCGCCCCAGCTTCCCCATTTTCCCGGCCGCCCGATATCGTAATAGGCGGTGAAGACGCCGCCGCCGATTTCAGTCCACCCCTGCAAAAGCTCTTGATAAAGGCGGCCCATCGCCTCGGTATAATTCAGATGCATGAAGAACTCGGTCAGGGCTTCATGTTCGACCCATTCGCCGATCCCTACGACATGGGTGCCGCCCTCATACATCACCAGCTCCAGCCCGCGATCCTGCGCGACCCCGGCGTGATAGGAGAACAAAAGCGCCATGAGTTCCTTGAGAGAGCCTTCCTCGCGCCCCGTGGCGGACCCGTCGCGCAATTGCGCCTCGGCGCGTTCGACCGCAAGGTCGAAGCGATGTGCGGCGACATAGTCCTGTAGCGCGGCACCGCCCAGCCCCTCGGCCCGGCCCGCGGCCTCGGCCGCGGCGCGGCTTTCGGACAGCCAGTCCAGAACCTTGGGCGGGGTATCGTCCCGCCCGAGCGCGCCGTCGAAATACCCCGTCACGGCATAGGCATCGAAATACTCTGCGGGGGGGCGGTTGTTCTGCGGATCTTCCGCCACCCATTTCGGCGCATCGAGGATCGAGGCCTCAAGCCCGGTCCAGCCGGTATGCGTGGCCAACACCAGCTTCAGCCGTGTTGCGGCCTCATCGCCATATTCGGCGCGCCAGGCACGGGCCATCCCTGCAGCGCGCATCCCGTAGAACTGCACCCAGGCGTCCTCGACCTTCTTGCCCCAGCGGGCCTGGCCTTCGGCATGGGCCCATTGCGCCTGCATGAATTGCCAGTTCCAGACCTCGTTGGAATATTCCACATGCGCGCGCCGGTCGGTATCCAGCCGCCCCCGGACAAGCTGCGCGAAGTTCTGGTTGAACGCCTCGTCGGCCAGATGCGGCATGGTGAACCACGGATCGGCCTTCAGACGGTTGGCCAGGTCGACCATCACCTCGGCCGGGGCGCCGCGCCATGTATAGGTATAGTCGCCCGGCTGCGGACGATCGGCCCAGTGCTGCAAGCTGCTGTTATTCGTGGCCATCCAGTCCATGAAGCGCAGGACGCTGACACCATCAAGCAATGCGAGCCATTGCGGATTGAAGACCTCGCCCGCCTCAAAGAGCGCAATCTGATCCTCGCGCACGACCGAGATATCCCGGATCGGGTCGGCCGGATCGGTGCGCGTGATAGCCACCCCCACAAGCCCGTCACCGCCGGGGGCATAATCGAACCAGATCTCGCCCGGCGCATATTGCACGTTCTGTGCATTGTAGCGCAGCATGATCTCGCCTTTCCCGGCATAGCGCAGCCGATAGCGGCCGCGCAACGAGACCGCCTCGGCGGGCTGTCCGGTCAGGACCA
>CALMEG010000061.1 GCA_937863185.1 uncultured Paracoccaceae bacterium | reverse complement strand
CACAAGGATTTCCCGGTGACGCAGGCCGTTTTGCTGCTGCTTTCGCTGATCTACATCGGCATCAATCTTCTCACCGACATTTTGTATTCGGTGTTCGATCCTCGCATCCGCTACTGAGATGCGACTGGGGGACAAATGACTTCGATCTCTGATCCGCATGGCGGCGAGGAACAAAATATCCGCACCGTTCGTCTGCGTCGCCTCGGGATGTTTCTGCGGCAGAACGTCGTTGCCGTAACCGTGCTTGGACTGGTGGTGCTTGCCGGTCTGTTCGCGCCGTTGCTGAGCGCGACTGATCCGCATTTCATCAACCCGGCAGTGCGTTTAAGGCCACCCTCGGCCGAGTTCCTCTTTGGCACGGACCCGATGGGTCGCGATATCTGGGCGAGAGTTCTTATTGGAACCCGCGCTTCGCTGGCAGTTGGTTTGCTTGTGGCGCTGATTGCGCTGGTGGTCGGTATGGTGATCGGCTTGATAAGCGGCTACTTTCAGGCCTTGGATGGTGTCATCATGCGGCTGATGGACGGGATCATGGCCATCCCGGCGATCATTCTTGCGGTGGCGCTGGTCGCCGTCATGGGTGCCAACTTTACGACCGTTGTCACCGCTATCGTGGTGCCCGAGGTGCCTCGCGTTGCGCGGCTTGTGCGCTCTGTGGTGCTATCCTTGCGCAGCGAGCCCTTTGTAGAGGCGGCAGTATCCATGGCCACGCCGACATGGCGCATCCTGTTTCTGCATATGCTGCCCAACACACTGGCCCCGCTGACGGTTCAGGGAAGTTTCATTATCGCTTCGGCGATCCTGACTGAATCCGCGCTAAGTTTTCTTGGCGTGGGCCTGCCACCGGAAATCCCGACTTGGGGCAATATCATGGCCGAGGGGCGCCGTTTCTTCCAGTTGTTCCCCGGTCTCGTGTTGTTCCCCGGGATTTTCCTGTCGCTGACGGTGCTGGCGATTAATCTGCTGGGGGATGGTTTGCGCGACAGTCTTGACCCGAAGCTCGTGAAGCGGATCTGAACTATGACCGAAACGCAGAAAACAGACGTCGTGCTGGACGTTAACAACCTTTCGGTCTCGCTGCACTCGGGTGCTGAGATCGTTTCTAAGATCAGCTTCAAGGTTCATGCAGGCGAGACACTTTGTATCGTCGGTGAAAGTGGGTCGGGAAAATCCGTCACCAGCCTTGCCGTGATGCAGCTTCTTGATGCTGCCGCGTTACGTCCCAGTTCCGGTTCGATCTTGCTTGAAGGCGTGGATCTTCTGAAGGCGAGTCCGGCCAAACTGCGCCACCTGCGTGCGGCGCGGATGTCGATGATCTTTCAGGAGCCGATGACAGCCCTGAACCCGGTGGAAAAGATCGGCGATCAGGTGCTGGAGGTGCTCGACATTCATAACGATGGCGACCGGAAGGGGCGCCCCGAGCGTGTGCTGGAGATGTTCCGCTCGGTGAAACTGCCAGACCCTGAACGGATCTTCAGCTCATACCCTCATGAGCTTTCGGGTGGCCAGCGGCAACGCGTCGTGATCGCGATGGCGCTCATACTGCGGCCAAGGCTACTCATTGCCGATGAGCCGACAACGGCGCTGGATGTGACAACACAGGCGCAGATCCTGCATCTCATTTCCGAGCTCCAGCGCGAAATGGGGACGGCGGTGCTTTTCATCACCCACGATTTTGGAGTGGTCCACGATATCGCCGACCGAATTTTGGTCATGAACAAGGGTCATGTCGTGGAAGAGGGGGCCCGCATCGACATTCTGACCCGTCCGAAGGACGACTACACGCGGATGTTGATTTCTTCGGTGCCAAGTCTGGTGCCGGTGCCGCCGCGCTCTATGGTGGCAGAGCAGGTTCTTCAGGTCGAAGGGATGGCCAAGCAATACACCATCGGTAGCTTCGGCAAACGGAGGCAGCTCCATGCACTGCATCCGACAGATTTTTCACTGCGCAAAGGCGAGATCATGGGGGTCGTCGGCGAGAGCGGCTCTGGCAAGACGACACTTGCGCGCTGTGTGGCCCGGCTGGTAACCGCCAGTGCGGGAAGCGTGCGCCTGAACGGCACCGATATCGCCAGTCTATCCGCCTCTAGGCTGCGGGCTGCCCGGCGCGATGTGCAGATCGTATTTCAAGACCCCTATCGATCCATGAACGCGCGCATGAAACTGCGTGATGTGATCGCTGAAGGCATGGTGAACTTCGGTTTTTCGGCGGCGGAGATCCAGCGGCGCTGCGTTGAACTGATCGAAGCCGTGGGCCTGCAAGCTGAGATGCTTGACCGGTATCCACATCAGCTTTCGGGTGGACAGCGGCAGCGGGTTTGCATTGCTAGAGCGCTGGCGCTGGACCCCTCTGTGCTGATCTGTGACGAGGCGGTCTCGGCGCTAGATGTCTCGGTTCAGGCGCAGGTGATCCGGCTGCTTCTAGATCTGCGTGACCGTCTGGGTGTGTCCATTCTGTTCATCACGCACGATCTACGCGTGGCTGCCCAGCTTTGCGACAGCGTGATCGTGATGCACAAGGGGCAAGTCGTCGAGGCTGGTCGTGCGGTTGATATTCTTTCCGCACCGGAACACGACTACACCCGTTTCCTGATCGATGCGGTGCCCGCGCGCGACTGGAATTTCCGGGAACGCATCGCCTGATCCCGCGCACGTCCGGGAACGTCTTTTTTTCAAGTCTCAAAGGCCCGTGCCTCTGCCGGACGGCGCCTGAGGCATCGCCTGCCTGATCTTGGGCCGGGAGCTTTTATGACCACTACCGACGTAATACTGCCGAAAACCGCGCAGTTGCAGCGGACATCTTGGGGCGCCGTGCTGGCTCTCGCGCTCGGCGCGGCCAGTCTTGTCACGTCAGAGCTGCTTCCCGCCAGCTTGCTCAGCCCGATGGCGCAAGGGCTGGGCGTTTCGGAAGGAATGGCCGGACAGGCAATTTCAACCTCTGCCTTCGTTGCAATCTTCGCCAGCCTTTTTGCGTCCACCCTCACGCGCGGGCTGGACCGGCGGGTTGTGGTGGTTTCCTGCCCCGGGCTTGGTGCGCGCGGGGGGGTTACTGTCGGGCTGGGGGCCGGCTACGAAGTGATGCTGATGGGGCGGGTGCTTTTCGGCCTCGGCCTCGGCGCCTTCTGGGCGATGTCTGTTTCGCTTGTGCTCAGACTGACGTTGCCGCGCGACGTGCCAAAAGCGCTGTCACTGATTTTCGGGGCGGTGCCGGTGGCGATGATGGTATCGGTTCCTGCCGGCAGCCTGCTGGGCGAGTTTCTGGGGTGGCGCGGGGTTTTCCTGCTGGCAGCGCTTTTCGGGGGGCTTTGCCTGCTCTTGCAGATCCTGGCCTTGCCAGCCCTGCCTGCGGAACGGCGAGGCAGTATCAGCGGGGTTTACGCCCTGCGCAGGCACAAAGGACTGCTGCTTGCCATGGCGGCCCTGTTTTGCACGTTCGCGGGCAAGTTCTCGCTCTTCGCTTATGTCCGCCCGCTGCTTGAACAACATGGTGGGTTCGGGATCGCTGACATTTCTTCCATGCTGCTGTTTTTCGGGATCGCAAATTTCGTGGGCACTGCAGCTTCTTCCTGGATGATCGGTCGCAGTCTCAAGCTAACGATCGCATTGCCACCACTCGTTGTGGCCTTATGCGTTGCAGGATTTCTTCTGGGGGCTCCAGCAATCGAGCTCTATGTCGGGCTCATGGTGCTCTGGGGGCTCTCCGTAGGCCTTATACCAGTCGCCTGGACCACCTGGACAACGCGTGAATTGGGTCATGATGCCGAGAACGCGGGGTGCATGCAGTTTGCAGTCATGCAGAGTGCAATTGCCGCCGGAGTGTTGGGCGGCGGATTCATGATCGATCTCGGCGGTCCTCACCTACCCCCCTTGCTCGGAGCGTTCCTCCTGACAGCGGCCGGGCTGTTGGTCACCCTGGGGCTGCGCACAAGGTCTGATCACTAGCGATTGGCTTGGAAGACAGCCCAAATCCGAACCTGCGTGTTCATCACATTCCCCCGGCGCGAGGCGTTTCGCCATCATTCCTACGTCTCGGCGCGCGCTGATGTGGTAATCGCGAGATGCAGAGCTATGAACTCGCCTTGAAGGGCATGGCGCGGTTGCTGGACGACTGCATTACTGATGCGCGGCGCGCCAGCGCGCCAGAATCATCCGCGCCGTCATCAGGTCCAGATGCGCGCCGCCGCCGTTCTTGAACAGCGTGATTTCGGCATCCGACCGGCGCCCGGCACGGCCTGCGACCATGTCGTAGAAGTCGCCTTGCACATCGGCCTCGGTAATGGTGCCCGCTTTCATGGGGATCATCAACTCGCCGATATGGCCGATGGTGGTGGCGCGCGAATCGACGAACAGGCGTGCGCGTTTCAGGCAGGTATCGTCGGCCTCGCGCATCTCTGGTGTGTAGGCGCCGATCAGGTCCAGGTGCTGGCCGGGTTGCAGCCAGTCCCCCCTGATCAGCGGTTCCTTCGCCATGGTGCAGGTGGCGATGATCTCGGCGGCGCGCACGGCGCTTTCCAGATCCTCGGCCACTTGCGCGCCGGGGTGGCGGTCGGCGAGGGCCTGCGCAGCAGAGGATTTGCGTGCCCAGATTGTCATCTGAAGGTCGGGGATCAGCTTGCCGTATGCCTCGATCAGCGCCCCCGCCACCACGCCCGCGCCGACGATCAGCAGCCGGCGCGCGTCCTTGCGGGCCAGAAGCCGCGCCCCCAGAAGCGAGTCGCCCGCCGTTTTCCATTTCGTCACCAGCGGGCTGTCGATCACCGCCTCGACCGCACCGGTGGCATCGTCAAAGACCAGCATCGCACCCTGCACGGTGGGCCGCCCTTTTGCGGCATTGCCGGGATAAACGGTGACCGATTTCACACCCGCGCCCAGCCCGTCGATCCAGGCCGCGCGCGACAACAGCCGGTCATCGCCGCGTGACAGGAGCTGGTCGCGCAGCTGGGCGGGCGCGGCGCGGTGGCCGTCGATCAGGGCGTCGGTCAACGCGATCCAGTCCATCAGCTTTTCGCAGGTGTCAGCGGTCAGGTAGGGCAGACTGTTCATGGCTGTTTCCTTCTTTGCGCGCAGAGTGGCGGGCGAGGGGCGGGGGGTTCATATTTGGGGCCCGTGGGGGGGAGGCGTGGGCGGAGGTTACACAATTCTTCAATCGTAGCGCCAAGCGGGGCGGCGAATCCGGGCGGGGCGTCGAAGTCGCGCTCCAACCGCCACATGCGTCGCGCCCGCGCCAGGCTGACGCTGGAAAAACGCCAAGTACCGGCCAAACATTCGACGTGGGGAAAGAGTCCATCGTCGATGTGGCGGGCCAGCCATTCCGGCTCCACCGTGCAGGCCGCCGCCACTT
>CALMEG010000060.1 GCA_937863185.1 uncultured Paracoccaceae bacterium | reverse complement strand
GAATAACCGGACGCTGGGGATAAATGGAATTTCGTTGCCGGGAACTGGAAAGAACTCCAGATTATGAAGAGTCACGACGACTAAGTCCCTGATTTCCTGCCCACTCAGTAAGAAACTACCACAAAAGCCGACGCTGAGCTAACAACTCCCTAGCCACGCCAAATCGACGCAAAGTATGGTGTTTGATAAATGGAATGGAAATCGGGTGCTGTTGGATAATAAGGGGTTTGGACAACCCCGTGAGGGGGCGACCCGCTTGGTATCCATCGCGTGCCGGGCAAAAACATAATTCGATCCACGCCCCCGTGATGCGACGACCCCGGGGCATTTGTGGTGGCCAAGCACGATTTTGGGGTTTCGATGCACGCCCCCGTGAGGGGGCGACCACCGTGGTGACAGCCTGATCCGCCAGCACATAGCGTTTCGATCCGCGCCCCCGTGAGGGGGCGACCCCAGGGCGGATCCGCGAGGATCGCCTGATACCCGTTTCGATCCGCGCCCCCGTGAGGGGGCGACTTGCAGGGTCACGCCAAAATCCCTCCTGGCGCTGTTTCGATCCGCGCCCCCGTGAGGGGGCGACTGTGCATCACCGACATCGCGTAGGATTTGTACATGTTTCGATCCGCGCCCCCGTGAGGGGGCGACCTTTCATGTTTTCGCGGCACCTTGCCGCTTGTCATGTTTCGATCCGCGCCCCCGTGAGGGGGCGACGGGATCACCACGTCATTGGTCGCGCGGGATTCGCTTTCGTTTCGATCCGCGCCCCCGTGAGGGGGCGACTTTCCGCGCCTTTTGCGTGGTGGACAGTGCATGCCTGTTTCGATCCGCGCCCCCGTGAGGGGGCGACATCCACGACCGTTTCATTCGGATGCAGGATCGCCATGTTTCGATCCGCGCCCCCGTGAGGGGGCGACGCCATCCAAGGCAATCCATTCCTCGTATTCGGCGACCGTTTCGATCCGCGCCCCCGTGAGGGGGCGACCGCCGCGAGGGTTTCAAACCCTTGGGCGGTGACGTTTCGATCCGCGCCCCCGTGAGGGGGCGACGCTTCGGGGACCAAGCAATTCGCGCATGGCGGCGGTTTCGATCCGCGCCCCCGTGAGGGGGCGACGCGAGCCGACGGTCGGAGATCTGCCCTATCCGTTGTTTCGATCCGCGCCCCCGTGAGGGGGCGACTTCTCGTTCGCCGCCTGCGGTGGCGCTTTACCATAGTTTCGATCCGCGCCCCCGTGAGGGGGCGACATGTGCGGCAACTGGACTACATCACACGGGCGCTGTTTCGATCCGCGCCCCCGTGAGGGGGCGACCAGCGGCCCCCCGCATAGCGACGGCGTTCACGCCACGTTTCGATCCGCGCCCCCGTGAGGGGGCGACTGTCGGTGACATCGGGCTTGTCGAGATCAAATGCCCGTTTCGATCCGCGCCCCCGTGAGGGGGCGACTTCTGCATGACACCGCGGGGCGGCTCGACAAGGGGTTTCGATCCGCGCCCCCGTGAGGGGGCGACCTTCGTCGGCCGTGTTGAACGAATACCCACGCATGTTTCGATCCGCGCCCCCGTGAGGGGGCGACGTCGCCATGGTCATGCTCGGATGGTCCTTGATCGGTTTCGATCCGCGCCCCCGTGAGGGGGCGACGTCACGCTCGGCCATAAAGTGCCCCCTCTTTGTGTGTTTCGATCCGCGCCCCCGTGAGGGGGCGACTGCGCCGGGACGAAAATGCTTTCCATTTCGCCGTGTTTCGATCCGCGCCCCCGTGAGGGGGCGACTACTGGCGACAAGGGCTATGATTACGAGCTTGCGCGTTTCGATCCGCGCCCCCGTGAGGGGGCGACTCCTGAGCATGGCACATTCATTCTTCTGCCTTGTGTTTCGATCCGCGCCCCCGTGAGGGGGCGACCGCCGAGACCCGGCCCGGGGGGACCGGGACCGAAAGTTTCGATCCGCGCCCCCGTGAGGGGGCGACGGCGGGTTGCGATGCATTCATCGCAGGTGCGGCAGGCGTTTCGATCCGCGCCCCCGTGAGGGGGCGACGGGAGGCCCTGTTAATCCAGTCTTGCTCACAAGAGTTTCGATCCGCGCCCCCGTGAGGGGGCGACGCGGAGTGGCAATATCCGTAGCCGCCTGATGCCTGTTTCGATCCGCGCCCCCGTGAGGGGGCGACGACGAGCCGCCGACCGACTGGACCAACACGGGAGTATGTTTCGATCCGCGCCCCCGTGAGGGGGCGACACCTCGCCGCGACCGATGGCAAAGCCGGAGGGGCTGTTTCGATCCGCGCCCCCGTGAGGGGGCGACCGGTTATGCGGCGGCGGGAAGCCGCACCGCCGTGGTTTCGATCCGCGCCCCCGTGAGGGGGCGACTTCACGCTGCGGTTCTCGATCCCGGCTGGCATGACGTTTCGATCCGCGCCCCCGTGAGGGGGCGACATGATGCAGCATCGAAACTGGAGGCTAATAAATGTTTCGATCCGCGCCCCCGTGAGGGGGCGACATCGAGACGCCGGATAAGCCGACCGAGCCGCAGCCGGTTTCGATCCGCGCCCCCGTGAGGGGGCGACGTGCCCCGCCCTTGGCCTCGATTGACCTTCTGACGGTTTCGATCCGCGCCCCCGTGAGGGGGCGACCCTTCATTGCATCATTCATTGGCCGCCTCCGGAAATGTTTCGATCCGCGCCCCCGTGAGGGGGCGACCATTCCGAGCGCGTTCGAAGTCGGCCAACATATAGTTTCGATCCGCGCCCCCGTGAGGGGGCGACGATACTGCACCGCACATTACATGAGGAACAGGCGGTTTCGATCCGCGCCCCCGTGAGGGGGCGACCCTTGGGACAGATCGAGACGACTTCCTGCCGAGTGTTTCGATCCGCGCCCCCGTGAGGGGGCGACGGGGTTCCGTTGATGCGTCTCCGCGCTCGGTCTTGTTTCGATCCGCGCCCCCGTGAGGGGGCGACTCCATCAGTTTTGCGAATGATGATTGCCGTGTCATGTTTCGATCCGCGCCCCCGTGAGGGGGCGACTGTCCATATCGCGTGCGCGGCTGTCTGGCGGGCAGTTTCGATCCGCGCCCCCGTGAGGGGGCGACGAGAGGCGGATCATCATTTGCCGCCCTCACAGGTGTTTCGATCCGCGCCCCCGTGAGGGGGCGACGATTTCCGGTGTCATGTATCGCAGCGCGGCCGAGGTGTTTCGATCCGCGCCCCCGTGAGGGGGCGACGTCACACCACCACGCCAACTGCGCGGTGCGAACGGTTTCGATCCGCGCCCCCGTGAGGGGGCGACATGGTCATGCCACGCCTCCCATGCGCTTCGGGTGGTTTCGATCCGCGCCCCCGTGAGGGGGCGACATTGTCATGCCACGCCTCCCATGCGCTTCGGGTGGTTTCGATCCGCGCCCCCGTGAGGGGGCGACGCTCAAAATTCCGCGCGCCGGAGGGTGGATGGCATGTTTCGATCCGCGCCCCCGTGAGGGGGCGACCCCCTATATTTTAACCCTTATTGGAAAAAGAGAAATCTACTTCGGAGTGCGAACGGCGGCTCAATGCCGGGCTGCTTGGGCTATAGCACCCGCAAGCAATGCATTTGTCTAACGATGTCAAAGAGCTGAAAATCCGCGACCCTAGGCGGGGCGGGCGACACGCTCGGGGTTCGCAGAGTCTACAAAATGAGCGGGCCGTTCAGATCCAGCGCCGGCTTGGCTCCTACATGCTCGACACGTCTCTCCCAGTTTGTGCCAAGATAATAATAACGCAAACTGTCGTGCTCAGGCTGAATCTTCTCTTCGAGACGCACTTTAAGTTTGACCCATTGAGCCGGGTCCACCTCAATCTCGAACACCGAGAACTGCACTCTCTGGCCAAAATCTTCGCACGCTCTGGCAACCCGGCGCAGCCGCTTTTTACCGCCATCTTCAAGGGTGTTCACATCGTAGGTAACCAAAACCAGCATGTCAGCTCCAGAACCACGGGGGATATGCATCAATATCGCCGCGCAGGTGCCGCGCCAGCAACTGCGCCTGCAAATAAGGCACGAGCCCGAAGGGCGCTTTTTCCTGTAAGAACGGGTGTAGCCGCTCCTCGCGCTTGCGCTCTTGCCAGGCAGTCAGGACGGTCCGACGAGCATCGTCGGTCAACAGAACAGCGCCACTGTCCATCGTGCGAAAGTCTCTTGCACGAAGCTGACGTCGGTTGATGAGCGAAAGCGCGAGCCGGTCTGCCAGTGGCGCGCGCAGTTCTTCCATCAGATCAAGCGCAAGGCTGGGGCGGCCGGGGCGGTCGCGGTGCAAAAAGCCAACGGCAGGATCGAGGCCCACGGCCTCGCATGCAGAGCGGCAATCATGGGTGAGAAGCGTATAAAGAAACGATAGAAGCGCATTCATCGCATCGCGTGGGGGGCGGCGCGAACGAGACTGCCAGCGTAATTCGCGATCCGGGGAACGGATCAAGCCATCAAAAACGCCAAAATAGAGATTGGCGGCCTCGCCTTCGGCGCCGCGCATTTGCTCTGCGCTGATATCGGCAAACTGAACCCGGCGCAGAATCTGCGCCATGCGCTCACATGCCTGCTCAAGTCCGGCAGCGGTAGCAGAAACCATCTCTCCGCCATAGTCACGCAACGCCCGGCGCAGCACCGAGCGCTGGTTGGAAATCTTTCCCAGGACGAGGGATCGAACGATTTCGTCGGGATCATCGGCGCGGCGGTATTGTTCACGCCGCACCAGCACATTGCCCGAAACCGGCCCCTCTACGCGGGCCTGAAAGCGACCATTACGCCCCATAAGCGCAATGGCAATACCGCGTTCAGCACAGGCTGAAATCAGCGCAGGCGTCAGCAAAACCGGGCCGAAGGTCACCACTGACGCCAGCATATGAAGGGGAATGCGGGTCTTTTCGCTGCCCTCGACCTCGGCCAGGAGGGTCTCACCCTCAAGTCTCAGCGCGGCCCCTTCGGTGGTGACATAAACGGTGTTCAAAAGCTCTTTCACGGTGCCTCCAGAAGCCGCGCAAGGGTTTCATCGCGCCAGCGTTTGGCGGGGCGGGAAACAGTATCGGGACGGCACAGATCGACGAGCGAGCACCCACGGCAGCGCGCCCGGTGCGGGGTGGGCGGCGGGGTGACGCGGCTGGAGAAAACCTGTGCAAGATCGGCAATAGCCGCCTCAGTCAGCGCGCGAAGATCGGCGTCAAATGGCACCCCAATGCGCCGTTTGGTTTGCGCGTAATAAAGAGCACCATCGGGCACCGGTGCGCCGGTCATTTCTTCGAGACACAGCGCCTGCGCGCAAAGCTGCACCTCGTCGGCACGGTGCAGCTTAGGCTTGCCGCGCTTGTATTCAACGGGAAAGGCCCGCTCACCCCCTTTGGGCAGGGGGTGAAACTCCACGAGATCGGCTACGCCCGAGAGGTTAAGACGCCTCGATCCAAGCGGCAGCGAAAGCACCCGCCGCACGCCCCTGCCCTTGCGGCTCCCGCCCTTGTCGGCCACCGCATGCAGCACATCGCCCTCGGCGGTAAAGCGGTTCTCTTCCCACATCCGCTCAAGATGAATCAGCGCCGCCTGCCGCAGACAATAGACCGCATGCTGCACCGCCGAGAGAGGGGTAGGCTCACTCTCGGCAGACATGCCCTTTCCACTCCTGCGGGCAGGTTTTCACGTTCGATTTCAATGCGGTAATCCGCAAACCTGCGCGCCGGAGCAAGGTTTCCAAGACCGCGATCATCCAACTCACGGAACTCGCCATCAACATTACGCCCGATCCGAACGCGCTCAAACAGAGCATGAGCGGGTGCGTTGCCAAGTGCGTTATCATGCGCAAAAACGATCAGCTTGCGGGTGGTCATTTCACCACGCGCAGCCGAGCGGTCATGCTCAAACATATTGGCGAGCGCCTCGAAAAACAGCCCGAGATCGGCCTCGGAAAACCCGGTGCGCTCGGCAAATTTGGCCGAGATAAAGCCGTGTGCAACGTAAAGACCGTAAGGAACAATATGCTTGCGGCCCATGGTGCGGTTTTCGGTGCGGCTATCGCTATCGTCGCCCTCGGCGCGCTTTTTCTGCTCGGCCTCGTTGGTGGCGGCCATGCGCGTGATCGAAATTTCTACCGGCAGGATCGGCTCGGCCGAGCTTGCAAAGGTCATCTGCACCGGGCCTTTGACCTGACCGCAGTTGATACCGGTGGACATCACCGCGCCAAAGGTGCGCACGTCAAAGAAATTGGCGCACATCCAGTCGCGCAGCGCCGTGGCCTCGGCGTCATCCTTCGGGTTGAGCTTGGCGTCCTTCTTCGATTTTTCGTCGCCCCGGATCGCCAGATAGGCCTGACGGTGCTTTTCATTCAGGATCGAGCCTTCCTGAACGTAGATATGGTGCCCGATCTCGCCGGTCCGGGCCAGATCCACATAATTACGGATCTTGCGCTTCAGGCTCACATCCGAAACAAGGCCGTGGTTCGTTTCCGGGTCGAGGCGCGGCAGGTTGCCGGCATCGGGGTCACCGTTCGGGTTGCCGTTCGTCACATCGAAAATCAACACAAAATCGTGGCGGCGGGAAAGCGTGGTCATTGGTCGGCCTCCGTAATGGGCGTATCGTCATGCTTGCGGAAAAAGTCGCTGCGCTGGTGGTAATAGCCGATGCCAAAAAGCGCCTGCTCGGCGGCCCCAAGCGCGGCGGGAATCGGGTCGCGGCCCGGCTCCATCAGCTCAGTGATCGCGCCAAGCAGCTTTTCAAGGTTCACCGCACGGCCCGGGCTTTGCTTGCGCAGCTTGGAAAAGTGGTTCTGCGCGCCGGCATCGAGGGTGCGAAACACCTTTTGCGGGCTGGCCGAGGCCGCACCGTAAAACTTGTCCTTGATGGTGGCGTTCACGTTGCCACCAAGTGCTGCACGCTGCACCTCTTCATACACAGCGAACAGACGCCCCAGAATATAGCCCTTGTTGGTGTTTGCAGGATCAAGCGCCACGGGAACCTCCTTGGCGAAATTGCGGATCAGAACAGATTTGAGCATGGCGGCGCGCCGAGCGTTGATCTCGCCATCGGCACGAATGCGCATGAGCACGGTGGAGAGCAGCGTCAGCGGATAGGGCGCGCCGGTCAGGATCGAACGCATCCAGTCGCCAGCGATCAACGGTGGCACGTTCTCGCGCTTTCCCTGCGCGGCCAGTTCGGTCAGATAGCGCCAGAGCGGCGGCCACCCCTCGCGCGGGGGCGGGTCAAGGCGCATGTCGTCCAGATAGCGCTGATAATGCGCCGTCAGCGTGCCAAAGTCGTTTTCCCACCAGAACCGCACCGAAAGCCGCGCTGCATTCGGTGCGAGGCCAAGCACGCAAAATCGCACACCTTGCTCCAGCGCGGGCGCCACCTCAGCCAGCCGCTCGCCCCTGCGAATACGCTCAAGCTGCGCGGCAATAGTGTCGGCGGAGTTTTTTTCGGTGGCGACCGGGTCGAAAAAGGCGCCAAAGAACGCCTCGGACTGCGCTGCCACCCCGGCATCAGTGGCATCAGCCCAGAACACAGTCGAGGTGTCACCGATCTGAATGCGGTGGCCGCTGTCCTTCTCCAGAAAACGGTTGAGCGCGGTGGTATAGGCAAAGGCGGCAACTTCGGAAACCGGGGCGTTATCGCCCTGCTCGTGGCCGTAAGAGGTGAAGGCGTCAAGATTGAACGAAACGAGGCTGGCACCAGATGACTGCGCCCCCCAAACGCCCTTGAGCGACGGGTGCAATCGCGCAACGGGTGCTGAGCTTCCCGTTGCAAGACAGAGTTGCGGATCGGGAGCGCCCGCAGCGCCAACCTTTGTCCAAAGCGCCCTGGCCGCGGCGCGGTTGTGTATATAGTCCCGCTCCTCGGCCAGTCGAAACGCCAGATTTTGGTCTTTTGCCGCTTCGTCCCAGCACTGCTGAATGAAGATCTCGGGCGTCCATTGTTCCAAAAACCGGGCCAGCGCCAACAGCCCCGGATCGTCAGAGCCGGAAAGCCAGTCAAGGTGCTGGCTGCGGAACTTTGCATGTTCTTCGGCGGTGCGCTTACCCTCCCTCGCCGTAACGCCTAACACATAGGCGCTTTTGTCCCACAGAAAGTTCGGCACAATTCCAACCGTGCGCTTGACCGCCTGCGGCACCCTCATCATCCGCGGGCTGCGCTTTTTGTCATTGTCGCGCAGGTCGATCACCTCGGCCACCGAGCCATCGCGGTTGAGCACCACACAAAAGCCAATCTTCTCGGTTGAGTAGCCATAGGGCGGCGCGTCGGGCAGCCGCTCATAGGCGCGCACCAGCGAGGTAAGCATGCTCATCGCAGCACCTCCGCACTGCCCGGCGCAGGCACCTCCATCACGCCATCCTCCAGCCGCGCGCGGAAAAACATCGACGGGCGGCCAGGGGCCGCGTGGTCGATATCCCACAGCATCAGCCCGAGATCGCGCGCACCGCCAAAGCCAAGGTCAGGCGTTTCGACCCCGGGCGCACGCGGCGGCATCGGCGCATCGGGATGGAGCAATGCAAAATGCGCGGCAAATTCGCGCGTGCCAAGGCAGGGCTGGTGAAAGCACTGCCCCCGCTCGGCACGGCGATTGAAAATATCGAGATGCTTGCCCTCGTTATCGTCAGGTCCGGCCTTTGGGGTGAGGGTAAAATGCGCCTCGATCACATATGCCGGGGCCACCAGCACGGTTGAGGCGCGCTGTTGGCGGCCTTCATCAACCAGAATTTGCAGCCCCGCCAGATCGCCGCGCTTCATTGCCGATTTGATCGTGCCCGCAGGCGCCTTGTGCCCCACCTCGTTGCGGCGGATCGACTGAAACCGGATCGGCTCAAGCACATGGATGCGGTCAATCACCCAAGAGATTGCGGGCTTCCAGTGGATGGCCTCCAGAATGCCCCGCGCAGCCGAAGGCGTCATCACGTCATAGCTGACACGCTCAACTTTCAACTCGGGCCGGGTAAACAGCGCATTGCGCCCCCAAACGTGCAAACGAATTCCATAAGCCATAAGTCACCTCGAATATCGGCACTCTATCCCTTGGGTTGAGTCATGCAAGCGAAAGCCGATGTGCCGACAGGACGCAAATTCCGCCACATAAAAGCATCTGTCAATATCCCAGTTCACTGTTGTTTTTGCTATTGTTCCAGTAGACATTAACATATGGCCTACATAGAGTAACATTCACCCCACCCACAACACATAGGCCACCAGCATGAAACGACGGCTATATGCAATTCGACTTTGGATAGGTTCATTCTCCATGTCCCTGGAGCTGGACCTCAAACCGCCATAGCCTGGACCGGTCGCAACTGCTTATTGCGTGGATAGAAACACTGTCGGATTGGCTATCAAACCTAACAGTCGGCCCCTCACCAAGGTGAGGGGCCATCAAATCATCCCCTGATCGGCGCTCAGATACTCGGCCTGTTCCCACCAAAGACCAAAGCCGTCGTGGTAAAGCCCGGGGTCGCTGAGCACGAAGAATGTATCCCCGCGCAAATGGGGGGCGGCAAAATCGCCCTTTCCATTGGCACGCAAGGTCTCTCTCGCGCGCTCAGGAATTTGCACGACATAGGGTTGCAAGGCGCGGGCAAGCGCGCCCGGGCGTTCCCATTCATCCGAGAGCTTTCGAACCAGATCGCGGGCCGCCGGCTCGCGCGCCACGATTACCGGCACCATCGGGCTTTCGATCATGCGGTATTTCTCGGCCACTTCCCGAAACGCAAATCTGGTTGCGCGGCCATCAAAGGTAAACCTCCCCCTGATGTCATGAACATCAAGGCGCTGCGGCCCCGCCCGCCAATAGACCTCTTCGAACCAGTTGCGGATGGCGGCAGGATCGAGCAGATCCTCAAACCGCCCCGCCACCGAGCGCATGGCTCCGGCCAGGTTTCTCACATCGCCCGGAGGTGGATTGTCAGGCGCGGAAAACACCGTCAGAACCGAAGCATCGAGCGGACGTATTCCTTCGCGGTTCACCCGCCCCGCCGCCTGAATAACACTGTCAAGCCCCGCCTCGGCGCGCCAGCCGCGCGGAAAATCCAGATCCACCCCGGCTTCGATCAGACTTGTCGCAATCAGCCGGCAGGGCAGACCGCGTTTCAACCGCGTGCGAATATCGGCAAGGATCTGGCGCCGGTGCGCGGGGTATTGCCGCGTGCTCAGATGCACTAGCCCGTCCACCCCCGCAGCCATTGCCGCCTGATAAAGCGCAAGCGCATGTTTGCGGCTATTCACGATGACGAAGCCTTGCGGGATGGCCGAGAGCGCCGCAATCAGCGCGGCGTCGTTCATCTCGCCACCCTGCACGATCCGCGCGCGCCTGAGCCGCCCCGCAAGCACCACCGGATCGGGTGCAAGTTCCCGGTCCTGGACCAACGGCAAACCACCATCCTTCAACTGCCCGCTCTCAAAGGCCGGTTGTGTTGCCGTGCAAAGCACGACCGTGCAGCCGTAATGGGCGCATAACGTGTCTATCATCGCCAGTGTCGGCAACAGCAGCGGCCGCGGCAAGCATTGCGCCTCATCCAGCACAATCACTGATCCGGCAATATTGTGCAGCTTGCGCGCACGCGATGGCCACGCCGCGAAAAGACTCTCGAAAAGCTGGACATTGGTTGTCACCACAACCGGCGCGGCCCAGTCCTCCATCGCTTGCCGAATCTTTTCACGGCTCTTTTCCCGAAGGTTTTCCGTCTCAATCGCACTGTGATGTTCAAGCACATGCCCCGCGCCAAGCAGATCGGCGAAAACACTGACGGTCTGGTCGATGATCGATGTATATGGAATGGCATAAATAATCCGCCGATGGCCGTAACGGGCCGCATGATCAAGCGCAAAACCAAGCGAGGCCAGCGTTTTTCCGCCCCCCGTAGGCACCGACAGGGTAAACAGACCCGGTGGCAGCGCCGCTTTGGCCCGAACATGGGCGAGTATATCCGCGCGCAGCCGGTTGAGCTCTGAGCTTGTGTCAAACGCCGCCATTTTTGCCGCAAAGCACGCGGCGAAATCTGGTAACAGACTTTGGAGCGCAGGCCAGTCGCGCTCACGGCGGCGCCCTTCCAGATTGTCGTAAAACGCCTCGGTATCCCGAAAATCTGCGTCAACAAGACACGAAAATACCATTCGTGCAGCCACTGAAAAATCAAATCCCTGCGTCGCCGGGCCCGGCCGCAGGTGTTTGGCAAACTCCTCCGCAACCGCTCCGAACTCGGCGGGCAGATGCGCGCGCCATTCCGGCGCGAGCGGCGCTGCGGGCTTTGCAATACGGCTGGCGAGACAGCCGCTGCCGCCACGGCTCTCGGTATCGGGAAGCCCCGCATGATGGCCAAGAATGATCTGTGCGAGCGCTTCGGCCACGGGCTTTGGGCACCCAGACCGGGGGGCGAGCAGCACCCTCCCCCCGGCGGTTGAATGATCTACCCGCAGATTTTCACCGCTCAGAACGCGATCAAACGCGGGATCGTATTTGCCCAGATCATGCAGCCGCCCGGCAAGTGCCGCAGCCTCACCCAGCCCAAAGGGCACCCCTCGCTCACGCGCAAGCCGTTCCACGGCTTCCAGATGCCCGGCCAGGGTTTGCCAGTCAGCGCGCGTGCCCGGCGTGCCCGAATGCGCGTAATACGTTGTCATAAAACCTCGTTCCAACAGCTTTCAGCCAGCGCAAATACGGCTCATTCTCTATTGGTCTCTTTGTCGAGCAGGCCTTGCAGAAGCGCTAGTCGGTCGGCCGAAAAATCGCCCGCGCGCAGCGCCAGTCCGGTCACCGAACGCACGAAGAACTGGCGAAAGCCCTCGCGGCTTTCGCACCATGCCAATAGCTTTACCCCCTGTGGAGGATGGACAAGCGCAAGTGGCAGCACCTTGCGCACCGTCTCATTGCCCGAAAGGTCGGTATAGGCAAACGAAACCGGCGTGCAGGCATGAATCGCACGATGCAAAGCGGCAAGATCGGGTTCTTTCGCCTCGGGCACGTCAACGCGCCAAATGGCGGCGGGGCGCACATCGAGCAGCGTGTAGATCTCGCCCAGAAGCGCGGCTTCAGGGTCACTTTCGGCCAGCCGCGCCAATGCGGCCTTGGCAGCAGCAGCGGTCACCGGGTCCCCTCTGTGGCCCGCCAGTGCCAGGCCACGCAGCGCGGCATCGCGCAACTCCAGGTCAAGTGCAGGGGTCATAGGCTGAGCCATCGTCGCAGTGCCACCCCCAAGGCTCGCAGCCGCCGCAGCCCCTGCAAGCCGTGCGCCAAGAGCACGGCGGGTAAGCTTTGCTGATGAAAGCGAAACGGCTTTCATGTTCGTCCTATCTTCTGGCTGAAAAGGGTTTTTGCTTTATGCATAGAACTATATCTCCATCTTGTCATGCAGCCAGCCCTAATTTCCTGACAGAACCGGCGCGCCAGCGAAACTACAGCGTCGGGCGCATTTCGTCGGGGTCGAAGAAAATGTGCGCCGAAATCAGTGGAATGTCAGCATCGGCGTAGCTGCGAAGCCCCCAGTCTGGATCAAGCGCCACTGACCCTGACCTGCCCCCTGCCGGTCCCTCATTCATAACGAGAGTCTGCAGGCTCTTGCTCCGCTCCCCAAGGTTGGATCACCGGAAGCTGGAATTTCCCGGCTCTGATCC
>CALMEG010000059.1 GCA_937863185.1 uncultured Paracoccaceae bacterium | reverse complement strand
TAACCCCCCCCCGGGGGGACCCGCGGAAAAATCCCCGCCACGATGGGGCCTTGAGCGAACTGAACCAGCCGATCCCCTCCTTCGTGGCCGCGCCCTTCGTGGTGGCGCCGGTCGGCGGCACCGGAAGCGAGGTCAGCGTGGTGTCCTATGCGCGCGGCCGTGCCGATGCCCTGTCCTGGCAGCGCACCTGCCGTGTCTTTGGTCGGGCAGAGGGACTTGTCGGCTTCGATTGCGATGTCGACCGGGGCTCGTCCGGCGCGCCGGTCTTCGACCGCTCGGGCAATCGCGCGCGGATCGTGTCGCTCGTCTCTTCGGGTGGGCGAAACGGTGGCCAGGTGCGCGCTTACGGGATGGAGCTGCCGGCGCTGGTCAACGAGCTGAAAGCGGCCCTGCGTTCCGGGCGCGGAGTGGTTGCGGCAGGTTCGCAACCCGCGCCGGCCCCAACACCCGCGCGGCCCGCCGTGACGAAGCGAATGGGTGGCGGGGGCGCGAAATTCGTCCGGCCGCCGGGATCGTAGGCGTGCGTCCGGGCTGCCCCGGAAAGGCCTTGAAAGCCGCAATTCCACTTCCCAGATTGTCAGTGTCGGGGTGCCGCAACGGACCCCGGCACATGACTTGCCCGGCCTCATTTCGGGGCGGGCGCAACCAACATCGCTCTGGAGAGGATGCCATGCGCAGTTTTGACTTTTCGCCGCTTTATCGTGCGACCGTCGGCTTTGACCGGGTTGCCGATCTGATGGATCGGGTGCTTTCGGCCGAAGTGGCCCAGCCGACCTATCCCCCCTACAATATCGAGAAAACCGACGAGAATGCCTATCGCATCTCGCTTGCCGTGGCCGGGTTCTCGGCCGACGACCTGAACGTGGAGCTTCGTGAGGGCGCGCTGATCGTATCCGGCCGCAAGGCCCAGGACGACGCGGATGCCACGCGCAGCTACCTGCATCGCGGCATCGCCACCCGCGCCTTCGAGCGCCGCTTTGCCCTTGCGGACCATGTGCGCGTGACCGGCGCCAGCCATCAGGACGGCATGCTGCATATCGACCTTGTGCGCGAAGTGCCCGAGGCGCTGAAGCCGCGCCGGATCGAGATTGCCGGCACCAACACGGTCGAGGCCAAGGCCGTCGAAACCGTCGGGTCCTGATCGGGTCCGGATGATCCGCTGGATCGGAACGGGCGCAGGGCACGACCCCCTGCGCCCGTTTTCATTGCCCGGTGGTATCGCGCAGCATGGCGCCAAGCGCCGCGATCTCGGCCGCGCCCCGGCTGTGCAGCGTTTCCTCAAGCTTGCGAAAATGGGCAAGCGCCTCGTATCCGGCGGGTGTCAGGCGGGCGCCGCCCCCTGCGGCCCCGCCGCGGCTGCTTTCGACCAGAGGCTCGCGGAAGGCGCCGTTCATCGCCTCGACCAGCATCCAGGCGCGCTTGTAGCTCATGCCCATGCGCCGGCCCGCCGCCGAGATAGAGCCCTCTTCGGCGATGCCCTGCAACAGGTCCGCCTTGCCCGGCCCGAACATCAGTTGGTCTCCGAAATATAGCCGCAGCCTGAGGCGCGAAAGTTCCATCGTCTTGCTCCTGAGTGATGTGCAGGATGGCCAGAGCCCGCGCGGATGGCAAGCGCCCCCTTGCACGCGCGCGCCGCTTCCGGCAGCTTGCGCCCACCTGCCGGAGGATAACATGCGCGTCGGAATAGGGTTTCTTGTGGCAGGCTATGTCCTGAGCCAGTTCTATCGTGCCTTCCTGGCCGTTCTTGCGCCTGTCCTGGGGCAAGAGCTTGGCGCGACGCCCGGCGATCTGGCCGTGTCGCTGGGGCTTTGGTATGTCGCCTTCC
>CALMEG010000058.1 GCA_937863185.1 uncultured Paracoccaceae bacterium | reverse complement strand
CCGGCGTGGTGGCAAGGGCCTTCGCCGACAGCGCCTCGGGATCGACCTTGGGGCCCGCAGTGCCGTTGTCGCTTTTCAGCATTCCAAACAGCTCGTTAAACACAAGCACCGTAAGACGTGAGTTCTCTGTCTTGGTGGGGTCGTTGCCGCATCCCGAAAGAAGGCCAAGGCAGACGGCCCCCATCCCGGCAAACCGCGCTGCGCGCCGCGTTCTGCGGGTCATCGCCAGACCCTCCCCCAGCCATCAAACAGGTCTCCGGTATGGTTGCCTCGGATCGTTTGATAAAGGCGCCCGTCAACTTCAACTCTGGCCCCGCCATCGCGTGTCAAGGAACGCAAGGTGGCGTCGATTTTCTTGGGGCTTGGTTTGCCGGTTGCCCAGGCCACGGGCATCGTGATGCGGATCCCCTTGTCGAACGAGCCTTCGCCGAATTCCTCTTCGGACATGTCGGTAAATGTTGCAAATGCACCAACACTCCAGCCATTGGCGAATTTTCGGTCGAGCGACAGCGTGGCGCCCCAGTCCTCGGCCAGATAGCGGCCCACGTCGATCTGGCCGACATAGCCCTTGCCGAAATCGTAATAGGCCGAGGCATGGCCGCTGACCGTTTCATAATCGCGGAAGTCGAAACGCTGGTCGAAATCGCGCTGACGCACCCAGTTTACTTCGGCACCAAGCGCCAGACGGCTGTCGATTGGTTTCCACAGGACCTCGCCGGACACACCACCATACATGCTTTCGAAGAGTCCTAGGGAAAGACGCGAGTACAGGTTCTCCGCCGGGTGTGCGTACCAGTCTAACGTGAGATTCTGTATCGTCAGGTCGCCATGGGCTTGATAGGATCTAATGTCGGTGCGAACATGCGGCGCGATCGAATTCGAGGTCCGGTCATTGTCGCCGATATTGCCCAGAACCCGTTGCCGGACCGTGCCCGACGCGATCAGCCCGGGCATGAACTCGTAAGTGGCCGAAAGCTGCGCGCCCAGCCCGTAGCGCAGCGGATCGTTCGGGTCGAAGGCGCTGAACTCGAACGAAGGCGTAAGGGCCCAGCTGAAGCGCGGGAACAGATCGTCGGTCGGGCGCAGCGGTTCGCCCGGCGCGCTCAGCGCGTCGGTGATGGTCGCCCGGCGCAGGATCTCCGAGGCGTTCTCATTCTCGAGCGCCTCGATATCCGACCGGCGCAGGCTGACCGACGAAACCGGCATGCCGTTGGCCACGCTGGTGATGACGATGGTCTCGACCGAAGGCGGAAGGGCGCGGGTCAGGATCCGCGCGGTGCGCCCGATCGCCTGGGGCTGGGTGCTGTAGCGTTCGTTGCGGATGCGCACCTCGGCGCGGGTGGCGCCAAGCGACATCGCCTCAAGCTGCTGGCCTTCCTTCGCAAGGCTTTCGGCCAGCACCTTCTGCACGCCCGGATGCACTTCGGGATCGGCGGTCCAAGCCCCGGACCACCCCTCCGGATCGGCCTTCGGCGAGGGGCGCGGACGCACCGGCAGGGGCGCCTTTTCCACGCCCGAAGGGTAGGGCGATTTGTGCGGGTCCAGCGCAAGGCTGAACTGCACGCCCAGCTCCGAGCCGTAAAGGTAATAGGCCGACACGCTTGCCATCGGGCTCAGGGCGTATTCCGCCCCGATATTGACCGAGGATTTGCGGTCCAGTTCGCCTGCGGCAACCTCGCGCACATATCCGTCCGAGGAATATTCGGCCTTCAGCGTCAGCTTGTCCGTGGCCCGCCAGGACAGGCCGAAGAACGGGGCCACCTCGCCGCGGAACCACTGGTTCGTGTTGGTCTTGCCGCCCTCGCCGTAATCCAGCGCGGGGCGGTCGGCGAAAGGCGTGCCGATGCCGCCCTTGCTGCCCAGCCGGCCCCAGCCAAGGCCCGCGGTCGCGCGCAGCGTCGGCGTGATGCTCTTGGTGGCGACGATATATTCCGACGAATAGATCCCCGTGCCGATGAAGTCGCGCAGGCCGATGGCGACGGCGGGCTGCAACTGGCCTTCGTCAAGCAGCTGGTAGTGGATGTCGAAGGACCGATCGTAAAGCGCGGGCCCCGCCGAGAACAGCCCCGGCACGCGCGAATAGCGAAACGCCCCCGTCAGCCGGGGCGCGATCTGGAACACCAGCGTGGTGCGCCGCCCGGCCGGAAAATCGAAGACCGAAACCCCAAGCGTGCCGTCGGGCGCAACTTCCGCACTGGGCAGGTCGATCAGCCCGGGCATGCCGAAACTGTTGCGGCTTTCACCGACCAGGGGTTCGGCCATGCCCGCAGGGGCCGCCGTCACGGCCGCCACGGCCAAGACGCCGAGTTTCATTGCTTTTCCGCGTTTGCCCGCCACCCGAACCTCCAGCGCGTATTTTTCCCCTTTATACCCGCTTTGGCGTCAGGTGCGAGTGTCAATGCCCCCGCCGGGCGATTTCCCGGCAAGGGTTTGCCATTCTGCATCAGAGCCGCCCAATCCGCGCCCCTTTCATCTTCGCATAAATATCCCCGCCGGAGGCTTCCGCCGCATGACCCGGCCCGACCGGCGGGGCAGGGGCGCTACATGCAGGCCTGGAACAGCGCGCGGGTATTTTCCCGCGTCATCCTGACCGGGTTGCCCGCGCAGGAGGGATCTTCCAGCGCCATCTCGGTCAATTCGTCCAGCCGTTCGGCCTCGACCCCCATCGCGCTCAGGGTTTCGGGGATCGACAGCTCGGCCCGCAAGGACATGATCCGCGCACGGAAACCGTCAACCCCGCCGGCGATGCCAAGATACCCGGCCGCCGCGGCGATCCGGTCTTCGATCGCCGCGCGGTTGAAATCCAGCACCATCGGCATCACCACCGCGTTCGTCGTGCCGTGATGGGTGTTGTAGACCGCGCCGATCGGGTGCGACAGGGAGTGGATCGCCCCAAGCCCCTTCTGGAAGGCCACCGCGCCCATGGCCGCGGCCGACATCATGTGGGCCCGCGCCTCCAGGTCGGAGGGGTTGGCATAGGCCTTGGGAAGGTTCTCGAATACCAACCGCATGCCCTCAAGCGCGATGCCCTGGCTCATCGGGTGATAATAGGGGCTGCTATAGGCTTCAAGGCAGTGGGCAAGCGCGTCCATCCCGGTGCCGGCGGTGATGAAGGCGGGCATGCCCACCGTCAGTTCCGGGTCGCAGATCGTGACCGCGGGCATCAGTCGGGGATGGAAGATGATCTTCTTCTTGTGCGTGACGCTGTTGGTCAGAACGCCCGCCCGGCCGACCTCGGAACCGGTTCCCGCCGTGGTCGGCACCGCGATGATCGGGGCGATCTTCGCGGCATCCGCCCGTGTCCACCAGTCGCCGACATCTTCCAGGTCCCACACGCTCAGCTCCGGCGCCTGACCGGCCATCAGCGCGATCATCTTGCCCAGATCCAGCGCCGAGCCGCCGCCGAAGCAGATC
>CALMEG010000057.1 GCA_937863185.1 uncultured Paracoccaceae bacterium | reverse complement strand
GGCGGCTTGTCTCCTGCCTGGCGGCGGGCAACAGCGCGATCCTCAAGCCCTCCGAGATGACCCCGGCGACCTCGGCCGTGATCGCCCGGATCGTGGCGGACAGCTTTCCGCCCGAGCTTGTGGCCGTCGTCACCGGCGGCAAGGAGACAGCGCAGGCGCTGCTGGATCTGCCCTTCGATCACATCTTCTTCACCGGCAGCCCCGAGGTCGGGCGCATCGTCATGGCGGCGGCGGCGCGGCATCTTGGCTCGGTCACGCTGGAACTGGGCGGCAAGTCCCCCACGATCATCGGCCCCTGCGCGGATCTTGCGCAGGCGGCCGACTGGGTGACCTTCGGCAAGTTCATCAATGCCGGACAGACCTGCATCGCGCCCGACCACCTTTTCGTGCATGAAAGCGTGCGCGCGCGCTTTACCGGCCTCTTGCGCGACCGGATCGCGCGGGCCTATGGCGCAGAGGGCACCGCGCCGACGGGCATGGCGCGCATCGTGACGCCCGGCCATGCCGAACGGCTGCGCGGCCTTCTGGATGACGCCACCGCGAAAGGCGCGCGGCTGATCAGCGGCGGGCCGGGCCAGGGCACCGCCCTGCCCCCGACGCTGATCGAGGCCATCACCCCGCAGATGGAGATCGACCGGCAAGAGATCTTCGGCCCGATCCTGCCGATCCTGCCCTATACCGAACTGTCCGAAGTGATCGTGCGCATCAACGCCCACCCCAAGCCCCTTGCGCTTTATATCTTCGAGCGCGACCGCGCCTTCGCCGAACGCATCCTTTCGGAAACAAGCTCCGGCAGCGTCGGGATCAACCTGACCGCGCTGCAATTCTCGCATTCCCGGCTGCCCTTCGGCGGGGTCAACAACTCGGGGATCGGGGCGGCGCACGGGATCTACGGCTTTCGCGCCTTCAGCCACGAAAAGGCGATCCTGCGCAACCGCTTCTCGGCGCTGCCGCTGCTGTTCGCACCCTATGGCGCGCGGGCGCGGCGGCTGGTGGGGCTGGCGCGGAGGGTCCTTGGCTAGCCATGTTCGACCATATCATCATCGGTGCGGGATCGGCCGGGGCGGTCATGGCCAACCGGCTTTCGGAAGATCCCGGCACGCGGGTCTGCCTGCTGGAGGCCGGCCCGCCCGACACCAACCCGCTGATCAACATGCCGCTCGGGCTGGCGCTTCTGGCGCGCAACCGGCGGCTCAACTGGGCCTTTGAAACCGAGGTCGAACCGGGCCTGAACGGCCGCCGCCTTTACTGGCCGCGCGGGCGCACGCTTGGCGGTTCCAGCGCGATCAACGCGATGATCTACATGCGCGGCCACCCCGCCGATTACGAGGCCTGGGCCGCCGCCGCGGGCCCGGACTGGGGATGGGCGCGGATGCGCGGCATCTTCATCGGGATGGAGGGCAACACCGCGCTTGATAATGCCCATCACGGCACCGCAGGGCCGCTTTGCGTCAGCGACCTGCGCTGCCCCAACCCGCTCAGCCGTGCCTTCGTGGCCGCGGGCGCGGGGGTCGGGCTGGCCGAAAACCGCGATTTCAACGGCGCCGAGCAGGAGGGCCTCGGGCTTTACCAGGTCACCCAGGCGCGGGGGCGGCGCTTCAGCGCGGCGCGCGCCTTCATCGACCCGGCGCGCGGGCGGCGCAACCTTGTCATCGAAACCGGCGCCCATGTCGCGCGGATCGTCCTTGAGGGCCGCCGCGCCGCCGCCGTCGCGCTGCGTGACGGGCGCGAGATCCGCCTGCGCCCCGGCGGCACGGTGATCCTGAGCGCGGGGGCCGTGGGATCGCCGCATCTTCTCATGCGGTCGGGCATCGGACCGGCGGACGAGCTGCGCCGCCACGGCATTCCGGTGCTGCACGAGCTGCCGCAGGTGGGCCAGAACCTGGCCGATCACCTCGACATCGCGGTCATGGCGCGGGCACGCGGGCGCACGGCGATCGGGGTCGCGCCGGGCTTCGTGCCGCGCGCGCTGCGCGGGCTTTGGCATTACACACGCCACGGCACCGGAGAACTCACCTCGAACGTGGCCGAGGCGGGCGGGTTCGCGCGCTCTGCCCCCGGCCTTGGGCGCCCCGACCTGCAATTCCACTTCCTGCCCTGCTATCTGCGCGATCACGGCCGCCGCATCGCACCCGGCTATGGCATGACGCTGCATGTCTGCGCGCTGCTGCCCAAAAGCCGGGGTGAGATCGGCCTGACCGGCCCCGCGCCCGACGCACCACCGCGCATCGCCGCGAACTACCTTTCGCATCCCGACGACGTGCAGGTGATGCTGCACGGCCTGAAACTGGCGCGCAACGTTCTGGCCAGCCCGCCCCTTGCCGCCCATGTCCGGGCCGAGCTTCTGCCCGGCCCCGCCCTGCAAGGCGATGCCGATCTGATCGCCGACATCCGCGCGCGGGCCGAGACGATCTATCACCCCGTCGGCACCTGCCGCATGGGGCGCGATCCGGCCTCGGTCGTCGACCCGCAGGCCCGGCTGCGCGGGATCGACGGGCTGCGCATCGTCGACGCCTCGATCATGCCCACGATCATCGCGGGCAATACCAACGCCCCCACGATGGCCATCGCCGAGAACGTGGCGCGCATGATGCTGGCCGAGCCACAGGCCACGGCCTTTTGAGCGGGGCGTGATTGACTTCGGGGGGGCGCGTGCCTAGGTCTGGGGCATGAAGGTTCATGCAGATCAATCCCGGTTCCTGCTGCTGACCCGCCCGCACCCCCGGGCGGCATAGGCGCGCGCGCCTGAACCTCCTCCCGGGGCCTCCTCTCATCCTGATCCGAACGCAAGGCGACAGTCCGATCGCCCGAGGAGTTTTTCGTCATGTCCAGTCTTCCGCCATCGCATCCCCACCGCCCGCAAGGCGGCACCCCGATCCCGCAGATCCCAAGGCTCGGCGCGGCCGACCGCGCGCTGATCCGCACGCTGCTGCGCCATTGCGACGGCGCGCCCCCGGCGCGGCAGGTCGCCGGCATCCTGCGCGACAAGCTGCGCATCGCCGAGCA
>CALMEG010000056.1 GCA_937863185.1 uncultured Paracoccaceae bacterium | reverse complement strand
CTGCCATATCGAGATCGCCTCGCCGCCGCAGGTGCCCTATTTCATCAACAGCTACGAAGGCAACAGCCACTCGGGCGTCTATCTCGGCCTGATGATGTTCGCGCAGCTGCCACCGCCCTATAACGAGGGGCTCTATCGCTGCGTCACCACCGACATGGGGCCCAAGGGCACGCTGTGTAATGCGAAATCCCCCGCGCCGCACATGAACTGCACCACCACGCCCATGGAAACCCTGACTGATGCCGTGCGGCTTGCCTTCGAACAGGCCGCGCCCGACAAGGTTTCGGCCAGCTGGGGGCATGCCAACGGCTGCAACATTGCCGGCTGGGATAAACGCCATGACGAGGAATATGTGACCATGGTGCTGGCCTCGATCATCTCGGGCGCGGGCGCGACGGCCAGCCAGGACGGCTGGCACGCCTGCGGGCCGGAATGCTGCTTCGGCGCGCTCACCTCGGGCGATATCGAGATGCTCGAACACAGCTACCCGATCATCATCCACCGCTATTCGCTGATGGAGGATTCGGGCGGCGCGGGCAAGCATCGCGGTGGCTCGGGCACCTGCTGGGAGGTCGAACCGCTCGACAGCCCGATGACGCTCATCACCTTCGGCGAAGGGCGGCGCATTCCAGCGATGGGCGCAGCCGGCGCGACCTCGACCATGATCGCACCCAAGGTCGGCCGGCTGGAGGTCACACGCGGCGGCGAGACCCAGATCATCACCGAGAACGTGATCGAAACCATCCACCCGGGCGAACGCGCGGCCAACCGCAATCCCGGCGGCGGCGGCTTCGGAAACCCGTTCGAGCGCCCGGTCGGCAGCGTCGTCGAAGACGTGCGCAATGGCCTTGTCAGCCTGGAGGGCGCCCGGCTCGATTACGGTGTGGTCATTACCGACCAAGACAGCCTGAGCGTCGATCACGCGGCCACCGCGCGCCTGCGCGCTGCCTGATCCTGACCTGAACCGACCCGGCCCCCTCACCTTTGCACAAATATCCTCGGGGGGTCCGGGGGGCAGACAGCCCCCCGCCACTTCGGCCACCAAGGGCCGGGGCCGGTGTCCCTGAACCCAAAGGAACCCATCATGCAGAACCAATATCGTCTGGGCATCGACGCCGGCGGCACCTTCACCGATTTCATCCTTGCCGACCGCAAGGGCGAGGTGCGCATCTTCAAGGCGCTCTCCACCCCCAAGGACCCGACTGCCGCAATCCGCAACGGGCTTGCCCTGATCGAAGAGGAAACTGGAATTTCGCCCACCCGGATCGTGTCGAACGCGGATCTGTGCATCAACGGCACCACCGTCGGGCTGAACGCGCTGATCACCCATAACGGCGCGAAGACCGGCCTGATCGCCACCAAGGGCCACGAGGACAGCATCGAGATCCGCCTTGGCCACAAGGAGGACGGCTATCGCTACGATCCGGAATACCCGCCGGCCACGATGCTCGTGCCGCGCTACCTGCGTCGCGGCGTCAGCGAGCGCGTGATCTCGACCGGGGCGGTCCACACCCCCCTGAACGAAGACGAGGTGCGCGAGGCCTGCCGCCACTTCATCCGCGAGGGCGTGGAATCGGTGGCGATCTCGTTCGTCTGGTCGGTTCTGCATACCGCGCACGAGCTGCGCGCCGCCGAGATCGTGCGCGAGATGATGCCCGATGTGCACCTGACCATCGGCAGCCAGCTTTACCCGCAGGTGCGCGAATATACCCGCACCTCCACCGCGATCGTGAACGCCTATCTTGCGCCGATCCTGCAACGCTATGTGCAGGCCGTGGACGGCTATTTCCAAAGCCTCGGCGCGCGCCAGCCGGTGCGGTATTTCCAATCGAACGGTGGGTTGGCGCTTGGCCGGATCGTCACCGACCAGTCGGTTTATGCAATCAATTCCGGCCCCGCCTCGGCCCCGCAGGCCGCGCTTTACCTTGGTGCGCCCTGGGATCTGAAGAACATCATCACCGTCGACATGGGCGGCACCAGCTTCGACATCACGCTGACCCGCGACGGGCAGGCCAATGTGTCGAAGAACATCGACTTCCTGCGCTACCGCATCGGCATCCCGATGATCCAGGTCGAGACGCTGGGCGCGGGCGGCGGCTCGATCGGCTGGATCGACTCGATGGGGCTGATGCAGATGGGGCCGCAATCGGCGGGCTCGGAACCCGGCCCGGCCTGCTACGACCAGGGCGGAGACCGCCCCACCACGACGGATGCGAACCTGGTTCTGGGCTATCTCAATCCCGATGGGCTTGTCGGCGGGCGGCTGCCGCTGAACGTGGAAAAGGCGCGCCGCGCGATCCGGACGCATCTGGCCGATCCGCTTGGCATCAGCGTGGAAAAGGCCGCGCATGGCATGTTCACCATCGTCAACAACAACATGGTCAACGCCATCCGCCGCGTCTCGGTCGAACGGGGCTATGATCCGCGCGATTTCGTGCTGAACTGCGCGGGCGGCGCGACGGGGGCGCATATCACCGCGCTTGCGCGCGAAATGGGCGTGCGCAAGGTGATGGTGTCGAAGCTTGCCTCGGGGCTTTGCGCCTTCGGCCAGATCCTGTCGGATGTGAAATACAACTACATGGCCCCCGCCCCCGTGCGTCTGGAAGGGGCCGAGGCCGCCGCAAAGCTCGATGGCCTGTTCAACCAGCTCGAAACCCGCGGCGTGGCCGATCTGCGCGGGGATGATTTCGACGACAACCGCATCTCGGTGCGCCGTTCGCTGGACATGCGCTATGTCGGGCAGGTTCACGAATGCACCGTCGACATTGACCCCTTCCCCATCGACGAACCTGCGCTGGAACGGCTGAAGGCCGCTTTCCACGCCCGCCACGAAGAGCTTTACACCTATTGCGAGCCGCATTCCGCCGTCGAGGTGGTGAATGTCGAAAGCGCGATCTCGGGCGCGGTGGACAAGCCCGCGCGGATGACCATCGCCCCCGGAAACGGTGCGCATTCCGCGCTGCGCGGCACGCGCGAGATGATCTTCGATGCGTCGGGTATCCCGCATGAAACCCCCGTCTATGATGGCGCGGCGCTTGGTGCGGGCGACCGGATTTCCGGCCCGGCCGTGATCCAGGAGGTTACCACGACGCTGGTGATTGAACCGGGCTGGCTGGCCGAACTGGATGCGACCGGGGTCTATATCCTGACGCTGGGCCAGGAGGCCGGGCAGCCCCCGGTGCGGGCTGCAGCCGTGACCGAGGATGCCTGACATGGCCCTCGCGCTGGAAAAGGTGGGGGTCGCCTTCGGCGGCTTCCACGCCCTGAGCGACGTATCGCTGTCGCTGGGGCCCGGGGCGGTCACCGGCCTGATCGGACCGAACGGGGCGGGCAAGACCACTTGCGTGAACGTGCTGACCGGGTTTCAGCGGCCCAGCACGGGACGGGTTCTGCTGGCGGCGAGGGATGTTTCGGCGTTGTCCGCGCATCGGCTGCGCCGGGCCGGTGTGGCGCGCAGTTTTCAGGCCGGGCGGCTTTTCGGCGGGCTCGACGTGCTGGACAACCTTGCCGTGACCGGCGTGGGTCTGGGGCAAAGCCGCCACGCGGCCGAGCTTGAAGCGCTGGAGCTTCTGGACTGGATCGGCATCTCCGATCTGCAAAGCCGCGCCGCCGCTGGCCTGCCCTATACCGATGAGCGGCGCGTGGCGATTGCGCGCGCGCTGATGGGCAAGCCGCGCTTCCTGCTGCTGGACGAACCCGCCGCCGGCATGTCCGAGCCGGAGGCCGAGGATCTGGCCGCCCTGATCCGCCGCATCGCAACCGAACTGGGCATCGGCGTTCTGCTGATCGAGCACAATGTGGGCCTTGTGCTGTCGGTCTGCGCCCATGTCGTCGTGCTGGATGGCGGGCGGGTGATCGAGGCGGGCGACCGTGCCGCGATCCTGGCCAGCCGCGCCGTGCGCGAGGCCTATCTGGGCGCCGATCACAACGCCCCCGAACCGGAGGCCGCCTGATGCCGAAGCTGGGAGTTTTCGACCTTTCCGTCCGTTACGGCAAGCTGACCGCGCTGCGCGACGTGTCCTTTCATGTCGCGGAAGGCGCGCGTCTGTTCATCTCCGGCCCGAACGGGGCGGGCAAATCCTCGCTTCTGGGGGCGATCGCGGGCGAGGTGCGCGCGGCGCATGGCCGGATCGAGATGGATGGCGACATTCTTTCGGGCCGCGTCCCCGAGGCGATCGCGCGGCGGGGCCTTTCGATGGTGCCCGAGGGGCGACGCATCTTCCGCGCGCTCAGCGTGCAGGAAAACCTGATGGTGGGCGTGGGCCTGCGCCGGGATCGCAGCTCTGTCCCTGACGACCTGGCCACGATCTACGAGGCGTTTCCTATTCTGGGCGACCGGCGCCATACCAATGCCGGGGCCCTGTCGGGTGGGCAGCAGCAGATGCTCGCCATTGGCCGGGCGCTGATGACCAATCCCAAGCTGATGCTGGTGGACGAGCCCAGCCTTGGCCTTGCGCCCAAGGTGGTGGACGAGGTCTATGAGCGGCTTTGCGCCTTGCAGGCCCTGCGCGGCCTCACGCTTGTGATCGTCGAGCAAAGCTCGGCCCGCGCGGCCCGTGTCGGCGGGCGCATGATCGTGCTGCGGGGCGGGCGTATCGTGGCCGATGGCGATGCCGCCGCCTTTGCCGAGCATGACCTGCTGAAGGAAGCCTATTTCGGAGAGGGGGCCGCGGCATGACCTTGCAACTTCTGTTCGACGCCTTGTCGCTTGGCGGGATCTATGCGGTGGCCGCCCTTGGAATCGCGCTGATCTTCGGGGTGATGAAGTTGGTCAATTTCGCCCATGGCCAGTTCATCGCCTTCGCGGTCTTTGCGCTGATCGTACCCTCGACCGATGCGGTCGCGGTGATGGGTCTGGGGGCAGCCCCCGCGCCGATCCTTGTGCCCGCGATCCTTCTGGTGGGGGCGGCGCTTGCCGTCCTGGCTGAGATCTTCGTGTTCCGGCCGTTGCGCAACGCAAGCCCCGTGGCGCTGATGGTGGCCTCTTTCGCGCTTGGCGTGGTGATCCAGAACCTCCTGCTGGTCGGCTATGGCGGGCGGCCCAAGGCCCTGAGCCTATGGCCCGAACTGGGCAGTCCGGTGCAGATCGCCGGGGCGTCGGTTCCGCTGTTGCAGGTGATCGTGATCGGCGCGGTGCTGGCGGTGCTGGCGGCCCTTGCGCTGATGCTGCGCCATACCCGCATCGGCCTTGAGATGCGCGCCGCGGCCGAGGATTTCGGCATGGCCCGGCTTTTGGGCGTGCGGGCAAACGCCGTCATCTCGGGGGCGTTTGCGCTTTCGGGGGCGCTTGCGGCGGCGGTGGCGCTGGTGCTTGTGGCGCAGACCGGCGTGGCCGATGTGCGCATGGGCGGCCAGATCATGCTGGTGGCCTTCATCGCCACCGTGGTCGGCGGCATGGGCAGCCTTGGCGGCGCGGTCGCGGCCGGCTTCGCGCTTGGCGCGGCCTCTGTGGCGTTGCAGGCGCTTTTGCCCGCCGAGGCCCGGCCGTTCCGCGATGCCTTTCTCTACGCGCTTGTCATCCTTGTCCTGCTTTTGCGTCCGCAGGGGCTTTTCGCCGCTGCCAGTGCCAAACCGAGGGTTTGAACCATGACCGATCTGTCGAATACCGATCACCGTGCCCGGCGCCGGGCGGCGATGACGACACCCGTGATCCTGATGGGGGTTCTGGCGCTTTTCGTGGGGCTTGTGCTGCTGTTCGGGGATCGCTCGCTGGCCCGGATGGCCACCGAGACGCTGATCCGTGTCACGCTTGTCGTGGGGTTCTGGATCTTCGTCGGGAATTCCGGCGTGGTTTCCTTCGGGCATGCGGCTTTTGCCTGCGTGGGGGCCTATGTCTCGGCCTGGCTCACGCTGAAGCCCGCGATGAAGACGCTGCTGCTGGACGGCCTGCCCGACTGGGTTGCCGGGGCCGAATGGCCGGCTCTGGGCGCGGCACTTGCTGCGGGCGGGGCGGCGGCACTGGTGGCCCTGATCACCGGGGCGGCGATCCTCCGGCTGTCGGGGATCGCGGCCTCGATCGCAACCTTCGCCTTCCTTGCGATGGTCAACACGATCTGGGCGAACTGGACGCCGGTCACCGGGGGCACCTCGTCCGTCGTGGGGCTTGCGCGCTATGTCGGGCCCGGCGTGGCGTTTGGCTGGGCGGCGGCGGCGATTGCGGTGGCGGCGGTCTACGGCGCCTCGGCCTCGGGCCTTGCGCTGCGCGCCACCCGCGAGGATGAGGTCGCGGCCGCTGCCTCGGGGATCGACCGCTACCGCCACCGCCTGCTGGCCTATACGGTCTCGGCCTTCTTCTGCGGGGTGGGCGGTGCGCTGATGGGGCATTTCATCGGGG
>CALMEG010000055.1 GCA_937863185.1 uncultured Paracoccaceae bacterium | reverse complement strand
GGCCCTGGCGAACAACCCCCGGCAATGGGCGCCCGGGCCCACCAGAGGCCCAAGATCAAAAGGACCGCCCCCCCCCAGCCACACCCCGACCGCCGGCCCCGCCGCGGCCGAGGGGCGGCGCGCAAGCGAGGAAACCGCATAACCCGCGCCCAGGAAGGTGGCCCCCAGAAGGACCGAAGACCAGCCAAGCCGCCACAGCGCGGGAAGCCCGGCAACCGCCGCCCGGTCGCCCGAGACGGTCACCGCCGCCGCCAGCCCGTATCCAAGCGTGACCGCCAGCGCCAGAATGGCCAGGTGGGCCAGGAACTTGCCCAGCAGCACCTCGAGGCGCGCGACGGGATAGGTCAGCAAAAGCGGCAGCGTTCCGCGCTCCACCTCGCCGGCGATGGCATCGAAGCTCATCAAAAGCGCGATCAGCGGGATCAGATAGACCGCAAGCGAGGTGAGCGAGGCCACCGTGACCGACAGGGCATCGGCGCCGATACCCCCGGTCGGGGCGGACCCGGCCAGCGTCAGGACCAGCGAGAACACCGCCATCAGCAGCAGCGCAATGGCGACCCAGCGGTTGCGGACAGAGATCCGAAGCTCTGCGAGGGCGGTGGAAAGGATGCGCCTCATTGCCCGTCCCTCCGGCTGAAATGGCTGTAGATATCTTCCAGGCTGGGGGGCACCACGTCGAGGTCGGCCACCTTGTCGCCAAGGCCGGTGATCTGGCCCAGCAGGTCGAGCTTTTGCGACTGCGGGCAACTGATCTGCAACCGCGTGTCAAGCTGGATGGCGCCGGGCAACCGGCGGGCGATTTCCGTGGCATATCCGTTGCGGGCCATGACATGCATCGTCACCGGCAGATCCGCCTGACGCCGCAAATCACCCAACCCGCCCTCGGCCACCAGCCGCCCCTTCGACAGGATCAGGATGCGGTCGGTGCGCGCCTCGACCTCGGTCAGGGCATGGGACGATAGCAGGATCGAGGCGCCTTCGGCCGCAGGATCGTCCAGCAGGGCATAGAAATCACGCCGCGACACCGGGTCGAGCCCCGATGTCGGCTCGTCCAGCACCAGAAGGCGCGGATGGCCGATCAGCGCCTGCGCAAGGCCGACGCGCTGCCGCATCCCCTTGGAATAGGTTCCGATCCGCCGCTTGGCGGCCTCGTGCAGGCCCACCCGTTCCAGAAGCGGCAGCGCCTGCGCCTCGTCCTCGCCCCGCAGCGCGAGATAGTGGCGCAGCTGCTCCTCGCCGGTCAGGGCCGGATGGAAGGCGGCGTTTTCGGGCATGTAGGCCACCTGGCGGCGGGCCTCGGCCGATCCCGGCGCGGTTGCGCACACTTCGACGGTGCCTTCGCTTGCCGGCAGAAGGCCAAGGATGATCTTCATAATCGTCGATTTCCCGGCGCCGTTATGGCCCAGAAGGGCCACCCGCTCGCCCGGCGCGACCGAGAAGGACACATCGCTCAGGGCGTTCACCCCCGGAAACCGCTTAGTGAGACCCGAGATCTTCAAAGTCGATGTCATCTTCAGTGCCTTTCGCCCAACGTCCGGCCACGGCGGCTTCCTCGGCGGCCAGATCGTCGGGAACGGGAATGGTTTGCGCCTGCATCAGGGGGTGGCTGTCGACCACCCCGCCCGGCAGGATCGCAGGGAATGAGGATTGAGACCAGCGCACAAGCTGCACCGCCGGCGATCCGGTCAGCAGGGCCGCGGCGGGCTGCGACCACAGGATATGGTCCATCAGGTCGTTCGGCCGGAACACGCCATCGGCGATGCCGTCGCCGTTCAGATCGAAGGCGGGATGGTCCGACCAGAAATTGCCGCGCCCCTCGAAGCTCCATTCGACATGACGGGTGCCGACATATTTGACCTGCTCTCGGTTGCGCAGAAAGGCGTTGCCGGTCAGCACGTTACGTTCCGATCCTGCGGTAAAGTGGATGCCGATCCCGCAATCCTGGAAACGGTTGCCGAAGATCAGGTTCTTGTGCGCGTTGTAGATGAACAGGCATTTCTCGGTGCCGCCGCGCACCAGATTGCCCGAGACATCGGCGCTGTTGGCATAGTTCAGCATCACGCCGTGGCTTCGGTCGCCCAGGCTGAGATTGTCCTTCACGACGATCCGATCCGAGAACATCATGGCAAAGCCCAAATGGTTGCCGATGCTGACATTGCCCAGAACTTCCGAGTCGTTGGTATACATGTAGTGCACGGCAAAGCGCAGGTCCCGAAAGACGTTGTTGCGAAACACGTTCTTGCGCGAGGCGTTGGCGAAGATGCCGTCGCGCCCCCAGCGGACCGAGTTCCCCTCGATCAGCGCACCGGGGCTGTTCCACACATAGATGCCGTTGCCGCGGTCGTTCAGGCGCGGGTTGAGCGTGCCCTCGATGGTATTGCCGATGACGCGGGCATCGCGGCCGCCATGCACGTCGATGCCGTGCAGGTTGCCCAGAACCCGGTTGTCGCGCACCAGCGCGCGGTCGGCGCCCTTCAGGATCTTGACGCCTGCGTCCAGCTCTTGCCCGTTCAGGCCCGAGCCGGTCACCGTCACCCCTTCCAGCGTGACATCGGGCGCGGCGATGGTGACGACCGTGCCCTGCCCCAGCCCGTCGATCACCGCCTCGTCGCTGCCGCGCAAAGTCAGGCTGCGGTCGATGGTGATCGCGCCCAAATAGCGTCCGGGCGCGAGGAGCAGCGCATCGCCGGGGGCCGCCCCGGCGATGGCTTGTTGCAAGGTGCCCGGCCCCGGTTGCACCGCGACCTCCGCTGCCCCGAGGGGCAGCGGAAACAGCAGCGCAAGATACAGGGCCAGGCGTATCAACATGGCTTACACGTCCCGCGGTTCCACGAACATGCGGCCGCGCATCTCCATGTGGAGCGCGTGGCAGAACCACTGGCAATAATACCAGTAGACGCCGGGCTGCCCCGCGATGAAGGTGACCGATGAGGTGGCCTGCGGGGCGACCTCCATGGCGACGCCGTGGTTGCCCATGGTGAAGCCGTGGGTCAGGTCGTCGATGTCATCGAGGTTGGTGACACAGACGGTGACCTCGTCGCCTTCCTTCACGGTGAAGGTCTCGATGGCGAATTGAGGCGCCTGGCTCGACATGTAGACCCGCACCTTGTTGCCGTCACGGATCACCGTATCCTGCCAGTCATCCAGGTCGACCCCATCGGCTTCGGCTTGCTTGCGGGTTTCGGCCCACATCGGATCCTGGCGGTTCCAGACCGACAGCGGGTTAACCTTCGAGGCGTGGACCAGGATCGAGTCGTGCGGCTCGGCGAAGGTCGGACCATCATGCACCAGGGTCAGCTTGTCGCCCTCGATCAGGAAGACCTGCTCGTTCTCGGGCTTCAGCGGGCCCACGTTCAGGAAGCGGTCCTTCGAGAACTTGTTCATGGTGATGTAGTATTTCGCCGCCGCGTCCAGCGTCTCGCCCTCAGCGGTCGAGTTGTGGCCGGGCTGGTAGTGCACGTCCGACTTGGTGACGATCGGGTCGACCTCTTCGCCGGCATAGGCGCGCACGGCCTTCTCGATGTCCCAGACCACGACCTGGCTGTCGAGGAACAGCGTCGTGTAGGCGCGGCCCTGACCGTCGAAGCAGGTATGCAGCGGCCCAAGGCCCAGTTCCGGTTCCGCCACGACGACCGAGCGCGGATCGGCGCCGTTGTAGAACACATCGTCCAGCTTGCGCACGTCGATCACCGATACGGTCGGCGACAGCTTGCCGCCGATGCACAGGTGGATCTTGTCGGGCGCCATGTTGCAGCCGTGCGGGTTGTTCGGGATCGGGATATAGCGGGTGTAGTTCTTGTTCTGGCCCTTGCGCCCGTCGATCACCTTCACGCCGTTCAGCTCGATGAAGTCGCCGGCCTCGATACCCTTCTCGATCTCGGCGATGTTGTAGACGACCACATGGTCCATGTCCGCCGCGGTCATGTCCGCGAGGCTCATCCCCATTTCCGAGTTGTAGCAGGTCGAGAAGGCGTATTTGCCTTCGTAGTCGGCGTCGGTGTTGTCGAGGTTTCCGCTGACCATCACCTGCCATGCCACGGTCATGTCGTCGGCATTCACGGCGGTGTAGAAGTTCACATATTGCGACGGATCGTCGAGGATCTTGCCGTCGTTGACCATCGGCACCTCGTCCTCGCCGTTGGCAAAGACATAGTTGGTGCGCGGCCAGCGTTGCGGGCGCAGACCGTGGATGCCCTTGGCGTTCGGGATCTCGATGATCTTGTCACATTTCATGACATCGCAACGCACACGGGCAACGCGGGTATTGGCCTTGTCGTTCATGAACAGGAAGCGCCCGTCATAGCGGCCTTCGGTGAAGGACATGTGGACGTGGTGCAAATCGCCGTTGCGCGGGAATTCAAGCCCGTTGGTGGCAAGGTAGTTTTTCGTCTTCTCGGTCAGGCCCTCGGTGAGGATCTTCTTCGACTCGTTGGTGATGCCCCAGCCGGTGGCCGAGCAGATGTTGAACACCGGCACGCGCATCAGTTCGCGCATCGACGGCACGCCCAGGATGCGCATTTCGCCGGTCTGGCCCGAGGACCAGAAGCCGTAATATTCGTCGAGCTGGCCCGGTGCGACATTGGTCGCCTCGGTCGCGGCGCTTGCGGCGCCGGCGCCCGCCAGCGTGGCGGCCCCGATGGCGCCCCCGGTCAGGGCGGCGCGGCCGCCCAGCGTGCCGGCAAGCGCGGCACCACCGGCCGTGGCCCCCAGAAGACCGCGGCGGGTAATCCCTAGATTGCGTCCCTCAGACATGATTTGTCCTTTCATTCAGCAGGTTGGGGTTTGGGTTGGTTGGGATGCCCGGTCAGGTCGCGCGGCACGGCAGAGCCGACGCTTTCACGACGCTTCATCTTCTTGATGACGACCGGGCAGATGGTCTTGGACTGATACAGCACCTGGCAATGCAGGCAGTTCACACATTCATTCGTATTGATCTCACCCGTGGGGTGGATCGCCTGCACCGGGCATTGGTGGGCGCAGGTCTGGCAGGGGTTGCCGCATTCGCGATAGCGCTTGAGCCAGTCGAACATGCGCAGCCGCGCGGGAATGGCCAGCGCCGCCCCCAGCGGGCAGAGATAGCGGCAGTAGAACCGCTCCACGAACAGTCCGGCCACCAGAAGGGCCACAGCATAGGCCACGAACGGCCAAGCGCGGACGAACTTCAAAACGATCGCGGTCTTGAAGGGTTCGACCTCGGCCAGATGCTCGGCCTGCTCGATCGACATCAGGCTGACGCCGAACAGACCAAGGAAGATCATGTATTTGATCGGCCACAGGCGTTCATGCAGGCCCCAGGGCAAGGTCCATTGCGGGACATGCAGCGCGCGGGCGATCCGGTTGGTCAGTTCCTGAAGCGCGCCGAACGGGCACAGCCAGCCGCAATAGGCCCCCCGCCCCCAAAACAGAAGCGCCGCCGCGACCGCGAACCACAGAATGAAGGTCAGCGGGTCCAGAAGGAAGGCCTGCCAGCTGAATCCCGACACAAGCGCCCCGAACAGCGCCATCAGGTTCACGACCGAAAGCTGGGCGTTGGCATACCAGCCAAGGAATACCAGCGTCACGGTCAGAAAGCCCATGCGGAACCAGAAGAACGCACGCGCATTGCGCGTGGCCAGCGACTGGAAGAAGAAGATCAGCGTCAGCACCGTCAGCATGGCCGCCGTCACGGCAATGGCGGGCTTCTTGTCCGCCCAGATCCGCTTCCACAGCGCCTGATGCGCGGCGCTTTCCTCTTGCCCGGTCACCTCGGCCACACCGGCCGGCAGGTCTGGCGCAGGCGCCGCGGGAAGCGCGCGCAGATATTGCTGCGGCAACTGGTAGCCCAGGGCGAAGCTGATAAACAGCTTTTCGATCGGGCCGACATCGCGGTGCACCAGCAACTGTATGCGGAACGGCTTGGCCGGGTCGAAGCCGGTATCGGCGGGGGCCCTTGACAAACATGCCGCCCACCAGGGCCAGGGGCGCCCCCGCAGCCCACCCCGCCTGTGCCAAACAGCACAGCCTGCGCAGGGCCCAGCGGCGCCACGAGGATCGCGTGCAGCGTCGCGTGATTCACCGATTTCATCAGCTCCGGCCTCGCGGGCACCGAAGTCGCGCTCGCCGCGCGCCTGTTCGACAACGTCCCACAATGACGCTCGCGTGTCATAGGAGGTTCACGGATTCAACCCCCCCAGCCGCAGCCGCCGGTGGCTCAAGCCACCGGCTGACGTTGCAAAGCCCGCTGGAAGCGGGCTGCCGGACAACGCGCATGGCAACCAGTGCCGTGACGCTATCCGAGCACCTTTTCGATCGCCCATTCCCAGAACTGAGCACCGAGCACTGAGTACCCGCATTTGAACCC
>CALMEG010000054.1 GCA_937863185.1 uncultured Paracoccaceae bacterium | reverse complement strand
ACCTGCACGGCATGAACGACGTGATCGACCGCGGCGGCCCCTTCCGCGACACGATCTACGAATGGGCCGAGCGTTACCCCGAATGGCGCGACCGGATCCGCCTGTGGTATGACGACTGGATCAGCATGGCCGCCCCCGTCATTCCGCAGTCCCTGCGGCTGATGAAGGCCCTTCAGGCCCGCGGCGTGCCCGTCTTCGCACTGACCAATTTCGGCATCGAGAGCTTTGCCTATGCCACCGGCTTCTATCCCTTCCTGCTTGAATTCGACCGTGCCTATGTCTCGGGCCATATGGGGGTGATCAAGCCCGAGGCGCGGATCTACGAGATGGTCGAAGAGGATTGCGGCCTGCCGCCCGCCGCGCTGCTGTTCACCGACGACCGGGCCGACAATATCGCGGCCGCAAGGGCCCGCGGCTGGCAAACCCATCACTTCACCGGGCCCGCGGGTTTCGCCGACCGCCTTGTGGCCGAGGGGCTTCTTGCGCGGGACGCGGCGGGCTGAGGCCTGCGGCGCGTTTACCTGCGCGGGACGCCATCGGGCCGGGTAAGCCGCTTCTGGGCGGCCGTCCGGTATGAGGCATTTGCCGCCCCGTATCCGGCATAAGCGCCCCGCCGCTCGATGATCTCGAAAAAGAACCCCTCTCCGTAGGGCGGCGAGTAAAGCTGTAGATAGGCTCCGCTGCGATCCTCGTCATAAAGCAGGTTATGGCTGCGCAGGACCGCGACGAACGCATCGTCCAGATCGAAACGCGTGACGAGATCGAGATAGTAGTTCTCAGAGATCGGCAACGCCTTGAACCCCGACTGCGCCAACCGTTCGGAAGTGGCGACGATATCGTCGGTCGCGAAGGCGATGTGCTGCACGGAAGACCCGAAACTGTCGGCCATGAAACGGCCGGCAAAGGTGCGGTGGGTCTCAACCCCGTTCATGGTGATCCGAAGCTTGCCGTCCGGCGATTGTATCGCCCGCGAATGCACCAGCCCGCCGGGGTCGGCCACATCGACGATGGGCGTCCGGTCCACATCGAAGATCGACTGGTAGAACAGGGTCCAGGTCAGCATCTCGTCGTAGTTCATGGTCTGCGCGATATGGTCGATCCGGGTCAGTCCCGCCCCCCCGACGCGCCCTGCGGTTGCCTTGAACTCCCTGCTCCAGACCTCGGCCAGTTCCGAGGTTCGGTCAAGGAAGTGGAGCACCGAACCACCCACGCCCCGAACGGCAGGGATGTCGAACTCTTCCGCGCCGTGGCTCTGACGAAAGACGTTCGCGCCAAGCGCCTGCGCCCGTTCGACCGTTGCCGCGGCATCGCCCACCATAAGCCCGATATCGCAGACACTGGTGCCGTGCATGACATAGGCCGAATGGGCAAAACCCTCCTGCTCACAATTGATGACAAGCTTGATATCGCCCTGCTGCCACAGGCTCACCTGTTTGGAGACATGCTGGCCGGTCCTGCTGAAACCCAGCTCGTGCAGCATGGCTCCAAGGGTTTCGGCCTCGGCCGGGTTTGCTGTGAACTCGACAAACTCGATCCCTTCGGCACGCGACCGCGGGGGAAGAACCGGAAGATCCGTCCGCCGGTCGGGCTCGGCCCGGCGCACCTGGTCCATCAGATAGATCAGCGAACGATGCCCGTCGGCGGCAATGATCCGTGGCACGCCACCACGAAACTGGTCGTTCATGATCTCAATGCTCATCGCCCCGGCATAGCCCGTCGCCATGACCGCCCGTGCGAAATCAAGCACCGGGAAGTCGCCCTGGCCGGGCATGCAGCGGAAATGCCGCGACAGGTATTGCACGTCCATCCCGATCATCGGCGCATCCGAAAACTGGACGTGGAAGATGCGGTCACCCGGAATGGCGCGGATCGGCTCGGGGTCGACGCCGGCGGCCAGCGTATGGAAGCTGTCGAGGATCAGCCCGACATTGGCGTTGCCTGCGCGGCGCACCACTTCCCAGGCATCGCGGAAAAAGGTCACATGGCGGCCCCAGGCAACCGCCTCATAGCCGATCCGCAGGCCCCGTTTTGCGGCCCTTTCGCCCAGCTCCCCGAAATCAGCCGCGATCCGGTCGATGCCGCCCAGGGCCTCGGGGCTGGTGGTCGAGCTGACCAGAAGCAGGTCGGTGCCCAGTTCTTCCATCAGGTCGAACTTGCGTTCCGCCCGATCGAAGGCCCGAAGCCGCGCGGCACCGGCCAGTCCCTCGAAATCGCGGAAGGGCTGGAACAGGTCGATCTTCAGCCCATGATCGGCGACAAGCGCGCCCACATCGCGGGGCGCGCCGTCATAGGTGACAAAGTCCTGCTCGAAGATCTCCACCCCGTCGAAACCGGCCTTGGCGATGGCGGTCAGCTTGTCGCGCAGATCTCCGGCAATGGATATGGTCGCGATAGAGGTCTTCATATGCAGCCCTTTCTGTTACTGACTAGTCCGTGGACACATGGCCCGCGTTACCCTCGGGCGAATAGATGTCCAGGATGTTCCAGTGTCCCGAGGTCGGCGTGGGGTTGTTGATCATCGCCACGTCGATGACCGTCGGTCGTCCGCTGGCGATCGCGGCTTCCAGCGCGGGGCGGAACTCGGCGGCCGATCCGATGCGTACGCCTTCGCAACCATAGGCGCGTGCGATCGTGGCGTAGTCCGGTGTCTGTTCCATCGGGCTTGCCGCCTTCGGGAAGACCGTGCCGTGGGTCAGTCCGTAATTGGCCTTTTGCAACCCGGCGATGGTGCCGTAGGCGTTGTTGTTCATGATGACCCAGACAACGCCAAGCCTCTCTTCCGCCGCGGTGGCAAGCATGGCCGGGTTCTGCCCGAAGCCACCGTCACCGACCAGCGAGATCACCACACGGCCGGGTGCCGCGATCTTGGCACCAAGGGCCGCAGGCGGCCCGAAGCCCATCGTCGCGAAACCGCCAGGAATGAGGATCGAGCCAGGCGTCAGGATGTCGAACTGCTGCGCCACACCGTTCTTGTTCCAGCCCACATCCGAGGTCAGGATCGCATCGCGCGGCATCGCGGCACGCAGCTCGGCCAGGATACGCTCGGGCATCATCGGGAAAGCGTCCGAGGTCTGCATCGCGCTGTTCTTCTCGGCAAACGCCTTGCGCTCGGCAGCGATCCTCTCGGTAAGGCCTTTGGCCTTGCGCCCGCCCGGCAGCATTTCCTTCGCCACCCGGTTCAGCACCTTCAGCGCGGATTTCAGATCGGCGACCACGCCGATCTCGGTCGGGTAGTTGCGGCCGATTTCCTGCGGTTCGATGTCGATATGGATAAGCTTCGAGCCGCCCTCACCGATATTGAAGGTGTATTCGGGATACCAGCTGGAACAATCCGCCTCCTTGAAGCGGGTGCCAAGGCCAAGGATCCAGTCCGCGCCCAGCGTTTGTTCGTTGGTGAACTTCATCCCCCAGAAGCCGGTCATGCCAAGGACCAGCGGATGATCGTCGGGCACCACGCCCTTGCCCATCAGGGAATGGGTGACGGGGATCTGCATGTGATCGACGAATTCGACCAGCTCGTCATAGGCCCGCGCCAATGCCACGCCGCCGCCGGCATAGATCACCGGAGATTGCGCATCGGCGAGGCGAGAGATGATCGCCCGCGCGGTCTCGTCATCGATCGAGGGCTTGGTCAGCGCCTTTGTGTTGGCTTTCAGCCGGTCCCATAGCGCGACATCGACCTCGGCCGAGAAGATGTCCATCGGCACGTTCACCAGCACCGGGCCGGGCTGGCCGCTTTCCGCCAGAAGGAAGGCCTTTTCCAGGATCTCGGGCAGCAACTCGGCGGTATCGACCCGCCAGGCACGCTTCACGAAGGGGCGGTAGATCTCGTACTGGCTGGCATCGGCATGCAGGTTCACCTCCTGGTGCGGATGGCGGCCATAGTAGTAGCTGGGAATATCGCCCGCGATCACCACCATGGGAATGCAGTCGAGTGCGGCATTGGCCACACCCGTCGCGGCATTGGTCAGGCCGGGCGACAGGTGCGACAAGAGGACCGAGGCCTTGCCCGTCACACGGGCATAACCGTCGGCCGCATGGGCGCTGATCTGTTCGTGACGAACGTTCACGAACTTGATCTTCGAATTCGCCAGTGCCGACAGCACGGCGATATTGGTGTGCCCGCACAGGCCGAAGATATGCTCGACCCCGCGCGCCTCCAGATAGCGCACCATCTGGGGGGCCATCAGATCCTTGTTGCCGGTCAGGTCGCGGGGCATCACAGCACCTCCGTGTTGTAGAACTCGCCGAACAGCTCTGCGTCCGAAGGCCGGTCCTCCGGGATCGGGCGCGCCACCCAGGTGACGTTCATGTAATGCTTCAGGCTCACGTTCTCGTTGGTGATATTGCCGCCCCAGATGCCGCAGCCCAGTGACGAGGTCATCGGCATGCCGTTCGAGAAACTGCCCGCATTGGCCTTCGACTGCGGCTGGCGCACCATCACGCGGCTGACCGGTGCGTTCTGCGCGTGACGCAGGATGCGGTCTTCGTCGAAGGAGTAGATGCCGCAGGAATGGCCCTTGCCGCCGACCTCGTAGATCTCGCGCACCATGCGCAGCGCATCGTCAAAATCCTTCGCGCGGTAAAGCGCCATGGTGACCGACAGCTTCTCCTTGCTGAAGAAGTGGTCCGGCCCGATCTGATCCTGTTCGACCATCAGAAACTTCCGGTCTTCGGGCAGGTCAAACCCGGCGACATCGGCGATCACCTTTGCGGCGACGGCCACCGTCTCGATCTTGCGCGAGCCATCGTCGTTCCAAAGCGCCTTCTTCAGCAACTCCTTCTCCTGGGGCGAGCACAAATAGCCACCCTCGGCGATCAGCGCGGCTTTCATCTGGTCATAGACCGCGTCGACGATGACAAGGTTGCCATCGGCCGAGCATCCTGACCCGAAATCCGACATCTTCGACTGGCGCGAATTCGCGGCGGCCTCGGCAATGTCGGCGGTCTCGTCGATCACCATGGTCGAGTTGCCGGCGCCAACGCCATAGGCGGGCTTGCCCGAGGAGTAGGCGGCTTGCACCATCGGCTTGCCGCCGGTTGCCAACGTCAGGTCGCATTGCGCCATGAGGTAGTTCGTGCCCGGGATGGAAGGCTTGCGCACGCATTGGAAGAGGTCTTCGGGCGCACCGACCAGGCGGCAGGCATGGCGCATTACCTCGACCATCTCGTTCGTGGTCTCCTTGGCGCGCGGATGCGGCGAGAAGATCACTGCGTCCTTGCACTTGGCGGCATAGATGCCGGTCACCGGCGGGGTCAGCTCGGGATTCGTCGTGGGGATCAGCGAGGCGATGACACCGGCGGGCTTGGCAATCTTGGTCAGGCCCTTCGCCTTGTCCTCCTCGATGATGCCTACCGATTTTCCACGCAACGCATCGCGCAGGACACCAAGCACCTTGAACCGCTTGCCCGCACGACCAGCACGATCGCCGATACCGCTTTCGTCGACCCCCTTCTGCGCGATGCGAACGAAGGTCTTTTCGTTGCCACAATGCCAGCCGATCGCGCGTGCAAGCCGGTCGACCTGCGCCTGATCCCAATTGGCGATCTGCTCCATCGCCTTGCGGGCGCGGGCGACCATCTCGTCGATCGTCGCGATTTCGTTGTCCGTAAGATCACGGGCCATAAGCTGTTTCCTCCTCTCGACGGGCCTTTCAGCCCTTCGTTCCATTTCGGGATTGCATTCCAGGATTCAGGACGGCGCGGGCGGCAGCAACGCAGCGCCGGGCGTGTTCCTCGTGGCCATAGGCCGCAGATCGCGCGGCATTCGGCAATTCGATCGCAAGCGGCAGGTCGGGGAACATGTAGCTGATCGCCGAAAAGTCGATCGCCCCCTCGCCCGGATAAAGCCGCGCATCGCGGGCGGTATGGATCATCGCGTCCTTGGTATAGGCCACGTCGTCGGCATCGCAGATATGCATGAAGTTGATCCACTCTTCCGGCACACGTTCGAGCGCAAAAAGCGGCGTCTTGTTGAAATGCATGTAGAGCGTATCGACCAGAAGCCCCTGGTTGGCCGCACGCGACAACTCCAGGATCTCGACACAGTCATCCAGCGACGAAAGGCGGGAGAAGGCGGGAAATTCAAGGTTGACGGTCAGGCCGAACGGCCGCGCCAGATCACAGATTTCCTGGAACCGCTCGACAATGAAGGCTCGGTCGTTGCGCACATCGGTCCAAGCCGAGCAGATAACCTGTCTGGCCCCCAGTTCCGCCCCCGCCTCGAAGGCGGGCACGAAATCCCTGGGCTGGATCGAGCGCAGGATGCGCATCAGCTCGATGTCGAAGCACGCAAGCCCCGTCGCGGCAAGCGCCGCTTTCGTCTCGCGGATGATCTGCGGCGAAACCGGGTCGACGTCGGGCTCGCCCGCGACACCAAGGTGGAACAAGCGATAGCTGACCATGTCATAGCCTGCGCGCGCGGCCAGATAGGTCTGCTCCGGCGGCGTGACGCCCGGCACCGTCAGATAGGAAAGCGCAAAGCGATGGGTCATGCCACGACCTCCATTTCCCAAGGCGGCAGCAATACGTGACTGGCCTTGGCGGGCAGCACCCGCCCAAGCGACGCCTCCGCCCTGGCGACAGGTCCGGCGAAGGCCTTCCAGTCGATTCCCGTTTCCAGACCCATCTGGGCGCAAAGGAACGCCGCATCCTCGGTTGCGATATTTCCCGCGGCCTTCGGAATGAACGGGCAACCGCCAAGTCCACCCATTGCTGCATCGAAGGTGCGGACCCCAGCCTGAAGCCCGGCAAGCATGTTGGCCAGGCCCAACCCCCGCGTGTCATGCAAATGCAGCGACAGTCCGATCCCCGGCGCAACCACGTCACGCAGCCTGCGGCACAGCGCAAAGACCTGCGCGGGATTCGCAAGACCCGCCGTATCGGCGACATTGATCTCGTCCACACCCAGATCGGAAAAGCTGCGCGCGATATCGACGACACGGGCAGGGTCGATCCGGCCTTCGAAGCCGCAGCCCAGCGCGGACTGGATCCCCGCACGCACCTGCACGCCTTCCGACAAGGCGCGCTCGATCGTCGGCCTGATGGCGGCGCGCGCCTCGTCCACGGTGCGGTTGGTGTTCTTCATCGAATGCGTCTCGGAGGCCGAGATCGAGATCGACAGATGCTTCACGCCAACACCAAGCGCCCGCTCAAGCCCTGCCTTGTTCAACACAAGAGCCGAATAGGTGACGCCGGCCCGGGGCGTGATCCGTTCGAAAAGCACATCGGTATCGGCCATCTGCGGCACCCACTTGGGATGCACGAAACTGCCCACCTGGATACGCCGGACGCCTACCGCCTCTATCGCGGCCAGAAAATCCAGCTTCTGTTCCACAGAGAACAGGTGCTTTTCGTTCTGCAAACCGTCGCGAAGGAACTCGTCCTCGATCAGGACATCACCCTGAAGGTCAAACATTGCGTTCCTCCCTTGCCCGCAACGGGGCTTGAAGGAAAATACGCATTACAAATCATAACGTCGAATATCAGTATTGGCGTAGTAGTTGCCTAAATGTTAATTTATGAAGCATAGCCAATTGGACCGGACCCATGCTTACCCTTCGCCAGATCGAGATCATCCGGGCGATCCTGCTTACCGGAACCGTCAAGGGCGCGGCGGAACTGCTGGGAATTTCCGCGCCCGGCATCAGCCGGGTCATGAAACACACCGAAAGCCAGCTCGGCCTTCGTCTTTTCTCGCGCGCCCATGGCCGGTTCGCCCCGACAGACGATGCCCGTGGCATCTTCAGCCAGATCAACGAGGTCTTCTCGAAGGTCGAACATCTTCAGGATTCGATCAAAATGCTGAAGCGCGGCGAGAACCGGCTTTTCGCCTTCGCCTCGGTCCCCTCCATCGGCCAGCGGGTCCTGCCACTGGCCGTGCGCCGCCTGAAGAACGCGTTCCCTGACCTCAGGATGACCATCAACCAGGTGAAGATCGAGGAATCAATCGACTACTTGCTTCTGCAGAGGGGCGAACTTGTGGCGAACTCCTACAAGATCGATCACCCGAGCCTGATTTCCAAACCGATCGGCACGAACCAACTGGTCGCGCTTATCCCGGCAGGCCATCCGCTGGAAACAGAGACTGAGGTTGCCATTGAGGATATCGCAACCTTTCCGATAATTGGCATAGCCCGAACCGACCCATATGGCGCAATTCTTGCACGCCCCTTCGAGAACGCGGGCCTTGCAGTGGATTTCTCGATCGAGGCGCGCTTCGGCCAAACCTTGATCGCGCTTGTCGGTCAGGGACTTGGCGCTGCCGTGATCGACGCGTTCTCGGTTCTCGATCAGGTCTTGCCAGGGGTCGTCATCCGCCCCTTGGCAAAACCTGTGACTTTCCGCAATTACGCGATCGTCAGCGCCGAAGCGCCTCGCTCGATCTTTGCAGACGCATTGATCAAGCATTTGCAGATGGAAATGGAAAAGGTCACGCTTTCGCGCCTAGGCCAAAGGCCCGCATGAAACCCAGCAGGTTTCGAAGCGGCGGGCTCGGAAGCCTCCGGCGGGGATATTTGAGGCTCTGAAAAAGCGCGCATCGTTTCTTCAGAGAAATAAATATCCCCCGCGGAGCGTCCCCGGCTGGGCGCAAACGCACGCTCAGGCGCGTTTCGCCACGACGACGCCCAGAACCTCGAGCACTTTCGCCTCGATTTCCGGGGCGTTCATGCCGGCGGCGGCATACATGTCTTCGGGCGACGCATGGTCGATGAAAGTGTCGGGCAGGACCATCGAGCGGAACTTGAACCCGCGGTCAAAGATGCCCTCGTCAGAGAGCAATTGCGCGACATGCGAGCCGAAGCCCCCGACCGCGCCCTCTTCGACACAGATCAAGGCCTCATGCTCCCGCACGAGGCGCAGGATCAGGTCGCGGTCGAGGGGTTTTGCAAAGCGCGCATCAGCCACCGTCGGGGCAAGGCCGCGTGCGGCAAGCGCTTCGCGCGCCTTGAGAACCTCGGCCAGGCGGGTTCCGAAGGACAGGATCGCAACCCGGCCGCCCTCGGCGATGATCCGGCCGCGGCCGATCTCGAGGGGGGTACCGGTTTCCGGCATCTCGACGCCCGAGCCCTCGCCACGCGGATAGCGGAAGGCCGAGGGACGATCGTCCAGCGCGGCGGCGGTGGCGACCATATGAACCAGCTCGGCCTCGTCCGCGGCGGCCATGACGACGAAACCGGGCAGGTTGGCAAGGAAGGCCACGTCATAGGCGCCGGCATGGGTGGCGCCATCGGCCCCGACCAGCCCGGCCCTGTCGATCGCGAAGCGCACCGGCAGGCGCTGGATCGCCACGTCATGCACGACCTGATCGTATCCGCGTTGCAGGAAGGTCGAATAGAGCGCGCAGAAGGGTTTCATCCCGCCCGCGGCAAGACCGGCCGAGAAGGTCACGGCGTGCTGCTCGGCGATCCCCACATCGAAACAGCGGCGCGGGAATCGCTCTGCGAAAAGGTTGAGCCCGGTGCCGTCCGGCATCGCGGCGGTAACCGCAACGATCTTGTCGTCGGTCTCTGCCAGGCGCATCAGGCTTTCGGCGAAGACCCTGGTATAGGACGGCGCGTTCGTCGGCGTCTTGACCTGCGCGCCCGTCACCACGTCGAAGCGCGCGGTCGCGTGCCCCTTGTCGGCGCGTTTTTCGGCCGGGGCATAGCCCTTGCCCTTCTTCGTCACCACATGGATCAGCATCGGCCCGGTAGCGCGCGCCTTCAGCGTGCGCAGAAGCGGCAGGAGCTGGTCGAGATCATGCCCGTCCACGGGGCCGACATAGGTGAAGCCCAGCTCCTCGAACAGGGTTCCGCCGACGGCCATGCCCTTGAGCATTTCCTTGGCCCGGCGCGCCCCTTCCTGAAACGGTTCGGGCAAGAGGCTGACCGCCCCCTTGGCCGCGGCGCGCAGATCCTGGAACGGGCCTTCGGTATAAAGCCGCGTGAGATAGCTTGACAGCGCACCGACCGGCGGCGCGATCGACATCTCATTGTCGTTCAGCACCACGAAAAGCCGTTTGCCCAGGTGGCCTGCATTGTTCAGCGCCTCGAAGGCCATGCCCGCGCTCATTGCGCCATCGCCGATCACTGCGATCGCGTCGCCCGGATCGCCGCCCAGCTCGCGTGCCATGGCAAAGCCGAGCCCGGCCGAGATCGAGGTGGAGCTGTGGCCCGCGCCGAACGGGTCATAGGGGCTTTCGGAGCGCTTGGTAAAGCCCGACAGGCCGCCCTTGCTGCGCAGGGTGCGGATCCTGTCGCGCCGGCCCGTCAGGATCTTGTGGGGGTAGCACTGGTGGCCGACATCCCAGATGATCTTGTCGCGCGGGGCATCGAAAACCGCGTGCAGCGCCACGGTCAGTTCCACCACGCCAAGCCCCGCGCCAAGATGCCCGCCGGTGACGGAGACCGCGGCGATGGTTTCGGCGCGCAATTCGTCGGCAAGGCTTTTCAGCTCGCGGTCGCTCAGCGCCTTCATGTCCGAGGGCAGCTTCACACGATCGAGGATCGGGGTTTTCGGCTTCGCGTCCATCTGCCCTCCAAGGGCGGTTTACATCTGCCGCGCAATAACGAAACGCGCCGCATCCCGCAAGTTTTCCGACCGCGCGCCATAGGGGGCAAGCGCGGCCTCGGCCTCGGCCACAAGGGCGGCGGCGCGTTCCTTCGCGCCCTCCAGCCCCAGAAGCGACACGAAGGTGGCCTTGCCCGCCTGTGCATCCTTGCCAAGGCGCTTGCCGGCCAGCTCTTCCGAGCCTTCCACGTCAAGGATGTCATCGGCGATCTGAAAGGCAAGCCCCAGGGCTGCGGCATAGGCGGCAAGCGGCCGGGGATCGGCCCCCGCCAGAACCGCGCCCGCCTGTGCGGCAAAGGAAATCAGCGCACCCGTCTTTCCCGCCTGCAATGCCGTGATCTGCGCAAGGTCAAGCGGCGCTTCAGCGGTTTCCGCCGCGATATCAAGCATCTGCCCATGCACCATCCCTGCGGCACCCGACGCGCGCGCCAAAGCCGCCACAAGGGCGATGCGCCGGTCGGCGGGGCCAAGCGCAGGGGTGCAGCACAGATCGAAGGCAAGGGTCTGAAGCGCATCGCCCGCCAGGACGGCCGTCGCCTCGTCCCATTTCACATGCACGGTGGGCTGGCCGCGGCGCAGATCGTCGTCATCCATGCAGGGCAGGTCGTCATGCACAAGGCTGTAGGCATGCAGCAGTTCCACCGCGGCCGCGGCCGGCATGGCCTGATCGTCGCCGATCCCGTGCAGCGCGGCACTTTCCAGCACCAGAAAGGCGCGCAGGCGCTTGCCGCCCTGCGCGGCATAGCGCATCGCGTCGCGCAACGGCCCCGGGGGCAGCGCATCCAGTGCCGCGTCGATCGCGGCCTGCACCTTCGACTGAACCTGCGAAAGCCGGTCGGGAAACATCAAAGACCTTCGACAGGGGTGGTGCCCGACGGTTGGCCGTTCTCGCCCAGAGTGATCTTTTCGACCCGCTCTTCGGCGGCCTTCAGCAGCCGCGCGCAATGCGCCTTGAGCGCGGCACCGCGTTCGTAAAGCGCGATGGACTTGTCGAGGGGCACCTCGCCGCGCTCAAGCTGGCTGACCACCTGCTCCAGCTCTTTCATCGCGTCCTCGAAACTCATGTCCTGGATTTCGCTCATCCGCCCCGCTCCATCAACACCGCCACATGGGCCGCAACACTGCGCCCAAGGGCTTCCAAATCATATCCCCCTTCGAGTGTCGAGACCACCGGCGCGGCACAATCCGCCGCCATGTCGCAGATTGCGTGGGTGATGGCGGTGAAATCGTCCTCGTGCCATTCAAGCCCGGCCAGCGGGTCGGCAAGATGGGCGTCGAATCCCGCCGAAACGATGACCAGTTCGGGCGCAAAGGCGCGGGCGCGCTGCAAGATGGCCTCCCACGCCGCCCGCCCCTCGGCGCCGTTCGATCCGGGGGCAAGCGGGACGTTCACGATCTGGCCATGCGCGCCGGTTTCCCCGGCCGCGCCGGTGCCGGGATAAAGCGGCATCTGATGGGTCGAGGCGAAGAAGGCGCGCGGCTCGTTCCACAGAAGATCCTGCGTGCCATTGCCGTGATGCACGTCGAAATCCAGCACAGCCACGCGGGCAAGCCCGTGATGGTCCAGCGCGCGTTTCGCCGCGATCGCGGCCGTGCCGAACAGGCAAAACCCCATCGGCCGGGTGGTTTCCGCGTGATGGCCCGGCGGGCGCATCGCCACGAAGGCATTGCCCGCCTGACCCGCCAGAACCGCATCCACCGCCGCATTCACCCCGCCAACGGCGCGAAGCGCGGCCTCGAGCGAGCCGGGCGAAAGGAACGTGTCGGGATCAAGCTGCACGACCTCTCCTTCCGCCACGGGCTGGCCGATCCGGTCCAGATGGTCTTGCGGGTGGCAGCGCAACACCTCGGCCGGGTCGGCCAGGGGGCAGGTGCGGCGCTCCAGCGCGGCGAAGGCAGGTGCATCAAGCGCGGCGTGGACCGCGCGCAACCGCGCGACCTGTTCGGCATGGCCCGCCGGCGTCAGATGCGCCAGCCCGGCGTCATGGGTGAAATAAAGCGTTGTCATGGGCGCAGGCTACGGCCTGCCGGGCAGGTCGGCAAGCATCGCGGCACGGGGGATCGGGCCCGGCGCAAAATAGAAGGGCCGCTCTGACGAGCGGCCCCCGAGATCTACGGAGATGGTCCGGTTAGGGTCTGGTCGATCCGCCGTCCCAGCCAAGGTTCTTTACCTTAGGGTTTGCCCTCAGGCCACGGCCCCCCTGACTGTCCCAACACCTCTCTCCAATATCACTCTAGACACTGGACCACCTCCTTTCACTGCGTTGCCGTTATCCACAGGCTGCCACATATTTTGTGTTTGTCAAAAACTTTTACGCAACCCTTGGCGATAGTTTTGTGACAAGCGCCCTGAACGGCACGAGTGCCGCAATTGACAGCACAAGTTTGACAAGCCAGTCCGCAACCCCCAGCGAAACCCAAAGCGGCAGCAGCGGACCCGCGCCCAGAAGCGGCACGGCCTCATTGGCCCAGGACACGTCATTGGCCGGCTCGATCCAGATCAGCGCGGCCGAAAAGGCCACCGAAAAGAAGATCGCGGTATCGAGCGAGGCCCCGACCAGCGTCGAGACCAGCGGCGCGCGCCACCAGCGCCCCGCGCGTAGCCGGTCGAATATGGCCACGTCCATCAGCTGCGCCACAAGGAAGGCGCTGCCCGAGGCAAGGGCGATGCGCAGCGTGACCAGCGGGCCGAACTCGCCCACGATCTGCGTGCCGATCAGCGAACAGATGACTCCCACGACAAAACCGGCGGCAACCACGCGGCGCGCGGCCGCCGGGCCATAGACGCGGTTCATCACATCGGTGACGAGAAAGGCGAAGGGATAGGTGAAAGCGCCCCAGGTCAGCCATTGGCCGAACAGGAACTGCACAAGGATGTTCGAGGCCACGACGATCGCGGCCATGGCAAGAATGCCGGGAAGATGACGGGTCATGCGATATCCGTTTTGACAAGGTTGCGGAGACTTGGCCCGCATAGGGCGCGGACGCGGCGCACTTACGCCCTGCCGCCCCTTGTGTCAATCGGTCAGGCGATACTCGACGAATTCGGTGCGCTGGAAAAACCGCTGGTTGTCGTCCGAGATCAGCGTCAGCCGGATCGCCCCGCCCGCGTCGCGCCACACCGCAATGCCTTCGAGGTTGTCGTGCCGGCTGGCGCCGGTCTGCACCAGAACCTCTCCGCCTTCGAGACGGTCACCGCGCAGGTCGAATACGCGCACGCGGGTGAGGAAACCCAGAAGGCCCCAGAAATCGCGCTCCAGCAGGTAAAGCCGCCCGTCGGGGCCGAAATCGGCGCCCACGGCCAGCCAAGCCCCGTCGCGCGGGATGCTGAAGGGCTGATCCCATGCGCCGTTGCGGAACCGGTAGACAGGAAAGGGCCGGTCCGTCGCCCCCGACCGCTCGGGCAGGGTGTAAAGCGTGCCCTCCCCGTCGATCGCAAGCGCCTCGAGCGAAGAGTTCAGCTGCATTGCCTTGAACGCCTCGGGCCGGGGCATCAGCTCTGCCACGTCCCTGCCTTTCGGGTAGCGCGCGACGCGGTGGATGCCCTCGAACGAGATGTAGCGCGTGCCATCGCGCGCGACGGCCAGCCCCTCGGCATCGGCGGTGCGCCCCTTGAGCCGCTTTCCCTTGCTGTCGCGCAGACGCCCGGGGCCGTCCACATCACTCACCCCGACAATCCGTCCGCCGGCATCGCGCAAAAGCCGCCCGGTCCACAGCGTGCCGCGATCTGATACGGTGGTGAAGCCGGTGCCCTCCGCGTCGATCTCAAGGCCCGAGAAGCCGCCGAATTCGGGGGCGGGTTCGTTCCAGACATAACTGCCAAGATAGACCGCGCGCGGGGCGGGTCCGGCAGGCAGCGCAAGCGCGGCCAGCCCCCCGACAAGCGCCGTCAGCGCGAGGCGAGCACGTTGCGACATTGCCCGGGCAGATCGGAAAGCGTGTAGGTTTTCGCATTGCGCGGCGGCGGCCCCTTCGGCTTGGCGCGCTTGGGCGGGTTTCGCAACTCCTCAAGGTAGGTCGTCACCCACCAGTTCAGCGTCTCGTCGCAGCCGTCGCGCCCCTTCGACAGCTCGGCGACCGAGGGTGTCTGCGTTTCGCAGGCGCCCGCGCCGGGTGGGCATTTCAGGCGCACATGGAAATGCGTGTTATGCCCATAGATCGGGCGGATCTTCTGCAACCAGCCCCGGTCGCCGCGCGGGGTCGAGTTGCACATGTCGATCTTGGCGGCCGCGGCAACGAAGATCCGGTCCACCCGCGGGTCCAGCGCCGCGGCGCGCAAAAGCGCCTTGTGCTGCGGCGTCCAGTTGGAATTGACGCGGGTCTGGTCCGCGGTGCGGATCGAGATCGAGCTGATCTTTTCGCGCGCGGCCCTGCTCAGGTCCAGCCGCTGAGGGGGCAGCATCCAGATATCGGCATCCAGCCCGATCTGGTGACTGGCATGCCCGCCCGTCATCGGGCCGCCGCGCGGCTGGCTGATATCGCCGATGTAAAGCCCGCGCCAGCCGATCCGCGTGGCGGCAACCGACAGATCCTGAAGGAAGGCGATCATCTCGGGCTGGCCCCAGTTGCGATTGCGCGACAGCCGCATCGCCTGCCATGTCGGGCCGGTTTCGGGCAGCGCCACAAGCCCCGCCGCACATCCCTTGGAATAGAACCCGATCGGCGCGGGCGCCTGCTGCGAGGGGCGCGCATGGCCGCCGAACAGGTGACGGGCCAACTGCTCTGCCTGGACCTGCCCCGCGCCCATCCCCACCAGCAGCCGCGCCAGCCGGGTGATTTCCTCGAAGGTCAGGATTTCCGCCCTGGGCAGGAACTTATAACCCTCGCCGAAGATTTCGGCAGGCATACAATACGTGCAGCGGAAGTTGCAGCGGT
>CALMEG010000053.1 GCA_937863185.1 uncultured Paracoccaceae bacterium | reverse complement strand
CGATATTGCCGCGCTCCGGGCGGCGATGGATGCGGCGGGCCATCCTGCGCTGCTCGCGGTGGATGCCATCGCCTCGCTTGGATGCGACCCGTTCTTCATGGATGACTGGGGCGTCGACGTGATGGTCTCGGCCAGCCAGAAGGGGCTGATGGTGCCGCCCGGCCTGGGATTCGTGTGGTTCGGCGACAGGGCGCTGGAACGCTGCCGGGGGGCCGATCTGGTCACGCCCTACTGGAACTGGCGTCCGCGGGCGTTTGCCGAGCTGTTCTACCAGCATTTCGCGGGCACGGCGCCCACGCATCACCTGTTCGGGCTGGCCGAATCCCTGCGCATGATCCTTGACGAAGAGGGCCTGCCCAATGTCTGGGCGCGTCATGCCACGCTTGCGCGCGCGGTCTGGGCCGCCTTCGACGCCTGGGGGCAGGGCGGCGCGGTGGCGCTGAACATCGCGGACCCGGCGCTGCGCGCCCATGCGGTGACCGCCGCGCGGATCGGCGGCGGCGGGGCCGCACGGCTGCGCCGCTGGTGCGAGGAAGAGGCCGGCGTCACCCTTGGCATCGGGCTGGGCATGGCCGAGCCGGGCGCCCCGGATTACGGAGACTACCTGCGCGTGGCGCATATGGGCCATGTGAACGCGCATATGACCCTTGGTGTTCTGGGGGTGATGGAGGCGGGGCTGGTGGCGCTCGGGCTGCCCCATGGCGCGGGTGGCATTGCCGCCGCCGCGGCCGTGATCGGGGGTGGGGCGGCGCCGGTGTAGCGGCCCCGCCCCGGCGGTCCTTACTGGCCGTTCTGCTCTAGCCACTCGGTCATCCAGCCGATTTCGGCCTCTTGCGCGGCGATGACGGCTTCGGCCAGCTTGCGCACCTCGGGGTCCTTGCCATGTGCAAGCACGATGCGGGCCATGTCGACCGCGCCCTGATGATGCGGGATCATGCTGCGGATGAAATCGACATCCGCGTCGCCGGTCAGTTCCACGGCCATGTTCGCGTGCATCGCGTCATTGGCCTGCCTGTAGGCCTCGCTCGAGGATGTGGCCGGGGCGCTGATTGTGGCGCCATGATCGCCGTGTTCCATGGTGGCGGGCGTTTCGGCATAGGCCCCGAAGGCAATGGCGAAGGCCAGCGGGCTGAGAAGCATCCGGCGTTTGGTTCTGGTCATTGTCTTTCTCCCGTTCGATCTGGGCAGACGGTGGCGCAGGCCCCGCTTCGGGGCAAATCACCACTTGGCGAGGCGCGCGTTATCGGTCGGAGGCCGCCTTTGCGCGCGCCGCCCCAAGCGCGTGCGGAAGCGCGCGGCCAAAGGCCTGCATCGCCCCTTCGGGCCCGCAAGAGACGCGGATGCAGCGGTCTTGCGGGGCGGTGTAGGGCATGCGCACGAAGATGTCGGCCTCGGTCAGCGCGGCCAGAACCGCGCGGGCGAAGGCGCCGTCCGCGCCGCAGTCGATGGCCACGAAATTCGTGGCCGAGGGCAGCGCCTTCAGCCCCGATTCGGCGGCGATCCGCGTGATCCGTTCGCGTGAGGCCCCCACCGAGGCGCGCGTCCGTGCCAGCCAGTCCTGATCGGCAAGGGCGGCAAGCGCACCCGCCTGGCTGGGGGGGCAAACGCCGAATTGGTTGGGGCCCCGCTCGAACGGGCAAATCAGGGGGCGCGCGCGATGGGGATAGCCGACACGCGCCCCCGCCATGCCGTAGCCCTTCGAGAAGGTGCGCATGCGGATCACGCGGGGGTCCTCGGGGTCGATCGCGGGGGCGGTGCCCTCGGGGGCAAGCTCGATATAGGCCTCGTCCAGGACCAGAAGCGTGCCTTTGGGCACGGCGGCGATCATCCGCGTGATCGTTTCGGCGGGGTGGGCAAGGCCCATCGGGTTGTCGGGATTGGCGATGTAGAGCAGCTTTGCCGCAGAGCGCCCGGCAAGCGCCAGCAGGGCCTCGGGGTCTTCCATGTCGTCCCGATAGGGGGCCTTGTGCAACTGCCCGCCAAAGCCCGCGACATGGTAGTTGAAGGTCGGATAGGCCCCGTCCGATGTCACGACCGGATCGCCCGGCGCAACCGTCAGGCGCACCAGATAGCCCAGAAGCGCGTCGATCCCTTCGCCCACCACGATGTTCTCGGGCGCACAGCCGTGATGCGCGGCAAGGGCGTGGCGCAGGGCGTGGTTTTCGGGATCGCCATACATCCACACGTCGGCGGCGGCCTCGGCCATGGCGCGGATCGCGCGGGGCGAGGGGCCAAAGCCGTTTTCGTTCGCCCCGAGACGGGCGGCGAAGGGGCGGCCGCGCGCGCGTTCCTGCGCCTCGGGGCCGACGAAGGGCACCGTGGCGGGCAGGCTTTCGACAAGCGGGGTAAGGCGCGGACCGATCATATCCGAGGCGTAGGGCGAATTTGCCCGCCCCGCAAGGGGATTGGCCCCGGGCCGTTTCCTTGCGTCACATCCGGCGGGCGCCACTGGCGCCCCCGGCGCAGGGCCGGCTATGATCGGCCAAACACCCCTGGGAGCACCCGATGCGCCGCGTAACCGTGACCATGGACGGGCCGGTGGCCCATGTCCGCCTGAACCGCCCCGAAAAGATGAATGCCGTCGATATGGAGATGATCGACGACATGCTGGAGGCAGGGGCCATGCTTGCCGCCGCGCCCGATCTGCGCGCCGTCGTTCTTGCGGGCAAGGGCGATGCGTTCTGCGCGGGGCTTGACGTGCAAAGCTTTGCGATGCTGGCCGGGACCGACCCCGAGGCGCTGGTGATGCCGCGCAGCCATGGCGATGCCAACCGCTTCCAGCATTTCGCGCTGGTCTGGCGCAGCCTTCCGGTGCCGGTCATCGCGGCGCTGCACGGCGCGGTGTTCGGGGCGGGGTTCCAGCTTGCGCTTGGGGCCGATATCCGCATCGCCGCGCCCGAGGCCCGGCTGGCCGTGATGGAGATGAAATGGGGGCTGGTGCCCGACATGGGCGGGATGGTGCTGCTGCCCGAACTGACGCGCGGCGACGTGATCCGCCAGATGACCTATAGCGCCGCCCCGATCGGGGCCGAACAGGCCGAGCGCTGGGGCCTTGTCACCGAGCTGGCGGCCGATCCGCTGGCCCGCGCCACCGCGCTTGCCCAGGAGATCGCGGGCAAAAGCCCCTCGGCGATCCGCGCGGCCAAGCGTCTGATCGGCACGGCGCTGTCGGGATCGCGGGCCGAGGTGCTGCTGGCCGAAAGCCGCGAACAGGCCGACCTGATCGGCAAGCCCGACCAGATGGCAGTGATCGCGGCCAATCTGGCGGCCCGGCGCTAGCGCCCGAGCCGCGCTTATCCCATCTCGGCCAGGCGCTTGACGGCGGCGGCGATCCTGGCGGCCTCGTCCTCGCCGCGGGCGAGGTTCTCGCGCGTTTCCTCGATCACCTCTTCGGCGGCGTTCTGCACGAATTTCGGGTTGGCAAGCCGGCCGCGCAGGCCGCCCAGGTCCTTTTCGATTTTGGCGAGCGCCTTTTCCAGCCGCGCCTTTTCGGCCGCCACGTCGATCACGCCTTCCAGCGGCAGCGCGAAAAGCGCCCCCTGCACCGCAACGGAAATCGAGCCGCGCGGGATCGCCGCCTCGGTCACGCTGTCGATGCGGGCAAGGCGGAAGATCAGCGCTTCGTTGCGCGCGAGGGCCGCGCGCGCGGCGTCATCGGCCTGCGACAGCACCATGGGCAGCTTCAGCCCCGCCGGCACGCCCATCTGTGTGCGCGACGAGCGGATCTCGTCGATCAGGCCGATGACCCAGTTCATCTCGCGGTCGGCCTCGGGGTCGATGAGGTCGCTGCCGTATTCGGGCCATTCGCCATGCACCAGCATGCCCGCGCGCGTGCCCGTCAGCGCCCAAAGCTCTTCGGTGACGAAGGGCATGATCGGGTGCAGCAGGATATAGCACTGATCCAGCACCCACCGCATCGTGGCGCGGGTTTCGGCGGCATGCGCGCCATCGAAAAGCGGCTTGGCGAATTCCACATACCAGTCGCAGACCTTGCCCCAGACAAAGGCGTAAAGCGCGTTCGCGGCATCGTTGAAGCGGTAATTGGTCAGCGCGTCGTCCACCGCCTCGCGCACGCGGGCGGTTTCGCCGATGATCCAGCGGTTCACGGTATGCGCGGGCGCGGGGATGGCGGCGGGGGCGGGGCCCTCGAACACGCCGTTCATCTCGGCAAAGCGGGTGGCGTTCCAGATCTTGGTGCCAAAGTTGCGATAGCCCGCGATGCGCGCGCCGGACAGTTTCAGGTCGCGCCCCATGGCGGCCATGGCGGGCAGCGTGAAGCGGCCCGCAGCCCCGGCGGATTCCTCGATCAGGTCGATCGGGGCGAGCACGTTGCCAAGGGACTTCCA
>CALMEG010000052.1 GCA_937863185.1 uncultured Paracoccaceae bacterium | reverse complement strand
CATAACCTTGCCAAGGTTAGGGTCGTGAGTTCGAATCTCATCGCCCGCTCCAGTTCGGTGGAAGTCAGGAGTGCGGGCGTAGCTCAGGGGTAGAGCATAACCTTGCCAAGGTTAGGGTCGTGAGTTCGAATCTCATCGCCCGCTCCAGTTCGGTGGAAGTCAGGAGTGCGGGCGTAGCTCAGGGGTAGAGCATAACCTTGCCAAGGTTAGGGTCGTGAGTTCGAATCTCATCGCCCGCTCCAGACAAAAGGGCGCCGGTTTCGGCGCCCTTTGTCGTTTCATGCCGCCTGGACCGGCTTACTTGATGTGCCGGTATTCGCCCATCAGACCCTTCACGATGGCATAGCATGCCCCCAGAAGGACGATGGTGAAGGGCAGCCCGGTCGACACGGCCATGGCCTGCAACGCCGCCAGCCCGCCGCCCAGCAAAAGGGCGATGGCCACAAGCCCCTCGAACGAGGCCCAGAAGACGCGCTGCGGCGTGGGTGCGTTGACCTTACCCCCTGCCGCGATCGTGTCGATCACCAGCGAGCCCGAGTCCGACGAGGTGACGAAGAACACCACCACCAGCACAATCCCCACAAGCGAGGTGATCCCGGTCAGTGGCATCTCGCCCAGCATGGCGAACAGCTTCAGCTCCAGCGCCGCTTCCTGCACGCCGGTGAAGCCATCGTTCAGAAGCTGCCCGATCGCCGTGCCACCCATGGCCGTCATCCACAGGACCGACAGGATGGTGGGAACGATCAGCACCGCGATCAGGAATTCGCGCACCGTGCGGCCGCGGCTGACGCGGGCGATGAACATGCCCACGAAGGGCGACCAGCTGATCCACCAGGCCCAGTAGAAGGCCGTCCAGCCCGAGGCAAAATTGGCATCCTCGCGCCCAAAGGGCATGGCAAGCGCCGGCAGGTATTCACCATAGGCGACCAGATTGGTGAAAAAGCCGCTCAGGATGTCCAGCGTCGGCCCCACAAGGATCACGAATCCCAGCAGCACCGCCGCCAGTACCATGTTGATCTCGGACAGGCGCTTGACCCCCGCGTCCAGCCCAGCAACCACCGAGGTCAGCGCCATTACGGTGATGAGGATGATCAGAAGCACCAGCGCCGGGCTCGAGGTGGGAAAGCCGAACAGGAAGTTCAGGCCTGCCGCTGCCTGCTGCGCCCCGATCCCGAGCGACGTGGCAAGCCCGAAGATCGTTGCGAGGATCGCCAGAAGGTCCACCAGGTGCCCCGGCCAGCCCCAGATCCGTTCCCCGAAGACCGGGTAGAAGCACGAACGAAGTGTCAGCGGCAGGCCCTTGTTATAGGCGAAAAGCGCAAGGGCAAGCGCCACGACGGCATAGATCGCCCAAGGATGAAGCCCCCAGTGGAAGATCGTCGCAGCCATGCCAAGGCGCGCACTTTCGGCAGCATCGCCCGCGGCCCCGCCAAGCGGCGCCCAGTCGGTCCGCATGCCGTTTTCATCCATGGTCGTACCTGCGAACGCGCTTTCGTAATGGCTCATCGGTTCGCTGACGCCGTAGAACATCAGCCCGACCCCCATGCCCGCGGCGAACAGCATCGCAAACCAGCCGGTGTAATTGTAGTCCGGCCGCGCCTCGGGCCCGCCCAAGCGCACCTTGCCCAGCGGAGAGACGATCAGGACCAGACACAGGATCACGAAGATATTGCCCGACAGCAGGAAGAACCAGTCCAGCCGCGTTGTCAGCCAGTCACGCAGACCGACGAATACGGGCTCCAGTTCGGTCTGGAACGCCATCGTGGCGAAGGTAAAGGCGATGATTGCAAGCGCCGAGATCGGGAAGACCGGGTTGTGGATGTCAAATTCGATCTTCCACGCGGTCGAGGCGATGTTGTGCTGACCGATCTCGTAATCGGTCTCGATCAACTCGGTCGTTCCCTCCGGCTCGGGCAACGCTTCGACTGCTGCGCTTTCCTCTTCTTCGCCGGTTGGGATTTCGGGTTCGGTCATATTGGCCTCCTTCCGTTGTCACATCCGCGCATTCGTGGCGCCGATAGGTCATCTTGAAGGCAATGCTAGGGGACAGACGGCCAGAACTACACCCAATATGACAAAAAAACGACATGAAACGCCGCAGAAAGCCCAACGCACCCGCGATTCCCGCCTCCCCCTTCCCACGCGCAAGCCGCGCGCCTATAACGCGAAAAGTTCGTCAAGGAGCCTCCGATGCGCACCGCAACACTGACCCGCAAAACCGCCGAGACCGAGATCACCGTGACCGTGAACCTCGACGGGACCGGCGTATATGACAACGCGACGGGGGTCGGCTTCTTCGATCACATGCTCGACCAACTGGCCCGCCATTCGCTGATCGACCTGACGGTGCGCGCCACGGGCGATCTGCATATCGACGACCACCACACCGTCGAGGATACGGGCATCGCGCTTGGACAGGCGCTTGTGCAGGCGCTTGGCGACAAGAAGGGCATACAGCGCTACGGCCATTTCGTGCTGGCGATGGACGATGCGCAGATCCGCTGCGCGCTGGACCTTTCGGCCCGGCCGTTCCTGGTGTGGAACGTCGATTTCCCGACGCCGAAGATCGGCAGCTTCGACACCGAACTGGTGCGCGAGTTCTTCCAGGCCCTCTCGACCCATGGCGGGATCACGCTGCACCTGGACCGGGTGCACGGGGTCAACAGCCACCACATTGCCGAGGCTGCCTTCAAGGCGGTCGCGCGCAGCCTGCGCATGGCGGTCGAGACCGACCCGCGCATGGGCTCTGCCCTGCCCTCGACGAAGGGCGCGCTTTGATGCTGACGGCGCTTGTCGATTACGATTCCGGCAACCTGCATTCGGCCGAGAAGGCCTTCCAGCGCATGGCGGCCGAGACCGGCGGCGGCCGGGTCATCGTTACCTCGAACCCCGAGGACGTGGCCCGCGCCGACCGTATTGTGCTGCCCGGCGACGGCGCCTTTCCCGCCTGCCGGCAGGCGCTTGACGGGTTCGGCGGCCTGTTCGAGGCGATCGAAGAGGGCGTGCGCGTGCAGGGCAAGCCCTTCCTGGGGATCTGCGTCGGCATGCAGATGCTGGCAAGCTGGGGGCGCGAATATGCCGATACGCCCGGCTTCGGCTGGATCCCCGGAGAGGTGGTGCGCATCGCGCCCTCGGACCCGGCGCTGAAAGTGCCGCATATGGGCTGGAACGATCTGGTGATCGACCGGAGTCACCCGGTTCTGGACGGGATCGTGACCGGCGATCACGCCTATTTCGTGCATTCCTACCATTTCCGGGCAGAGAATGCCGCGCATCTGCTGGCCCATGCCGAATATGGCGGGCCGATCACCGCGATCGTGGGAGAGGGCAATATCGTCGGAACCCAGTTCCACCCCGAGAAAAGCCAGGCCACGGGGCTGCGGCTGATCGCCAATTTCCTGCGCTGGAAACCATGAAAAAGGGCGCCTCCCGGCGCCCTCTGCGATGCCGTTGCGTGGCCTATCTCACTTGATCTTGGTCCAGTTTTGCTTCGCGCAGATCAACCCGCCCGCAACGCAGCCGGCAAGTTTCATCGCCTTGCCGTTCAGCGCGATCTTGCCAAGATAGGTCTTGCCGTTCGAGGGCCGCCAGACCTTGCCCTCATAAGCGCCGTTGCCTTTCGGCGCCATGTTGGAAACGATCTGCTTGCCCAAGTTGGGGGACTGGTATTCGCCGCCGTCGTTGAACGTCTTGACGATGGTGCCGCAGAAATTCGCCCCGCAGGGCGCGATCTGCACATGGGCATAGGCCCCGTCATCCGGCTGGGTCTGCCACAGCCCCTCGATCGGGTCGGCAAAGGCCGCACCCGATGCCAGGGCGAAGGCGGCGGCCAGAATGGTGGTTTTCATGGTCTCTCCTCCCAAAGAACCTGCCCCATCTGCGCATGCACCCCGATTCCCGGCAAGACTGACGTGGCGTTGCGCGCTTGCTCCGCACCGGCGCACATGGCATGAGGCGGCAAACGAACGGAGCCTCGCCATGATCCTCTACCCCGCAATCGACCTCAAGGACGGCCAATGCGTGCGCCTTCTGCATGGCGAGATGGACAAGGCCACCGTCTTCGGCGACGACCCGGCCGCCCAAGCGGCCAAGTTCGAGGCCGCCGGTTGCGAATGGGTGCACCTGGTCGACCTTAACGGCGCCTTCGCCGGCCAGCCGGTGAATGCCGCGGCGGTCGAGGCGATCCTTGCGCGTATCAAGGTTCCCGCCCAGCTTGGCGGCGGCATCCGCAACATGGCCACCATCGCCGCGTGGATCGAGAAGGGCCTCGCACGCGTGATCCTTGGAACCGTCGCGGTGGAAAACCCCGCCCTCGTGCGCGAGGCCGCGCGCGCGTTTCCCGGCAAGGTGGCCGTGGGCATCGACGCGCGCGGCGGGCGCGTGGCGACCAAGGGCTGGGCCGAGGAAACCGATGTGATGGTCACCGACCTTGCCCGCAGCTTCGAGGACGCCGGCGTCGCCGCGATCATCTATACCGACATCATGCGCGACGGCGCGATGACCGGCCCCAATATCGAGGCGACCGAGGCGCTTGCCCGCGCCGTGGCGATCCCCGTGATCGCTTCGGGCGGCGTCTCCTCCCTGCCCGACCTGATCGCGCTGCGCGACACCGGCGTGATCGCAGGCGCCATTTCGGGCCGCGCGATCTATGACGGCGCACTGGATCTGGGCGCCGCACTCGACGCGCTCAAGGGATGATCCCCGGCACGGGGGGCGCTGCCCCCCGCCTGCGGCTCCCCCCGGGATATTTCTTCAAAGGTGAAGGGGGGTTCATCTTCGCGCAAATATCCCGGGGGTGCGGGGGCAGAGCCCCCGTTTCACGGGCTGGTCAGTGCCGGACGCGCCGGGTATGTAGGTGCCACAAGGAGCCCACCCCATGTTGAAGACCCGCATCATCCCCTGCCTCGACGTGGCCGATGGCCGCGTGGTCAAGGGCGTCAACTTCGTCAACCTGATCGACGCGGGCGACCCGGTCGAGGCGGCCAAGGCCTATGACGCGGCGGGCGCGGACGAGCTGTGTTTCCTCGACATCCACGCCACCCATGAAAACCGCGGCACGATGTTCGATCTGGTCACCCGCACGGCCGAGCAATGTTTCATGCCGCTGACGGTGGGCGGGGGCGTGCGCACCCAGCACGATGTGCGCGCGCTTTTGCTGGCGGGGGCGGACAAGGTCTCGTTCAACTCGGCCGCCGTTGCCAATCCCGATGTGGTGGTCGAGGCCGCCGATCGTTTCGGCAGCCAGTGCATCGTGGTGGCGATCGACGCGAAAACCGTCGCGCCCGGCCGGTGGGAGATCTTCACCCATGGCGGGCGCAAGCCCACCGGCATCGACGCGGTGGAGTTCGCGCGCACGGTTGCGGCCAGGGGCGCGGGCGAGATCCTTCTGACCTCGATGGACCGGGACGGCACGCGCGCGGGCTTCAACCTGCCGCTGACGCGCGCCATCTCGGATGCGGTGAACATTCCGGTCATCGCCTCGGGCGGGGTCGGCACGCTCGATCATCTGGTCGAAGGGGTGACGAAGGGGGGCGCAAGCGCGGTGCTGGCCGCCTCGATCTTCCATTTCGGCGAATACACCATCGGCGAGGCCAAGGCCCACATGGCCGCCGCCGGCATCCCCATGAGGCTGACATGAGCACGCTTGCACGGCTGGCCGATACGATCGCGGCCCGCAAGGACGCCGATCCCGACAGTTCCTGGACGGCGAAACTGTTGGCCAAGGGCCCCGAGAAATGCGCCGAGAAATTCGGCGAGGAAGCCGTCGAGGCGATCATCGAGGCGGTGAAGGGGGATCGCGCGCGCCTGACCTCTGAAGCCGCGGATGTGCTTTATCACCTTCTGGTCATGCTGGCCGCGCGCGATGTAACGCTGGACGCGGTTCTGGCCGAGCTGGACCGGCGCGAAGGCACTTCGGGCATCGCGGAAAAGGCCGCGCGCAAGTAGCGCAAGGGGCCGGGCTCAGCCCGGTTCGATCCGCAGCGCATCGGCCAGCCAGGGCGCCTCGGCCAGGGCGGGGGCGACGATCCGCTCTGCGACAAGGCCACGCAGGCGGGCCGCGACCTGGGCGGGCATCCCGCCCATCATGCCGGCGCGAGTGAACAGCGCGATGCGGCGCGCCAGCGGCGCGAAGGGCAGCGGCCGCATCTCGACCCCGCCATGGGCGCGGTGGCGCACGCCCGAGGGGGTTAGGATCGCCCAGCCCTGCCCCGCCGCCACCATCGCCAGGATCGAGGGATAGCTGTCCAGTTCGAACCGGTGGCCGGAATGCAGATCTTCGGGCGCGGCCGCCGCCGCGATCTGCCGCCCCATCAATGTGCGTTGGCTGTAATGGATCAGCGGCAGGTCAGCCTCTGCCCGCCCCCTTGGCCAGACGGCCACGAAGGGCTCGTGCAGAAGGGGATGGGTTTCGATGCCCTCCGCACGGGCCTCTCCGGTATGCGCGGCAACGATCATGTCCAGCGCGCGCGCCTCGAGCTGGGCGTGCAGGCGGTGGCTGGGCCCGGTTTCCAGCAGGAACCGGCAGGCACGCAGATCCTGCCCCATGCCGCCCAGCAGAAGCGGCGTCACCTCGGCCTCGAAATCCTCGATCATGCCCAGCCGGAAGGAACTAAGCCCGGCAGGATCGGCCAGGCCCACCGTGGCGCGGCCGCGGGCAAGCTCGTCCAGCATCGCGCCGGCATGGGGCAGAAAGGCCTGCCCGGCCTGCGTAGGCGCCATCGGGCGCGC
>CALMEG010000051.1 GCA_937863185.1 uncultured Paracoccaceae bacterium | reverse complement strand
CCGCATAGCGCCCGGTTCAAGGCTCCCGTTCAAACTGCCGTCGGTGGACTCGAATCCCGCCGTGCCGCCTTCGGCGTCGCGCACAAAGCCCGTCATCAGGCTTTGCACCTTCAGCGTCATCAGCATGGCGTCGGACGCGGCGTCGAAGTCCGCCAGCTTCAGCAGCACCGGGGCAAGCCATGACATGCCGCGCACCTGTCCGGGGAAAAGCTGGTCAAAGACGTGCAGCACGTCGCGCGCCGGAACCCGCACCGCCTGCCCCACCATCCCGAACGGGGTTCCGGGGGCATCGGGCAGAATGTGATAGGCGACGATCCTGTCGCTTGCGTCAAACTCCACCCCGGCAACGATCCGCGCGCCGTTGCCCAGATCGCGGGTAAGCGACGGGTCGATTTGGTCGGCGGGCAGCGCCAAGGAACCAAACGCTGCCCGCCCTGATCCGTCGGCGTCGCCGCCACCAACGGATGTTCTGATAAACGCCTCACCGTCGCGCACCAAGGCGCGCACCGCGACGGGCAGAAGGGCCAGCATCTGCCCTTCAAACTCATTGTTCAGCATCCGCCGCGTCGCCGGGTCCGGGTGCTGCGAAAGCGCCTGCCAGCCCTTGCCCACAAGCGCCGCAAGCCAGGTCTCCACGATCCGCGCCGCCGTCGGGTTGTTCATGGACAGTGCCGCCGCGCGGGCCTTGGCTGGCGCGCGGGCCGCAAGGATCGACGCTTGCGGGGCGTTCAGCATCGGCGAACCCTGCCAGCGCCGCCCGCCGCCGCCAGCTTCGATCTGGCGCTTCTGGGTCGGCCCCGTCATGCGGTCGAAAAGGCGGGCAAGGAACGTCATTCTGCCCCGCCATCCACGCGGCGCATGGTCACGACATGGGTTTCAAGGGGTAGCTTCGCGCGGCTGTGAACCAGTTTGGCCACGGCCTCAAGGTCGATCAGAAGCCCATGGAACACGCCTTCCTGATCGACCAATTCGTGAAGGTCGGACAGGTCCGCGCGCAGGTATTGCGCGATGCGCCCTTCCAAATCGTCGCCTTCGGGCAAGGGCCAGAACACATAGCGAACCTTGCTATGCGTTGCCCAGCTTTCGATGCGCCGCCGTTCTTCGGCTTCAGCTTCAGGCGAGTCGGCCTTGATTGCGACGGAACCCGGCAAGCCCATCAACTTGGCCGTCGCGTGATGCGCCGCAAGCCCAGAGAACGCTTGCAAGCCCTTGATGCTGATTCCGCCTTCGGTCAGCCGCTGCATGATCGTCATGCGAACCACTTCGCTGATCGAAAATCGCGCGTTCCGCTCACCTTCGATCTGGGGCAGCAAGCCGCGCTTGCGCCAGTGCCGTTGCAGGACCGGGTTCACGCCGGAAATGTCAGCAGCTTCGCCCGCGCTGAATTCTGCCTGATCGGTGTATTCGATGTGATTGTTCGACACGGCGCGCCCTCACGATGTGGTTTAGTGTCAAATAGCACTATGATTCATGTAGTGTCAACTATCACGAAGTGATCGCCAAGATGTTCTCCGGCCCACTCGCAGCGGCAGGTCTGGCGGCTTGAGGTTCGAGAACTCGCCGAGCAAGCAGTTGACTTGCAGATGGGCTATGGCATCATAGCAGACATGTTTAACATTGGAGGTGCCGCGATGCCGAATGATCTTCCGAGTGAAGAAGTAATGCGGGAACGCTTGACTGCAATGACCAATGAATTGATTAACACAATCACTTCGACTGTCTTTGTCGAACGGATGCGGACCTTTAGGAGCGCTCCCCCCGGTGAAGTGACGTTCGCAAACGCCTCACAATTGTTGTCGCTTGAGTCTTTGAGAAGTGCAGGCGCAAATCTCCCAGAGGACTTCAGGGTGACTAGTCGCTACTTTGAAGATGTGAACACGGGTGAGCGCTTCGACGAAAGCGTCCGTGATCCTATGGCTGAACGGAATGTGGCGTGGTCGGGCTGTGCTGGCGGCGGCGCAGCGGGTGTTTGCGGGTGCGCTGGTGGCAGCACTCAATTGGCCTAGATCATTGCAGAAACTAGGGTTCGTGGAGGCAGAAAGTGCAGATGTTGAATGATCCATTCGAAACGCTTTCTTACACACAGTCCGAACTGAAAGGTGTCATGCGAGTCTGCTATGATAGGATCATAGATTTCGTCACTTCCAAGCCGTTTAGATCGGTATTGGCGGATTTTTCAGAAACGCCGCACTTGGATCGTCCCCGATTTGTCGCCGAAGTTCTGTTGAATCCAGAGGAACTCAGATCAAGGGGTGTGTCTGTCCCAGATGGGTTGTTGATTCAGCGCTCGGCGTTTGGGGATCGAAGGCCGACCTTGTTTGTCATAAAGCATTTTCTTCCTGAACAGTATAGAGACGTTTGGGAAAACGTTAATATTACTTTCGACAATGAGTATCTTGACCACGAGGTTTCGCGAGAGATTGAAGACTGTTGGCGCGAGCCTTTGAATCCGCTGTTGCAAGCAAAGTCTATGAGCCGCGGCGCCGATCTAGAGAAGGTGTAGCTATCGCTGCATCCAGCTTGACGCCAGCACCGGCGCGCGTTTCGGCGCGGGCGCGGCTTCGGTCGAAAGATCGGCGCGGCGCTGGTCATAGTCCAGATTAAGCAACGCCCGCGCGGCGAAGGCATAGACCACACAGTCAAGCGCCTCTGCCCGCCGCCCCGGAATCCGAATGAAGCTGCGCGCCGGCTGGCCTCGCGTGTAGCGCACCACTGACCGTTCGGACGCAAGCTGTTCAAACCAGACCGGGGGCAGATCGGCCGAAAACCGGAAGCTGCCCGCCTGCGCCAGCCGCCCGAACAGTTGCAGCTTCACAGTGTCCACACCGATGATCCACAGGCGCGCGCCCGTCTTGGTGGTCGATCCTGCCCGTTCGATCATCGGACGGTTGCCGGGTGCGCCCTTGATCGCCAGCACCTTGCGCCGCGTCCGGGGCGTGGCAAAGGCGGTAACGTGGTGCATGGACACCCCGTCGCCCGCGTCTATGGCGCAGGCGTCCACCCCGATCTTGCCGCCAAGCGCATGGGGGAAGCGGGCACCGATCAGCCCGTCCAGTTCGACCCAAGTTTCTTCGGCGTCATACTGCCCCCAGATGACCCGATGCCCCAGCACAAGGGCCACGCCGCCTTCGGTCCAGCCCAGATAGGTGACTTCTAGGCGGTCGTGCTGCACGTCCACACCAACCGTCACGGCCAACACTTCGGCGGGCACGGCGGCAAGCCCCAAGGGGTCGGCGCGGGCCATCAGCTCATCTTCGGCCAGCTCATCCCCGGCGCTGCGCCAGCCTTGGCCAAGGATCGTGTTCACAAAGGTTTGCAGGGTGGTCGGATCGTCTTTCGCCTGGACGAATTCCGCCGCCAGCTTGCCCCATGCCGCGTTCGAGTGCAGCGATATCAGGGCATTCATGCGGAACCCGGCATGGCCCCGGATTTCGGGCCTTGTGGCGCGCCACTGGCCAGCCGCGACCATATCCGGCTTGTGCCGTTCCGATACCTCTGCGGCGCAATGCGGGCAGCGCCAGCGGGCAGTTTCGGGCGCGCCTGCATCCCAGACGATATCGGGCCACAGAAGTTCGCTCATCGCCCCACATTCGGGGCATGGCACTTCATAGATTCGGGCGTCGGATTGGGCATAGGCGCGCAGAACATGGCTGGTTTCATCGTGAACCGGGGTGCTGCCCAGAACGATCTTTCGGTCGGGAAAGGACATGGTGCGGCGTTCGGCCAAGAGGATCGGCGAACCTTCGGCGGTCGATTCCATGCCGTCGGCTTCGTCCATGAACAGAACCCGGACGTTGTGGCGGCGCAGGTTGCGCGGTGCCTTTGCCGCGACCACTTTCAACGATCCGCCGGGGAAGCGGCGTGACAGAAGCGTGTTGCGCCCGGACTCGTCCTGTTCATCCGACAGGGCAGCGGCAAGCGCCGGGGATGCCGCGAAGATCGGTTCGATATCCGACACCATGTAGTCGCGGCAATCCGCTTCAGCGGGCAGAAGGCAGAGGATCGGCGCGGGTTCATTGGCCACGAAGGACGCAAGGGCGCTGGTCAGAAGCGTGGTGAACCCTACCCGGACGGGCTTCACCAGAGTCACCCGTTCGATTTCCGCGTCGCCTATGGCGTCGGCAATCTCGCGCTGAAACGGCCAAAGGCGAACCGGGCCGGGCAAGGCGGACACCCCGTCGGGCAGCACGATTTCCCGTTCGATCCATTCCGACAGGCGCAGGCGCGGCGGGGGGAGCAAGGGGCGCCGCGCCTGCTTCGTTATCTGGTCAAGCGGCCGCATTTCCAAGTTCCTGCAAAGCGTCGCGCAGTTCGCGGTCGATCATGGTCACGTCGCTGGTGGTCAGGTGCTGCATGGACTGGCGCAGCCGGGAAGGCACCGCCAGAAGCCGGGAACGAAGGGCGCGCAGGGTATCGGACCAAGCCCGTTCCACGTCGCTTGCCGGGACGTATTCGCCGCGCAGGACGGCGTTCTTCAGGGCCTGCGCGTCGGCCTGTTCCCGTGCCAGCCGCGCCCGTTCGCTGGTTAGGTTCAACACCTGTTCTTCGCCGCCGCGCCCGCTTGCCGTCTCGCGCAGGCTGGCGATGTAACGGCGGGGGCTTTCTTCAAGGTCATAGGCATCATGGCCAAGACGAACCACGATATCGCGCTTGCCAAGGGGGGTCAGCATCCCCGGCGAAATGCCAAACAGGTCGCAAAGGTCGGAACCGCCAATGCGATGGACGGGCTTGTCGCCCCCCAGCCCCGGCAGTTCCGACATGATCCGCATCTTTTAACCCCTTGTAAATTCTTGCATAGCTTCAAGCATCGCGCCTCTGCCCCCCGTATAGGTCAGGGCTGACAAGGACCCGCGAAGGTCACGCGCTGCCCGCTGGTCTGGCGCTGGCAAGCGCGTGATCCGCCGCCGAAGGCAGAGTGCAGACCCGTTCGGCGGCGCTGGTGCAGCAATGCGCCGCCATCTGCCCGCCGAAGGTCAGCGTCATGGCACTGACGACTTCGGCATGGGCACCTGCGATGATGCTATCCCAAGGCATCCCGCTTTCGCGCATCAGCGCCATGCACTCGCGGATGCAGGCTGCGGCTTGGTCCGCAGCCGCTTGCTTCGCTTCGATGCGTTCTTGGTCGGTCATGTTGCTGGTCCTTGTTGGGTTTGGGTTGCGTCGGGAAAGGGCAGGACGGCGCAGCGTTCGGTCAGGATGATGCACGTCGGATCGCCGCGCTTGGGGCGGTCTGGCATGATCAGCCATCCGGCATCGGCCAACTGATCCAGCGCACGGCGCGCGGTGCGCTGCGACGTGCAGATCGCCTTGGCGAAGGCGTCGGTATCGGGGACACGGGCCGTTCCTAGGAAGTCCGCAATCAGCACGGTTGCCAGCGCCCGCGCTGCCGGGGACAGTCCCCGGTCGTGCATCACGGCGCGCAGCCATCGGTCATGGGCCTGTTCACGCATTGGCGCGCCCCTTGGCCTTCAGGGTGAACACTCGCGCCCATTTCTCGGACAGCATGACTTCGATGCTTCCAGCCTCTGAAGGGGGCCGACGGAAGGGCAGTCCCCATTCCCCAGCATTCTTCGGCGCAATCTGCGCGACACTCGGATGCCCGCGCTTGGCAAGCCAGCGGTTCCAATCGTCCACCGCGTCACTGTCAGGCTTGATCGGGAACAAGGGGCGGTCCCACTTTTCCGAAGTCATCGCCCGGTCAAAGTTGGTGAAGTCCATTCGGCTTGAAGGGCGCTGCGAATTCGGTGTTTCGGACGGCTGGCCAGCCCTTTGGATATTCTTTGGGTCAGCCTTTATATAGGAAGGTGCAGGTTTGCCCCCTTTTCCGCGCATATCTGCCCCCTTTTTCGGTGCCCCTTCATGATCCGTAAGGGGTGCAGGATTGCCCCCTTTTCCGGGCTTCTTGGTTGGTGCTTGCGCCGCTTTCGGGCGGTCATGGCCAGACGCTTCCGGTCCCTTCGGACAGATCATCGGCACCACGTTGTTGCCGCCCAGAAAGAAGATTTCAGACCGATTCCCGCGCCCGCGCCCTTCAGTCTTGATCAGCCATCCCGCCGCCGCCAGATCGCGCAGGGCGCGCTTGATGGTATCGACAGACGTTGCAAGGGCATCGGCAAGCGTGTCGGTGCCGGGCGCGCAATGGGCGGTCTCGTGATGCGAAAACTGCGTGGCAAGAACGTGGGCTAGAAGCCGGGCCATCGGCGACAGATCAGCGTCACCCGTGATCGCTTTGAGCCATCCCCACCGGGCGCGGTTCCAGTTGCCGTTCTGATCGACGCGCCTTGCAGCGGCGGGCGTGTCGGTGTAACCTTCCGACTGAAGCTGCAATGCTTTGACGTTTGCCCCGGATGCGCCCGCCAGCGCGCCGGGGTTTTCGTTTTCGGAACCCGCGAAACGGTTGGACAAGTGCCGAATTTCGCCATTGTTTTCAATGGGGCGGTCAGAGGGGGTTGGACACGCCAAGTCCCTTGATATTGCTAGAGAAGTGCCCTTCCCTACGGGCTGCCACTTCCCCCTAAAATCCCTAGCTTTGTCAGTCGAGGGCGATCTGATCGGCCTGTCCTGACGGCTGGTCTGGATTTTCTGCAGGTGCTTGCCCATTGCCCCGGCCAGCCGGCTGGGCCAGACTGCCGGTTGGCGGCGGATTCGGGCGGGGGTGGTCTGGGGGCATGGTGTCCTCGCGATCCGCCCGCAGCCAGAGAAAGTGACCCGTGGCATGGCCCGGGCGGAACAAGCTGGGACGGAGCAGGATGCGTTATCACACACCGAGAAGTTTCGAGGATGCCGCAGCCATCGCGGCGGCCGGTGGGGGCACGACCCGCTTTCTGGCCGGGGGCACCGATGTGCTCGTGCAGATGCGTGCGCGCACGGCCCAGCCGGACGATCTGATCGACCTCAAACATATTCCCGGGGTTAAGGACATCGCCCGAACGCCCGAGGGCGGCTGGCAGATCGGCATCGCGGTTTCGGGCGCGGAACTGGGGCGGCACGCGGGCCTTTGCGCCGACTGGCCGGGGGTGGTCGAGGGGATGCGCCTCGTCGGCTCGACCCAGGTACAGGGGCGCGCCACGCTGGCCGGCAACCTCTGCAACGGCTCGCCAGCGGCGGATTCGGTGCCGGGCATGGTTGCCGCCGGGGCCGAAGTGGTCGTCATCGGCCCTAAGGGGCAGCGCCGGCTGGCGGTTGAGGCGATCCCTGCCGGCCCTGGGCGGACCGGGCTGGAAAAGGGCGAGGGGATTTCCGCGATCCATCTGCCGCCGCGAGGGACCGGCGGAGGGGGCGCCCATCTGCGCTTCATCCCGCGCACCGAGATGGATATCGCCGTGGCAGGTGCGGCCGTGAACCTGCGCTGGGATGGCGCCCGGATCACCGAGGCGCGGGTGGCGCTTGGCGCTGTGGCGCCGACAGTGCTGCTGGTCCCCGAGGCCGCTGCCGCCATTGTCGGTGGCGCGCTGGACGAGGCGGCGCTTGCCGCCCTCGCCGCCGCGGCCGAGGCGGCTGCCCGCCCGATTGACGACAAACGCGGCACTGCCGCCTTCCGCAAGGATGTCGTGGGGGTTCTGGCCCGCCGCGCCGCCCTGATTGCCCTGACGCGCGCGAAAGGAGCCGCAAAATGAGCCGCATCCATGTCGCCACCACCGTCAACGGCGATGCCGTCGATTTCCTCGCCGATCCGCGCGAGAGCCTGCTCGATTGCCTCCGCGATACCCTCGGCCTGACCGGCACCAAAGAGGGCTGCGGCACCGGCGATTGCGGCGCCTGTTCGGTCCGCCTTGACGGGGTGCTGGTCTGTTCCTGCCTCGTCCTTGGGGTCGAGGCCGAGGGCAAGCAGATCGAGACCGTCGAAGG
>CALMEG010000050.1 GCA_937863185.1 uncultured Paracoccaceae bacterium | reverse complement strand
AGGCGTTCGACAGGTCGCGCCCGGTCGTCATCGGCTTGGTCGCGCGGATCTCAAGCTTCCCGGGCCGGGGAAACTCATGGTAGTTCAAGGCTTGTTGCCGCTTCGTGACCTCTTTGGCGTCTTCCGTCGACATGGCGTATCCCCCTTTTACGCAGTTGGCTTTTCAGAACTCTACGTCCGTTGCGACGCCACGCGCCATAGCCAATTCAACCACGCGGGAAGCAACCGCCAGATCCTGCAACCCAACCCCGGTCCCGTCGAAAAGCGTGATCTCTGCGTCGGATCTGCGGCCGGGATGCTCTTGCACGATCACCTTGCCCAGTTCGGTGATCGCTTCGGGGGCCAGCAGGCCCGCGGCCACGGCATGCTGACACTCGCCGATGCCGACCGCCTGCGCGACCTCATCGGTGAAGACCGAGGCGCGGGCAACCAGAGCGGCCTCGACCTCCTGCTTGCCGCGCGTATCGGTGCCCATGCAGGCCAGATGCGTGCCGGGGCGGATATCGGCGGACTTCAGGATCGGCGCGAAGCTGGAGGTGATGGTGACGATCACATCGGCCGCGGCGCCCAGTTCCGCGGGCGAGACGGCCTCGAACGGCAGGCCCAGCTCTTCGGCGACCGCGGCCAGCGCCGTCAACTTTTCGGGCGAGCGGTTCCAGCCCACGACCTTCTCGAAGCTGCGCTGCGCCGCCACCGCGCGCAGCTGGAAGGCCGCCTGATGGCCTGCACCGATCATGCCCAGAACCCGCGCATCGGTCCGCGCCAGATGCGCGACCGACACGGCCGCCGCCGCCGCGGTGCGCAGCGCGGTCAGAAGGTTGCCCCCCACGACCGCACGGCACCGCCCGGTATCGGCATCGAACAGGAACACCGTGGACTGGTGGTTCGTCAGCCCCCGCGCCGCGTTTCCGGGCCAGTATCCCCCCGATTTCAGGCCGAGGTTCAGCGCATCGCCATCGAAACCGGACTTGAAACCGTAAAGCGCATCGGCATGGCCAAGCGCTTCGCGGATCACCGGAAAGTTGCGCGCCGATCCCTGCGCCATCGCGGCGAACACGCCCTCGATGGCCTCGAAACTGTCCTGGCGCGACAAAAGCCCCGCGATCCTGTTTCGGGGACGGATGATCGTATCCGGCCTTTCCACCCGAGGGGTGGCGTCGGCGGGGCCCTCGGCCCCGCCGTCATGGGCCTAGTAGGCCTTGCCGCGCGCCGAGACCGGCCAGAGGCATTCGACCGTGCCGTTGCGCACCCCCACATACCAGTCATGGACGTTGCAGGTCGGGTCGCAATGGCCCGGCACAAGGCGCAGCTTGTCATTGACCTTCAGAACCCCGTCCGGATCCTCGACGACGCCATGCTCGTCCGAGCATTTGGTGTATCGGATATCGTCGCGGCCAAAGACGACGGGCAGCCCGCTATCGACCGACTGCGCCTTGAGGCCGGCATCGACCACCGCCAGATGCGGCTTGGCATGGCTCATGACCGAGGTCAGGATGAACAGCGCGTTTTCCCATTCCCCCTGGTCGATGCGCTTGCCCTCCTTGTCGTGGATCCGGCCGTAATCGGCATCCATGAAGGCGTAGGAACCGCATTGCAGCTCGTTGTAAACGCCCGAGCCGCTTTCGAAATAATAAGACCCGGTGCCGCCGCCCGAGACGAATTCGGGGGGCAGGCCCTCGGCTTCCAGCGCGGCCACCGCCTCCTTGACCTGCGCGATGGCGGCATCAAGCCTGGCCTTGCGGTCTTCATAGCTGTCCATGTGCTGCATCGCGCCCTGATAGGCCTGGATGCCCCGGAAGGTCAGGTTGGGCGCGGCAGCGGCGGCGCGGGCGATCGCCACCACCTCGGGCGCGGTCTTCACGCCGCAGCGCCCCGCGCCGCAGTCGATCTCGACGAAGATGCCCAGCTCGGTGCCGTGCCTTTGCGCCGCGGCCGACAGTTCGGCGATATTGGCCGGGTCATCGACGCAGACCGTTACCGTCGCACCCAGTTTCGGCAGGCGCGCCAGCCGGTCGATCTTGGCCGCGTCGCGCACCTCGTTCGTGACCAGCACGTCGCGGATGCCGCCGCGCGCGAAGACCTCGGCCTCCGAGACCTTCTGGCAGCAGACGCCGACCGCGCCGCCCATGCTTTCCTGAAGCTTCTGCACATCGACCGACTTGTGCATCTTGCCATGGCTGCGATGGCGCATCCCGTGGGCGCGCGCGTAATCCCCCATCTTGCGGATGTTGCGCTCCAGCGCGTCGAGATCGAGGATCAGGCAGGGCGTCTGGATCTCGGCCTCGGCCATGCCGGGGCGCGCGGGAATGTCATAGCCGACCTCGAGGCGGGAAATATCTGTCACTGCGTTCATCGTGGCTCTCCGTGTTCAGCTGTTCATCCAGGGCAGGCGGTCCAGATCGACATTGCCCCCGGTAATGATGACGCCCACGCGCTTGCCCGCGAAGACATCGGGATTTTTCAGGATCGTGGCCAGCGGCACCGCGCTGGACGGTTCCATCACGATCTTCATGCGCTTCCAGATCAGTTTCATCGCCTCGACGATCTCGTCTTCGGAAGCGGTCAGGATATCGGTGACGTGGTTGCGGACAAAATGCCAGGTCAGATCCTTCAGCGGCACCTTGAGCCCGTCCGCGACAGTTTGGGGCGCGTCGTCGGCAATGATATGCCCGGCGCGGAAGCTGCGGGCGGCATCGTCGGCCTGCTCGGGCTCGGCCGCATAGATCCGCACGTCGGGGGCAAGGTTCGACAGCGTCAGGCAGGTGCCCGACACCATGCCGCCGCCGCCGATGGGCGCGATCACCGCGTCCAGATCCGGAACCTGCTCAAGCAGTTCTTTCGAGCAGGTGCCCTGCCCCGCAATGACGCGCGGGTCGTTATAGGGATGCACGAACTCGGCCCCCGATTGCGCGACCACCTCGGCAAAGACGGCCTCGCGCGAGGTGGTGGAGGGTTCGCATTCCACCACGCGCCCGCCATAGCCCCGGACCGCATCCTTCTTGGCCTGCGGCGCGGTGCGCGGCATGACCACGGTGCAGGGAATACCCCGACGGCCGGCGGCATAGCTCAGGCAGGTGCCGTGATTGCCCGAGCTGTGCGTGGCCACGCCCTTCGCGGCCTGCGCATCCGACAGCCCGAAGACCGCGTTCGACGCCCCCCGCGCCTTGAACGCCCCCGCCTTTTGCAGGTTCTCGCATTTGAAGAACAGCTCGGCCCCGGCAAGGTTGTCGATGAAACCCGAGGTCAGGACCGGCGTGCGGTGGATATGGGGGCGGATGCGCTCATGCGCGATCAGCATGTCGGCAAGGGTCGGGATCTGCATCGCCTCAAGATCCTTCATCACGCGGCCTGCGCCAGGCTTGCGGCCGTTGCGCGGTAATGTTCCTGCGCCGCCGCCACGCCCGAGCCAAGACGGACGGGAAGGCCAAGGTCGGCCATGCACATCTCGGCCGTGGCCAGGCCCGACAGCATCATGACATCGGTCAGGCTGCCCAGATGGCCGATGCGGAAGACCTTGCCCGCAACCTCGCCCAAGCCGACCCCGAAGGCCACGCCATAGGTATTGGCGGCATGGGTGACGATCCGGGTGGCATCAAACCCCTCGGGCGTGCGGATCGCGCTGACCGTGTCCGAATAGAGCGCGGGCGCCTCGGCGCAAAGCTCCATCCCCCAGGCGCGCACCGCGGCGCGCACGCCTTCGGCAATGCGGTGGTGGCGGGCAAAGACCGTCTCCAGCCCCTCCGCCAGAAGCATCTCGGTGGACAGCTTCAGCCCGTTCAGAAGCCCGACGGCGGGCGTGTAGGGATAGGCGTTGGCGCCGTAGGAACGGCCCATGTCGCGCACATCGAAGAAGGTCCGCGGCAGGCGCGCGCCCTCGACCGCGGCCATCGCCTTTTGCGAAAAGCCCAGGATCGCCAGCCCCGCGGGCAGCATGAAACCCTTCTGGCTGCCGGTCACGGCGATATCGACGCCCCATTCGTCCATGCGGAAATCCATCGACGCGATCGAGCTGACACCGTCGACGAACAGCATCGCAGGATGGTTCGCCGCGTCCAGCGCACGGCGCACCGCCGCGATGTCCGAACGCACGCCGGTTGCGGTTTCGTTATGCGTGGCCAGCACCGCCTTGATCCTGTGCGCGCTGTCGGCGGCAAGAATCTCGGCGTAGCGGTCGGCGGGCAGCCCCGCGCCCCAGGGCGTTTCGACCACCTCGACCTCCAGCCCGTGGCGCTGGCACATGTCGATCCAGCGATGGCTGAACATGCCGTTGCGCGCGGCCAGAACCTTGTCGCCGGGCGAAAGGGTGTTGCTCAGCGCGGTTTCCCAGCCGCCCGTGCCGGTCGAGGGAAACACGAAGATCTCGGCGCTCTCGCTTTTGAGGATCTTGCGCACGCCGGCCAGTGCGGGGCGCAGGATCTGCCCGAAAAGCGGCGAGCGGTGATCGAGCGTCGGCATGTCGACCGCCTTGCGCAGCACCTCGGGCATGTTCGTGGGGCCGGGGATGAAGACGGGGTTCTGAAAGCTCATGTCGTGCCCTCCTGATTGGGTTTCCCGAACGATACGAGGGGATTGCAGCGCAGCGCAATTTTTCTGAAAAATTCTTTCATTCGTTGAAAAACGTGATTTTATCATTTCAATCCCGTATGTTACGTTTTTCATTCACGGTGACGCATTTTCAAACGCACACGACAGATGCTTCATCATTTTCAAGAAGGATGCCCGGATGAAGACGCCAATGCGCCGCAAGGGGCGGCCCCGATCGACCGGAAGCGCCGCGGGACAGGGCACGATCCAGGCGCTGGTGCGCGCGCTGGACGTGCTTGACGCCATCGGCGATGCCAACGGAATGACGCTGAGCGGGATCGCCGCAGAGCTTGGGCAGTCGCCCGCCACGATCCACCGCATCCTCTCGACGCTGGAGGCGCGCGCCATCGTGGAGAACGATCCCGCCACCCAGACCTGGCATGTCGGGCCATCGGCCTTCCGGCTCGGCTCGGCCTTCCTGCGCCGCTCGGGCGTGGTGGAGCGCAGCCGCCCGGTGATGCATGCGCTGATGGAAAGCACCGGAGAGACCTCGAACCTGGGGATCGAGCGGGGCGGGCACGTGATGTTCGTCAGCCAGGTCGAAACGCATGAATCGATCCGCGCGTTCTTTCCGCCGGGCACGCTGTCGCCGCTGCATGCCTCGGGGATCGGCAAGGCGCTGCTGAGCCTTTATCCCGACGCGCGGCTGGCGGACTTCCTGCGCGGGCGCGTGCTGCAGCGGTTCACCCCGCGCACCCTGACCGATGCCGCAGCACTTGGCGCAGAGCTTTTGCAGATCCGCAGCCGCGGCTATGCCGTCGACGACGAGGAAAAGACCGAGGGTATGCGCTGCGTTGCCGCCCCGATCGTGAATTTCTACGGCGAGGCGGTTGCCGGGATCTCGGTCTCGGGGCCGACGCACCGGATGCCGGCGCATCGGCTGGACGATATCGGCGCGATGGTGTGCGCGGCCGCGGCGGGCGGGTCGCCCCGGGCGGGGGCGGCGGGGTCACCCCGCTGGCGCCTCAAG
>CALMEG010000049.1 GCA_937863185.1 uncultured Paracoccaceae bacterium | reverse complement strand
GCCGCGCGCAGTTCGTCTTCCAGCTTGCCTATTCGGCGCTGAATCCCGCGCAGTCGATCGAGTCGCTCCTTGGCCGCCCGCTGACCTTCTATCATGGCCTGAAGGGCCGCGCGCGCGAGGCACGGGTGATCGAACTTCTGGACATGGTCAAGCTGCCCGCCGCCTTGCGTCATCGCCTTCCCGGCGAATTGTCGGGCGGGCAGAAGCAGCGTATCAACCTTGCGCGTGCACTTGCCGCCGAACCCGAACTGATCCTGTGCGATGAAATCACCTCGGCGCTCGATACCGTCGTGGCGGCGGCAATCCTTGAATTGCTGAAGGAATTGCAGCGCGAATTGCAGCTGAGCTACATGTTCATCAGCCACGATCTTTCGACCGTCGAGGCGATCTGCGACGATGTTCTGGTGATGTATAAAGGCGAGGTGGTCGAGGCGCTGCCCGCCGCGCGCATGTCCTCCGAGGCGACGCATCCCTATTCGCGGCTGCTGATCTCGTCGGTGCCGCAGCTCGATACGGGGTGGTTGGCGGGGCTGGAGCAAGACCCGGAACTGGTCGCGGCGTTTTCCGGCCGCTGAGGCCGCCGCCCTGGTATCAGATCCGGTCCTCGAACAACCGTGTCAGCGGGATCTGGGTCTTTACGAACGGCGTCTTGATGATGACGAAGCTGAAATACTTGTCGATCCCGACATCGCGGTCGATCAGCGCCTCGATGATGTTCTGATAATCGACGATCCCCGAGGTGATGAATTTCACCAGATAGTCGTAGCCACCCGAGACCAGATGGCATTCCACGCAGCTGTCGATCTTTTCCACCGCTTCTTGGAAGCGGGCAAAGTCGATCTGGCGGTGGTTCTTGAGCGTGAACTCGGTGAACACGGTCAGGGTTTCGCCAAGCTTCGCGATATTGATCTGTGCGGCATAACCAGTGATATAGCCCGCTTGCTGCAACTTCTTGACCCGCATCAGGCAGGGCGAGGGCGACAGGTTCACCAAATCGGCCAGTTCGACATTGGTGATGCGTCCGTTGCGCTGCAATTCGGCAAGGATCTTGAGGTCGATCCGGTCCAGCTTCAGACGGGTATTCATCTTGCGGTCTCTCCGGGCGCGCGGGACGTGCTGTCCCTGTCGTGAGAATTCACTACGGCGAGCGTGTCAACTGCATTTAACAGATAATGCCGTGAAGATGGGGGCATCCGGCACAAGCGGCTTTTATGGCGCGGATAGGGTAAGGCAAACGACAGGAGACCTTCATGCCCGCGCCATTGCTGCCTGTATCCACGGAAAACAGCCTTCCACCAAGGGCCGATTGTGTCGTGATCGGCGCGGGAATCGTGGGGGTCAGCGCGGCCTATTGGCTGGCGCGCGCGGGCCAGCATGTCGTGCTGCTGGAAAAGGGTGCGGTCGGGGCCGAGCAGTCCAGCCGGAACTGGGGCTGGTGCCGTCAGCAAAACCGCGATGCGCGGGAATTGCCGCTGTCGACCCGCAGCCTTGAACTGTGGGAAGAGATGGCGGCCGATATCGGCGTAGATCTGGGCTTTCGCCGGTGCGGCCTGCTGTATCTGTCCGATGACGCGGCCGAGATCGAGGGATGGGCGGAATGGGGGCGTTTCGCGCGCGGCGAGGGCGTGGATACCCGGATGCTGGCCGCGTCCGAAGCCGCAGAGCGTGGCCGGGCGACCGGCAAGGCCTGGCGCGGCGGGGTCTGGTCGCCGACCGACGGCATCGCCGATCCCGCGCGCGCGGCCCCTCTGATCGCCCAAGGGGTTGTGAAACATGGCGGGCATGTCGTGCAGGGGCGTGGCCGGGGGGGGCGGGGAACGTCCGGGGGCGGGTGCGGTCAGCGGTGTCATTACCGAAAAGGGCGTGATCGCCACGCGGCAGGTCGTGCTGGCGGGCGGGGCCTGGGCGGCAAGCTTTCTGCACCAGCTTGGGGTCGTCTTCCCGCAGGCGTCGGTGCGCAGTTCGATCCTGTCGGTCGCGCCGGGGGCAGAGGGGCTGCCGCCAGCCTTGCACACCGCCGCGGTTTCGGTAACCCGCCGCGGCGATGGCGGGCATACGCTGGCAATCTCGGGGCGGGGGCATCTGGACCCAACACCGGGCGCCATTCTTGGGGCGCGGCATTTCCTGCCGATGTTCGCCCGCCGTTGGCAGGCGCTGCGTCCCGGCGGGGGACAGGCCTGGCGGGCCGGCTTCGAGACGCGCACCCGATGGGCAATGGATCGCGTCACCCCGATGGAGCGCGTGCGCATCCTCGACCCCCGCCCGTCGCGGCACCTGCTGCACGAGACGCTGAGCCGCGCGCGGGCCCTGTTGCCGGGATTGCGCGACGTGCCGGTTCAGGCGCAATGGGCGGGCTACATCGACAGCGCGCCCGACGGCGTGCAGGTGGTCGTCGCCGACGCCGGTGTGCCGGGGCTTGTCCTTGCGGCGGGGTTGTCGGGGCACGGCTTCGGCATCGGGCCAGGGGTCGGCCATCTGGTTGCCGATCTTGCGCTGTCGCGCAGGCCGATCACCGAAACCGCGCAGTATCGGCTTGCGCGTTTCGGGGAAAGCCAGTGGGGCAAGGTGGCAAAATTCTGAGATCATGCCGCGAACCTGTTGATGCGGAAATCCCCAAGCGGGGTTGCGCATTGCCCCTCGGTGATCAGTTCGGCCATGGCGTCGCCCACGCCGGGGCCAAGCTGAAAACCGTGGCCGCAAAACCCGAAGGCGTGAAACAGTCCCGGAATCCGAGCCGACGGCCCCATGACCGGCAGCATGTCCCGAAGATAGCCTTCGCAGCCCGACCATCGGCGGATCACGCCGACATCGGCAAGCGCCGGCAAAAGCTGGACAAGCGCGCGTGCCTGAGGGACAGCCCCGTCCGGGTCGACCTGCGCGTGTCCGGGATCGAGGGGAACGGGAACACGCGCGGTGCCGCCACCAAAAACGATATTGCCGCGTTCGACCTGCCGCAGATAGGCGCCGCCATTCGATGCGCGCGTCCAGATCCCGACAACCGGAAGAATGCGGTGGGGCAGGGGCTCAGTCACGCCCATCTGGGGGCCGAAGCTCTGGATCGGAACCTCTTCGCCGAACTGTGCCGCGATGCGCCCGCCCCAGGCACCCGCACAGTTCAGCAGCACGCCGCCTTCGATCCGCCCTTCGCGGGTGTCGACCGAAAACCCGCTCGGCCCATGCGCGATCCGGCCGATCGCTGTCTGATCGACGATCCGCACACCCAGACGGGCGGCGGCCTCGGCGAAGGCGGGGGCGATCAGGCGGGGATTGGCCGACCCGTCCTCGGGCGACAAGCTGGCGGCGATGGCGGTGGGGCCAAGGCCCGGGAACCGGCGGCGGATATCATGGGCCGAAAGCTCTTCGATATTCAGGCCCCACGGCGCAGCGGCGGTGGCGAATGCGCGCATGTCGGCCAGGCTTTCCTCGTCGAAGATCAGCCGGATATGACCTGTCGCCCGAAACTCGACATCGCGGCCAAGAAGGCCCGTCAGTTCCGCCCACAATGCGCGGGCGCGATGCGCAAGCGGAAGCTGCGGCAGGTAGCGTCCGGTGCGGCGGATGTTGCCAAAGCTTGCAACCGTGGCGCCGGTGCCGATGCGGTGCCGTTCGATCAGGGTGACGCGCGCGCCGCGACGGGCCAGAAAGAACGCCGCGGAGGTTCCCATCAGCCCGCCGCCCAGAACGATCACATCCATCACGGGCTTTCCCTGCATCTTTGCGTCCCCTTGGGCCAAGTCAAGCAGTGCGGTTCCCCGCTGTCAAAGACCGGATGCGGATGTTATCATAAGTCCGACCTATGGAGGCCCGATGCGCGCGCGCCAGCTTGAAGTCTTCACCGCCGTCATGCGGGCCGGAACGGTGACCGGCGCAGCGCGGATGCTCAACATCTCGCAACCCGCATTGAGTCAGATCCTTATCCATGCCGAGGATGAGCTGGGCTTTGCGCTTTTCGACCGCGAGAAGGGGCGGCTGCGTCCCACGCCCGAAGCGATCGAACTGTTCCCCGAGGCAGAACGGCTTTTCGCGGGGCTGGAGGGGTTGCGCCGCAAGACTGCCGATCTGCGGCTGGGGCGCGCGGGTCTGGTGCGGCTGGCGGCCTCGACCCCGCCTGCGATGGCGCTGGTGCCCCGTGCCCTGGCCGAGTTTCGCGCCCGGCATCCCGATATCCTGTTGCGCAGCCATGTCGCGCCGCTGGCCGCGATGGTGGCGATGCTGCGCGCGGGGGATGCGGCCCTTGCACTCGCCCTGGACGACCGGCTGCCGAACGACATCGCGGCAGAGGTGATCGGCCGGGTCGGATTTTGCTGTGTATTGCCCGAAAACGATCCGCTGGCCGCACAGGACGCCCTGTCGTTTTCCGATCTGGCGGGGTGCACGGTCATTTCCTATCGCGGCGATACCCGCCCGCATGAGGAACTGACCCTGGCGGCCCGCGCGCAGGGGCAGGGTTTTGCGCCACGGATCGAAATCGACACGTCGATCTCGGCCGTGGGCTTCGTGCAGGCCGGGCTGGGGGTAGCCGTGGTGGACGATCTTCTCCCCTGGCCGCAATTTGCGGGGTTGGTCGTGCGCCGGCTTGAGGCGGGGCCGATGCTGCCATTGTCGCTCCTGACCCTGAAGGGCCACGCGTTGTCGCGGGCCGAAGACCTGATGCGCGCGCAGATCCGCGCTGTCTGCGCCGCCATCCTATAGGTCTAGCTTATGACGCGCGTGCGGATGCGTCTTGGACCGCCACCGCCCTTTCTGAGAGCATCCCGCATGGGACTCTGGAAAAGGACGGATCATGGACGGACAGCCGCACAAGGCGGGGCGCGCGCCCGCAGCCGACTGGAAGATCGGTGTCGATATCGGCGGCACGTTCATGGATTTCTGCGCGCTCGAAACCGTCAGCGGGCGCATGGCCTCGCTCAAGGTGCTGACGACGCCGGAGGATCCGGGGGCGGAGCTGCTGACGGGCCTTGCGCTGCTGGCGGAACGGGAGGGCCTCGATCCGGCCGCGATCACGCGGTTCGTGCATGGCACGACGGTGGGGATCAACACGATCATCCAGCGCAAGGGGGCCGAACTCGGGCTTGTCACCAATGCCGGTTTCGAGGACGTGATCGAACTGGCGCGGTTGCGCATGCCCGAGATGTATTCGCTGTTCTGTCATCGTCCCGAGCCGCTGATCCCGCGTGATCGGATTTTCGGGATCCCGGCGCGGATGCGCGCCGATGGCTCGGAGGCCACGCCCCCCGACATGAATGCCCTGGCCGAGGCGGTGGCGGCCCTCCGGGCGCGCGGCGTGAAGGGCGTGATCGTGGCCTTCCTGCACAGCTGGCGGGACGGTGCGCACGAACAGGCGGTGAAGGCCGGGATCGCGGCACTTGCCCCCGAGCTGTTCGTCTTTACCTCGTCCGAGGTCTGGCCCGTGATCCGTGAATATGAACGGACCTCGACCGCGATCCTGAACGGCTATGTCCATCCGCGTGTGGCAACTTACCTTGAAGCACTGGAGGCGCGGCTGGCCGGGCAGGGGGTTCCCGCGCGTGCGATGCTGACCAAGACCAATGGTGGGCTGATGAACGCGGCCGAGGGACGGCGCGATTGCGTCTCGATGCTGTTGTCGGGCACGGCTTCGGGGGTCATCGGTGCCGCATGGCTGGCGCGGCAGGCGGGCGAGGACAAGGTTCTGACGCTCGACATCGGCGGCACCTCGGCGGATTTTGCGCTGATCGTGGACGGGCGGGCGCAATACGGCACGGGCGAGCTGATCGGAGAGTTTCCGCTTTATATCCCCTCTGTCTCGGTCAGTTCGATCGGCATCGGGGGCGGTTCGATCGCGTCGGTCGATGCGCAGGGGGTGCTGCGGGTCGGGCCGGAATCGGCTGGATCGGACCCCGGACCGGCTTGTTACGGACGCGGCGGCACGCGTGCCACCGTGACCGATGCGATGGCCGTCTGCGGCTGGCTTGGGCATAGCCCGATGGCCTATGGACAGCTGGACATGGATCTGGATCTGGCGCGCGCGGCCGTCGGCGCCGTCGCCGACCGGCTTGGCCGCGGGGCAGAGAAAACCGCGCAGGCGATCCTGGACATTGCCGTTTCCGCGATGTTCGTTGAGGTCGAGAAACTGGCCTCGCGGGCGGGGGTTGACCTGCGCGATTTCACGCTGATGCCCTTTGGCGGCGGAGGGCCCATGTTGGGTGCGTTCCTTGCGCGGGAACTGGGGCTTTCCAAGGTGATGGCACCGCGCAGGCCCGGCGTGGTTTCGGCGCTTGGCGGGCTGGTGGCCGATCTGCGGGGCGACTTCATTCGCACCGTCTTCGCGGACCTGACCGATGCCGTCCTGCCCGACCTGCGCGCTACCTTCGAGGATCTGGCCGCGGACGGTGTCCGGTGGCTGGCCGCGCAGGGCCATGACGGGGCTGCCGAGCTGCACCTGTCGGCCGATATGCGCTATGCCGGACAAAGCTATGAGATCGAGGTGGCGCTGGAGCAGGGCTGGCTCTCCGATCGCGCGGCCATCGAGCGGGCGTTTCACGAAACCCATCGCCGGATCTACGATTTCGACGATCCATCGGGCCGGATCGAGCTTGTGAACCTGCGGCTGGCGGCAATCGGTGCGGGGCCGGTCCTTGACATGCCCGAGGCGGCAGAAACCCTCGCCGGGGTGCACCCGCTGCGCCATGTTCCGGTATTTCTGGGCCGGCACCGGCAGGTTGCGCTTTATGATCGCGCGGGCCTTGCGGGCGGGGCCGGGTTCGAGGGGCCGGCCATCGTCACGCAGGAGGATACGACCTTCGCCATCCCAGAAGGCACGCATGCGCGGGTCGATCGGCACCTCAACATTCATCTGAGCTTTGCGGAGTAGGCCCGATGTCCGACAAGATGACCCTTCAGGTTCTGGCAAATCACGCCCGTGCCGCGGCCGAGAACATGGCCCATACGCTGCACCGCACCGCCCACTCCGCCTTCGTAAAGGAGACGCAGGATTTCACGGTCATGCTCATGGATCGCGCGGGCGACACATTCGCCGTTCCGATGGATCTGGGCGCGACATGGTATCCCGGCCTGACCTACGGGCGCGCGATTGCGATGCTGGACGATTACCGCCCCGGTGACGTGGCCTTCACCAACGATCCCTATTCGGGCCATGTCGCCACCCATGCCCCCGATACCCACCTTTGGAAGCCGGTCTTCGTGGACGGCGAGATCGTGGCCTGGACCGGCGGACATATCCACAATACCGACATGGGCGGCGCAGTTCCGGCCTCGCTTTCGCGCTCGTTGACGGAAATCCATCAGGAAGGGATCCGCTTCCCGCCGATGAAGCTTGTGAATGAAGGCGTGTTCGATGAGCAGATCCTGCGCATCATGACGACCAATGTGCGCAAACCCGACCTGAACATCGGCGACATCAAGGCGCTGGTCGGAGCGCTTGCCACCGGAGAGCGCAAGGTGCTGGCGATGGTCGAGCGGTTCGGCAAGACGGGCTTCCTGTCCGGTGTGGCGGCACTTCTGGACCTGGCCGAGGCGCAGGCACGCGACATCCTGCGCGCGATGCCCGATGGCGAATGGGTCTTTGCCGATTATGCCGATGAGGACAGCGACCATGCCAACCCGTGCCGGCTGAAGCTGACGCTGCGCATCCAGGGGGATGAGGCGGTGCTGGATTTCACCGGATCGGACCCGCAGCTTGCCTCGTCGCTCAATGTGCCTTCGGGCGGAGATCCACGCCACACGATGCTGTTGGTGGGGGTGTATTACGTCCTTTACACGATCAATCCCAAGCTGCTGCTCAACACCGGGCTGACACGGCCGTTCCGATGCATCACGCCCGAGGGGTCGGTGCTGAACCCGGTCGCTCCGGCGGCGGTGGGGATGCGCTCGCTGACCTGCGCGCGGTTGCGCTCGGTGATCTTCGGGGCCTTCGCGCAGGCCGCGCCCGACAGGATGCCCGCGGCGCCTGCGGGCAATAACTGCATCATCAATGTGATGACCCGCAACGAGCGCCGGGCGCAGACGGTGATTGCCGCGGTGAACCCGGTTGTCGGCGGCGGCGGCGGCATGCCGCATCGGGATGGCACCAACGGTTCGGGCGCGGATGCGGCATATCTGAAGAACACCCCGATCGAGATCACCGAGACCGAGGTGCCGGTGGAATTCGTGACCTACGGCCTTGCGGCGGATTCAGGTGGACCGGGGCTGTGGCGGGGCCGGGCGGGCCGCCGCGAGGGCCTTCGGGTGGTTTTTACCCCCACGCGCCCCCCCGCCCCCGCACCCCGACCGGGCGGTCTTTGGCCGCGGGGGGG
>CALMEG010000048.1 GCA_937863185.1 uncultured Paracoccaceae bacterium | reverse complement strand
GACCCGCGCCGAGGCGAAGGCGCGGGCCGAGGCGCTTGGCGCGAAGGTGGCGGGTTCGGTCTCGGCCCGGACGGATCTTCTGGTGGCGGGGCCGGGCGCGGGCTCGAAGGCGAAGAAGGCGGCCGAACTTGGCGTGCGGGTGGTCGACGAAGACGAATGGATGCAGATCGCGGGGCAGGCATGACGGGGCGCCCGCCGGTTCTTTTTCCGCTGTTCGCCGGGCTTGAAACGCTGCCCGGCATCGGCGAGAAGACCGCGCGCCTGTTTGCGCAGATTGGGGTGGAGCGGCCGCGCGACCTTTTGTTCACGCTGCCCTATTCGGTGATCGACCGCCGCCCCGTTCCCACCATCCGCGAGGCCCGCTCGGGCAGCATCGTCACCGTCGAGGTCGAGATCGGCGCGCACAGCCCCGCGCGGCGCAAGGGCGGGCCGGCGCGCGTGACGGTGCGCGACAGCGAGACCGAATTTCAGCTGGTGTTCTTCCACGCCAAGGGCGACTGGCTGCAACGGCAGTTCCCGACAGGCGCGCGGCGGGTGATTTCGGGCAAGCTCGAGATTTTCGAGGGGGTCGCGCAGATCGTGCACCCCGATCATGTGCTCGCGCCCGAGGATGCCGGCGATCTGCCCCGGCATGAGCCGGTCTACCCGCTGACCGCGGGGCTGACGCAGCGCGTGGTGGCGCGCGCGGCGACGGGGGTGCTGGCACATCTGCCCGAAGATCTGCCCGAATGGGTGGACCCTGCGCTGAAGGTGCGCGAGGGCTGGCCCGACTGGGCCGAGGCGCTGCGCGCGGCGCATGCGCCGCAGGGTGTGGGCGATCTTTCCGCCACCGCGCCCGCCCGCGCGCGGCTGGCCTATGACGAGCTTTTCGCCCATCAGTTGACGCTTGCCCTGGCGCGGCGGCAATTCCGGCGTGGCAAGGGGCGGGCCAGTGTCGGCAGCGGGCTTCTGTCCGGCAAGGTGTTGAAATCCCTGCCTTACAAGCCGACATCGGCGCAAAGCCGCGCGGTGGCCGAGATCGCGGGCGACATGGCCTCGGACCGGCGCATGAACCGGCTTTTGCAGGGCGATGTCGGCTCGGGCAAGACGCTGGTCGCGTTCCTTGCGCTGCTGACCGCGGTCGAGGCGGGCGGGCAGGGCGTGATGATGGCCCCGACCGAGATCCTTGCGCGCCAGCATATGGACAGCCTTGCCCCCCTGGCCAGGGCGGCCGGGGTCCGGCTGGACCTGCTGACCGGCCGCGACAAGGGGGGCGATCGCGCGCGCAAGCTTGAGGATCTGGCGCGGGGCCGGATCGACGTGCTGGTCGGCACGCATGCGGTGTTCCAGAAGGACGTGACCTTCCACGATCTGCGCCTTGCCGTGGTGGACGAACAGCACCGCTTCGGCGTCGCGCAGCGGATGGAGCTGGGCGCCAAGGGCCGGGCCGCCGACGTGCTGGTGATGACCGCGACGCCGATCCCGCGCTCGCTCAGCCTTGCGCAATATGGCGACATGGATGTCAGCGTGCTGGACGAAAAGCCGCCCGGCCGCAAACCCGTCCGCACGGCGCTGATCTCGACCGCGCGGCTGGAGGATGTGGTCGATCACCTGCGCAAGGCGGTGGCCGAGGGGCGGCAGGCCTATTGGGTCTGCCCGCTGGTCGAGGAAAGCGAGGTCGTGGACCTGATCTCGGCCGAGGACCGCTTTCGCCTTCTGCGCGCGGCCCTGGGCGAGGGTGTGGTGGGGCTGGTGCATGGCCAGATGCCGCCCGCCGAAAAGGATGCGGCGATGGCCGAATTCGTCGCGGGCCGCCTGCGAGTTCTGGTGGCGACCACGGTGATCGAGGTGGGGGTGAACGTGCCCAATGCCTCGATCATGGTGATCGAACGGGCTGAGACCTTCGGCCTTGCGCAACTGCATCAGCTGCGCGGGCGCGTGGGCCGGGGGGGCGCCGAGTCCACCTGCCTTCTGATGTATCAGCCGCCGCTGAGCCAGAGCGGAGAGCGGCGCTTGCAGATCCTGCGCGAGACCGAGGACGGGTTCCGGATCTCGGAAGAGGATCTGGCGATGCGGGGCGCGGGCGACCTGATCGGCACCGCGCAATCGGGCCTGCCGAAGTTCCGCATCGCGGACCTTGAGGGGCAGGCCGGGCTGATGGCGGTGGCGCAGCGCGATGCGCGCGCGCTTCTTCTGGCCGATCCCGGCCTCGAATCGCCGCGCGGCCTGGCGGTGCGGGTGCTGCTATGGCTGATGGAACAGGACCGTGCGATCCGTTTGATCTCAGTAGGTTAGCATTTTGTTCGCAAATGTTCTTAAAAAGTTCTTTACAGGGCGGCGAAGAAATGAGAACAAAGTAGCAACAAACCGCTGAAAGGAGAGTCCAATGGCCGCCCAGATCAGATCCGTCCTGACCCGCAGCTCTGACACGTTCCTGCAAGATGCGCTTGGTGCCGTCTCGCTCTGCGTCATGCTGGTGGTCGGCCTGCACCTGCCGGCGTTCTTCTAAGGTTTCACGGTTACTGCCTCGCGCTTTCGTTCGCCGCGCCTGTCCGGTTTTCGCGGCCCGCCTGTCCCCGCGCGCCCCTTCGGGGCCCCGAAAGCGCATACCTCGCCGCCGCCATCCTTCGGGATGCGCGGCGGTTTTTTTCAGGCATCCGCCAGGGCCGTGTCCATCGCCTCCAGCGTGGCTTCGGGCGCCAGCAGGATCGAGGCGTGGCGGTTGCGGTAATCGCGGGCGGCACGCAGCACCTCGTAGCCGTCGAAGGGCGGTTGCGGCGTGGGGCCATCCTCGCGCAGCATGGCGGTCAACTCGTCGCGCAGCGTGGCCACCTGATCGCGCGTGCAGCCGGGAACCGCCGCGCCGAAGATCGCGGCCGAGGCCTGGCCAAGCGCGCAGGCCCGGATTTCCTGCGCATATTCGGTGATGCGCCCGTCCGCGGTAACGATGTCCACCGTGATGGTCGAGCCGCAAAGCGGTGCGCGCCGCGTGACGCTGGCGGTGGGGCTGGGCAGGCGGCCCACATGCGGGATATCGGCCGCAAGGGCGAGGATGCGCTGCGAATAGAGCTTGATAAGATCGGTTTCGCTCATGGCTTTTCCCCGGCTGGACTCAGCGTTAGATAGTGGGACCGGCCGGATAAGGAAAGAGACGATGCCCTTCGATCCCGCAAGCTTGAAATACGATGCCAACGGCCTTGTGCCCGCGATCGCGCAGGATGCGGCCACGGGCGAGGTGCTGATGATGGCGTGGATGAGTGCCGAAAGCCTCGCGCGGACGTTGCAGACGGGGCAGGTGACCTACTGGTCGCGCTCGCGCCAGGCGTTCTGGGCGAAGGGGGAAAGCTCGGGCCATGTTCAAAGCCTCAGGGAGGTGCGGATCGACTGCGACCGCGACTGCCTGCTCTTGCTGGTCGATCAGGAGGGGCCGGCCTGCCACACCAACCGCCGCTCGTGCTTTTATACCGCGCTGCGCGACGGGGAGGAGCAAGAGATCCTCAAACCGATCCAGGACTAGCGGGGCGGCAGCCCGACCATGCGGCGGATATCCTGCGGGGTGGTGCCGCCGGCGCGGTAGGTGGCAATGGCGCGGGCGTCGTCGCGCTTGGCCAGGCGCTTGCCATTCTCGTCGCGGATCAGCGTGTGATGGTGATAGGTCGGCACCGGCTGATCCAGCAACGTGAGCAGGATCACCTGAATGACGGTGAAACCGAACAGATCTTCGCCCCGCACGACATCGGTGATCTGCTGAGCAACATCATCGAGGGCCGAGGCGAGAAAATAGGCGACCACCTCGTCTCCCTTGCGCCAAAGCACGACATCGCCGATCTCGGCCAGGGCGCGGGCGTGTTCGATGACATGGTGTCCCGCATGGCGCGCGCCGGTTTCGGTGAAGGCCGCCTCGCGGTTTTTCAGCAGATCAAGCGCGCGATCCAGATGCAGGCGCAGCGCGTCCCCGGATTTGCGATCGCGCATCGGGCGATGTTTGCATGTGCCCGGATAGACTTCATGTGGCACACCTTCCTGCGGCGCGGCAAGCGCCGCGCGGATATTTGCGCGGGTGCAGGAGCAGGGATAGAGCAGTCCCATCTCTTCCAGCCGCGCAAGCGCAGGGACATAGCGATCTAGATGGGCGGCTTGCGACCAGGCGGGGCCGTCCCATGTCAGGCCGAGCCATGTCAGGTCTTCTTCGATCAGAGCCTTCCATTCCGGCTTCGACCGTTCCAGATCGGTGTCTTCGAAGCGCAGCAGGAAACGCCCCCCGGCGGCGCGCGCCATGTCATGCGCTAGCATCGCGCTATAGGCATGGCCCAGATGCAGCGGCCCGGTGGGCGAAGGGGCGAACCGCGTAATCACCTTAGCCTTGACCGGCAAGCCATTGAACAAAGGCCTCTTTCCCGCGATCCGTATAGGCCTTGTAGCGATCTTTCCGGCCCTTGCGCCCGCCCTTGACGTCGATCGGCGGGAAGAGGCCGAAATTGACGTTCATCGGCTGGAAGGTCTTCGCCTCGGCGCCGCCGGTGATGTGATGGATCAGGCTGCCCATCGCGGTTTCGTTCGGCGGCGGGGCCAGATCGCGCCCCATGATGCCCGCCGCCGCCATGCGCCCCGCCAGAAGCCCCATCGCGGCGCTTTCGACATAGCCCTCGACCCCGGTGATCTGCCCGGCAAAGCGGATATTGGGCCGCGATTTCAGCCGCATCCGGTCATCCAGCAGCGTGGGAGAGTTGATGAACGTGTTGCGATGGATGCCGCCAAGCCGCGCGAAGTTCGCATTCTCAAGGCCGGGAATCATCCGGAATACAGTGCCTTGCGCGCCATACTTCATCTTCGTCTGGAAACCGACAATATTGTAAAGCGTGCCAAGCGCGTTGTCGCGGCGCAACTGGACCACGGCATAGGGCTTGTTCGCGGGATCATGCGCATTGGTCAGCCCCACGGGCTTCATCGGGCCATGGCGCAGGGTTTCGCGCCCGCGCTCGGCCATCACCTCGATGGGCAGGCAGCCGTCGAAATAGCCCGCGGTCTCGCCCTCGTGGAACTCGGTCTTCTCGGCGGCCAGAAGCGCGTCGATGAAGGCCTCATACTGTGCCTTGTTCATGGGGCAGTTCATGTAGGCCGTGCGCTCTTCCTCGGTCTCGCCCTTGTCATAGCGCGATTGCATCCAGGCCACCGACATGTCGACCGTGTCGGCATAGACGATGGGGGCGATCGCGTCGAAGAAGGCAAGGCTGTCGGCGCCGGTCTCGGCCCGGATACTTTGGGCAAGCGCGCCAGAGGTCAGCGGACCCGTGGCGACGATCCAGTTCCCGCTTGAAGGAAGCGATGTAACCTCTTCATAAGACGTGGAAACAAGGGGGTGGGATTTCAGCGTTGCGGTGACCTCGGCGGCGAATGCCTCGCGGTCGACGGCAAGCGCGCCCCCGGCCGGAAGGCGGTGCTTTTCGGCCATGCGCATCAACAGCCCGTTGGCGGCGCGCATCTCCCAATGCAAAAGGCCCACGGCATTACGCTCATCATCGTCCGAGCGAAACGAGTTCGAGCAGACCATTTCCGCGAAATCGCTGCCGGTATGGGCGAAGGTGCCGACCTTCGGGCGCATTTCGTGGATGGTCACGGGCACCCCGGCCTCGGCCGCCTGCCAGGCGGCTTCGGATCCGGCCATGCCGCCGCCGATGATGTTAAGTGTTTCCGTCATGCGCGGGGTGATACCCCCCCGCGCAGGCCGGTGCAATGCGGATCAGTCCTCGATCACCTCTTCGCCATCCTCGCCCTGATCGGCGACGCGGGCGACCGAGACGACTTCTTCCCCCTTGGCGGTGTCGAACACCTTGACCCCGCCGGCCGAGCGCGAGCGGAACGAGATCTGGTCCACCGGGCAGCGGATCGACTGGCCGGTCGAGGTGGCCAGCATCACCTGATCGCCGGGCTCGACGGGGAACGAGGCCACCAGCGCGCCGCCGCGCATGGTCTTCTCGATCGCGGTCACGCCCTGGCCGCCGCGCCCGCGCAGCGGATAGTCGTGCGAAGAGGACAGCTTGCCCGCGCCCTTCGCGGTGATGGTCAGGATCAGGTCCTCGGCCGCCGACATCTCGGCATAACGCTCGGGGCTGAGCTGGCCGCCTTCGACGGCCTCGTCATCCTCGTCCGCGGGCTCTTCCTCGGTCACGCCGGCCATCAGGCGGCGCTGCTTGAGATAGGCGGCGCGTTCCTGCGGGTCGGCCTCGAAATGGCGGATGACCGACATCGACACCACCGCGTCGCCCCCGGCCAGCCGGATGCCGCGCACGCCGGTCGAATCGCGGCCCTTGAACAGGCGTACATCGGTGACGCGGAAGCGGATCGCCCGGCCATTGGCGGTGACCAGCATCACGTCGTCATCGGCGGTGCACATGCGCGCGTTGACCATGCTGACGCCCTCGGGCAGCTTCATGGCGATCTTTCCGTTGCGCTTCACATTGGCGAAATCGGACAGCGCGTTGCGGCGCACGTCGCCCTCGGAGGTGGCGAAGAACACCTGATAGTCGTCCCATTCCTCTTCGGGCGCGTCCACCGGCATCAGCGCGGCGATCGACACCCCCATCGGGATCGGCAGGATATTGACGATCGCCTTGCCCTTCGAGGTGCGCCCGGCCAGCGGCAGGCGCCAGCATTTGAGGCTATAGACCATGCCGTCGGTGGTGAAGAACAAAAGCTGCGTATGGGTGTTGGCCACGAAAAGCGTGGTGACGACATCGTCCTCCTTGGTCGCCATCGAGGCCAGGCCCTTGCCGCCGCGGCGCTGTGCGCGGAACTCGGCCAATGGGGTGCGCTTGATATAGCCGCCCGAGGTGATGGTGACGACCATGTCCTCGCGCTCGATCAGGTCTTCGTCGTCCAGATCGCCCGCCCAGTCCACGATCTCGGTGCGGCGCGGCACGGCGAACTGCTCCTTCACCTCGCGCAACTCGTCCGAGATGATCGCCATGATCCGCTCGCGCGAGGCGAGGATGGCAAGGTATTCGCGGATCTTGCCGGCCAGTTCGGCCAGCTCGTCCGTGACCTCCTGCACCCCCATCGCGGTCAGGCGTTGCAGGCGCAGCTCGAGGATCGCGCGGGCCTGTGTTTCGGACAGGTTGTAGGTGCCGTCATCGTTCACCGGATGCAGCGGATCGTCGATCAGGCGCAGATATTCGACGATGTCATGCGCGGGCCAGCGACGCTCCATCAGCCGGTCGCGCGCCTCGGCCGGATCGCGCGAGGCGCGGATCGTCGCCACGACCTCGTCCACGTTCGAAACCGCAACCGCAAGGCCGCACAGGATATGGCTGCGCTCACGCGCCTTGCGAAGTTCGAACGCGGTGCGGCGCGCCACAACTTCTTCGCGGAAGGTGATGAAATAATGCAGGAAATCGCGCAGCGTCAACTGCTCGGGGCGGCCGCCGTTCAGCGCCAGCATGTTGCACCCGAACGAGGTTTGCAGCGGCGTGAAGCGGTAAAGCTGGTTCAGGACGACATCGGGCGTCGCGTCGCGCTTGAGCTCGATCACCACGCGCACGCCGACGCGGTCGGATTCGTCCTGCACATGGGCGATACCATCCAGCCGCTTTTCGCGCACCAGATCGGCGATCTTCTCGATCATCGTGGCCTTGTTCACCTGATAGGGGATCTCGTCCACGATGATGGCAAAGCGGTCCTTGCGGATTTCCTCGATGCGGGTTTTGGCGCGCAGGATGACGCTGCCGCGGCCCTCCAGATAGGCCTTGCGCGCGCCGCCACGCCCCATGATCTGGCCGCCGGTGGGGAAATCGGGGCCGGGCACGATCTCCATCAGCGCCTCGGAGGACATGTCGGGCGTTTCGATCAGCGCAAGCGTCGCATCGACCACCTCGCCCAGGTTGTGCGGCGGGATGTTCGTGGCCATGCCGACCGCGATGCCGCCCGCCCCGTTGACAAGCATGTTGGGATAGCGCGCGGGAAGGACCGTCGGCTCCTTGTCCTTGCCGTCGTAATTGTCCTGGAAATCGACGGTATCCTTCTCGATATCGGCAAGAAGGGCCGAGGCGGGCTTGTCCATCCGCACCTCGGTGTAACGCATCGCCGCCGCCGAGTCGCCATCCATGGAGCCGAAGTTGCCCTGACCGTCGAGAAGCGGCAGCGACATCGAGAAATCCTGCGCCATCCGCACCAGCGCGTCATAGATCGCGGCATCGCCATGGGGGTGATACTTCCCCATGACATCGCCCACCGGACGGGCGGATTTGCGGTAGGGCTTGTCATGCGTGTTCCCGGTCTCGTGCATCGCATAAAGGATGCGCCGGTGCACCGGCTTCAGACCGTCCCGCAGGTCCGGAATCGCGCGCGATACGATCACGCTCATCGCATAGTCGAGATAGGCCGTCTTCATCTCGTCGGCGATCGAGACGCTGGGGCCGTCGTAATGCGGCCGCGCGGGGCCTTGATCCATGGATTCCGGCGTTTCGGGGGTATCGGTCACGGGGGGCTCGCATTCCAAGATATTGTTGCCCCGGCTTATAGCCTATCCCAGCCATGGGGTGCAATGCGCGAAGACCCGGCCATGCGCGAAGCGGAGATTTCGGAACGCTCCGCGGGGGATATTTGCGCAAAGGTGAGGGGCATTCATCTTCGCAGAAATATCCCCGCCGGAGGCTTCCGGCGCCGGGATCAGGCGCGGCGGCGCGCGGTCAGGAAAGCGGCCAGCCAGAGGGCCAGGAAGGCCGCCGAGGCCAGGGCATTCAGGTTCGGCATGGTGACGCCGAACATCTGCCAGGCGATCTCGTCGCAGCGCACGAGGGGCGCGGCGGTGATCTGTGCCAGAAGGTCATCGGTCGACAGGGTCGTCAGCCCGCCCGAGGTGCAGCTGTCCGGCCCCTCGAAGATGCCGCGCTCGACGCCCGAATGGTAGACGGCGAGGGCCCCCGTCGCGGCCACCGAGGTCGCGCCCAGCAGGGCAAGGCCCATCGGCAGGCGGAAGATCACGATGAGCGCGCCCAGAATGGCGGCGGCCAGATGCGGCCAGCGTTGCTGGATGCACAGATCGCAAGGTGCCACGCCCATGGCCTGAAAGCCAAGGGCGCCAAGCAGCACCGCCGCGGACCCGGCGGATGCCAGAAGCACCAGCATGCGGGGGGACAAGGTGCGGAAAAGCTCAGAGATAGCGTGTCGCATAGAAGCCTCCGATCAGCAGTACGACGAAGAGCGTGAACAAGAGCCCCAGGCGCCTTTCGATGAAGTCGCGGATCGGTGCCCCGAATTTCCACAAGAGCGCGGCCACGATGAAGAAGCGCAGCGCGCGGGCAAGGACCGACACCCCGACAAACAGCGGCAGCGAGAGTTGCGTGGCCCCCGAGAATATCGTGATGACCTTGTAGGGGAAAGGTGTCACGCCCGCGACAAGGACCGCCCATCCGCCATAGGTGTTGAAGCGCGCGGCAAGATCCTCGAACTTGTCGGCCTTGCCGTAGAATTCCAGCACCGGACGTCCGATCGCATCCATGAAGCCGTAGCCGATCGCATAGCCCAGAAGCCCGCCCAGGACCGAAGCCACCGTCGCCACCGCGGCGATGTGGAAGGCGCGCCAGGGCATGGCAAGGATCATCGGGATCATCAGCACGTCGGGCGGAATCGGGAAGACCGAGGATTCGATGAAGGCCACCGCCGCCAGTGCCCAAAGCGCGCGCGGATGCCCCGCGAGTCCCATCGTCCAGTCGTATAGCCTGCGTATCATTCGTGCCTGTCCGGGTTGCCTCCCGCGCTCCATCGCGCGCGCGGCGCGCGGCGTCAAGCATGCGGGCGCGGAATTGGACTGTTGCGGCGGCGCGCGGGGCGCTAATCTTGGCAATGTGATCGACGAGGAGTGTGGTTTCATGAAGTGGAAAGGTCGCCGCGGCAGCCGCAATATCGAGGACCGTCGCCGGATGGGGGGCGCACGCGGGGCCGCCGGGATCGGCGGGTTCGGCCTTCTGGCGGTGCTGCTTCTGGGGGTTGTGTTCAACGTCGATGTGACGCCGCTTCTTCAGGGCGGTTCCGGCGGACCGCAGGTATCGGGGGAACTGAGCGAGGAAGATCGCGCGATGGGCGATTTCGTCTCGGTCACGCTGGCCGATACCGAAGAGGTCTGGGCGCAGATCTTCAGCGAGGATCTGGGGCGCAGCTACACGCCCGCGACGCTGGTGCTGTTTTCGGGCGTGACGCAATCGGCCTGCGGCGGGGCGTCGGGCTCGACCGGGCCGTTCTATTGTCCGGTGGACCAGAAAGCCTATCTTGACACCGCGTTCTTCACCACGCTGTCGCGCCAGCTTGGTGCCAAGGGCGATTTCGCGGCCGCCTATGTCGTCGCGCATGAAATCGCGCATCATGTACAGAACGAACTGGGCATTCTGAGCCAGGTCAACGAGCTGCGCGCGCGCTCGAACGAGGCGCAATCCAATGCGCTTTCGGTGCGAATCGAGTTGCAGGCGGATTGTTTCTCGGGGGTCTGGGCGCGGCGCGCGGCCGAAAGCTTCGGCTCGATCGACCGGCAGGACGTGGCCGAGGCGATGAACGCCGCCCGCCGGATCGGGGACGATACGCTTCAGCGCAATGCCGGGCGGGTGCCGATGCCCGACAGCTTCACCCATGGCAGCTCCGAGCAGCGTGAGGCCTGGTTCGCACGCGGTTTCGAAAGCGGGCAGATCGCAAACTGCGATACTTTCGCCGCGCAGGATCTCTAGCGTCCCCGGCCTCTTGCCATGCGGGCAGAGCGGCGGTAGATGCATGCGGGCTGGCCCGAGTGGCGGAATGGTAGACGCAGGGGATTCAAAATCCTCCGCCGCAAGGCGTGCGAGTTCGAGTCTCGCCTCGGGCACCAGCTTTCTCTGACAAGGATGTGCCGCGCCGGTCATGAAAAACCCGACACCTGCGGGGTGCCGGGCGGTGATGCGATGCCTTTCGGGTGCCGGTTCAGGGGCCGAAGAGCACGCCGGGCAGCCACAGCGCGATCTGCGGAAAGATCACCACCAGCGCCAGCCCGAGAACCTGCAGCAAGACGAAGGGCAGGGCGGCCATGTAGATGTCGTTGATGCTGACCTCGCGCGGGGCGACCGAGCGCATGTAGAACAGGTTGTAGCCGAAGGGCGGCGTCAGATAGGCTGACTGCATCGACAGCACGAACAGCACCGCGAACCATGTCGTGTCGAAGCCCAGATCGCGCACGATGGGCACGAAGCTCGGCACCGTGATGAAGCTGATGGCGAAATCGTCCAGGAACATGCCCCGCCGGAACTAGACCGCCAGCATGG
>CALMEG010000047.1 GCA_937863185.1 uncultured Paracoccaceae bacterium | reverse complement strand
TCGCCCCCCGCGCGCTCGAGACCGCGCTCGAGGCCTTCGGCGCGGCGGGCTTCGAGGCGCGGGCGGTCACCCCCGAGGACGTCCGGGCGGGCGCCCTCGACGACGCCGACGGGGCCCTCTTCACCGGCGGGGTCCGGGTCGGGCAGGGGCGGGCCCCTGGGCGGGGGGGGCGCCGGCAGCCCACGCGTGAAGGGGGGGGGGGCGCCGCCTTTTGGCCGCGCCGGCGGGTTGGGCCCCGGGGGGGGGGGGGCTCCCCCATAACAACGTTTGCCCCCGCCGCGCCGCGCTGGTCATCACCCTGCCCTGGACGCGGCAGAACCATCCCAAGCCCGCCGATCTGGCCATCCGCGACCGGGTCCTGGGCTGGTGCGCCCGGCTAGCGCCCGAACGGGAATGGTTCATCCAGAAAGCCATCGGCTGGTGGCTGCGCGATCTGTCGCGGCACGACGCCCCCCGCACCGCGGCCTGGCTTGAGGCACATGGCGCGCAGCTCAAGCCCTTTGCGCGGCGCGAGGCCGGAAAATACCTTTAGCGCGGCGCGTCACTCGGCATAGACCACCACTTCGGGCAGCGCCGTCAGCGACACCCCCAGAAGCCTGAGCGCGGGAAGCGACACCTGGCTGCCCGCCCCCGCGGGGGCATCAAGCGGGATCAGATGCAGCCGCACCGATTTGCCCGTCGCCGGGTCCTCGATCCGGCCCGGCCCCTCGTTGCGGGCAAGCGGCGTGCGAATCCAGAAGCCGGGCTCGGTCGGATTTCCAAGAGAGGCGATGGTGGTGCCAAGCCGCGCCCCCTGCACCGGCGATCCGGCCGTCGCTTCGGCGCGCTGCGCGGGCGTGGTGGTGTCAAGCGCATCCGGGGTGCGCGCGGTCGGCCTGGGCAAGGGGGCTACCGCCACGGGCGGTGCGGCCGGCACGGGCGCGGGGCTTTCCGGCGCCCGCCCGAGGCGGGGCAACACACCACAGGCCGAGACCGCCACAACCAACGGCACCACACTCCAGACGCGCATGACCGGCCCTTTTCCCGATACTTTGGAAGCCAAGCCTAGCGCCGGTGACGCAGGCGCGCAATCACGCACTCTTGCCGCAGGCCTGCGGGGGCGTTCCCCCTTGCCGCGCCTGCGGCCAGGCCCTACCTTCCGGGCATGGAAAACGCCGCGCCCCTTATCGACCCGTTCGCCCGCCCGATCACCTATCTGCGGGTATCCGTCACCGATCGCTGCGATTTCCGCTGCACCTATTGCATGGCCGAACACATGCAGTTCCTGCCCAAGAAGGACCTGCTGTCGCTGGAAGAGCTTGATCGGCTGTGCAGCGCCTTCATCGGACTTGGCGTGCGCAAGCTGCGCATCACCGGGGGCGAGCCCTTGGTGCGCAAGGACATCATGACCTTCTTTCGCACCATCGCGCGCCATCTCGAGAAGGGCGCGCTGGATGAGCTGACACTGACGACCAACGGCTCGCAGCTGAAGCGTTTCGCACCCGAACTGGCGGCAATCGGGGTGCGACGGGTCAATGTCTCGCTCGACACGCTCGATCCCGCCAAATTCGCCGAGATCACCCGCTGGGGCCGGCTGGAGCAGGTGCTGGACGGCATCGCCGCGGCCCGCGCCGCCGGCATCCGGGTCAAGATCAACGCCGTCGCGCTGAAGGGCTTCAACGAGGACGAGCTGTTCGGCCTGACCGAATGGTGCGCCACCGAGGGGCACGATCTGACCTTCATCGAGGTCATGCCGATGGGGGACATGGGCGAAGAGGCGCGGCTTGACCGTTACTGGCCGCTGAAGGATCTGCGCGCGCGTCTGGCCGAACGGTTCACGCTGCACGATCTGGCCGAACGCACGGGCGGCCCGGCGCGTTATGTGCGGCTGGAAGAGACCGGGCAGAAGATCGGTTTCATCACGCCGCTCACGCATAACTTCTGCGAAAGCTGCTACCGGGTGCGCGTCACCTGCACGGGCGAGCTGTTTATGTGCCTGGGCCAGGAGGACATGGCCGACCTGCGCGCGCCCCTGCGCACCGCCCCGGACGACGCCGCCCTGATCGCGGCGGTCCGCGCGGCCATCGCGCGAAAGCCGAAGGGTCATGACTTCGACTATTCCCGGCAAACCGTCAGCGGTCAGGTCAGCCGCCACATGAGCCATACCGGCGGTTGACCCGGATCAAGGCAGACATGGCCGCGCCCTGACAGGCTTGGCCCGAAACGGAAGGAGATGCCGATGTTCAAGAATATTCTGGTTCCGATCGCGCTGGATGGCGAACACTCGCCCGAGGCCGCGCTGAAGGCGGCGCGCGCATTGGCCGGCGAAGGTGCGCGCGTGACGCTTCTGCATGTCATGCCCGATGTGCCGGGCTATGCCATCAGCTACATGCCCGAGGGCTACGATATCGAACTGAAGCGCTCGATCCAGGCCGAGCTGGACCGCCTGGCCGCGGATTTCCCCGAGGGCGCGGCCGTGATCCGCAACGGCCACGCCTCGCAGGAGATCCTCGACTGGATCGACGAAAACCCGACCGATTGCATCATCGTCGCCTCGCACCAGCCGGGCTTGCAGGACTACCTGCTTGGCTCCACCGCGTCGCGGGTGGTGCGCCACGCGCCCTGCTCGGTCATGGTGCTGCGCTAGGCCCGCGCAGACCCGCTCGCCGCTCAGGCGGCCGGCATGCGTTCCTCGACCATGCCGGCATACCAGCTTGAGCCGAAGGGGATGGCGTTGTCGTCGAAATTATAGGCCGGGTGGTGCACCATCGCGGTGTCGCCATTGCCAAGGAAGATATAGGCGCCGGGGCGTTCGTTCAGCATGAAGCTGAAATCCTCGGCGCCCATCAGCGGCGCGGCATCGGGATTGACCTGCCCCGAGATCTTTTGCGCCACCTCGATCGCGTAGCGCGTATTGTCGGGGGCGTTCATGGTCACCGGATAGCCGCGCATGTAGTCGACCTTTGCACTGGCCCCGAAGGTCGCGGCCGTGCCCTCGGCGATGGCCTTCACGCGCGCCTCGACGAAATCCTGCACCTCGGGGTCCATGCTGCGCACGGTGCCACGCAGGAAGACGGTCTGGGGGATGACGTTATGCGCCTCGGATTCGGTGCGGAAGGTGCAGACCGAGACCACGACCTGCTTCAGCGGATCGACATTGCGGCTGGCGATGGATTGCAGCGCCACGACGACATGGCTGGCGACAAGGGTCGTGTCGATGCAGTCATGAGGCTTGGCGGCGTGGCCGCCCTTGCCCGTTACAAGGATGTCGAACTGATCGGCCGCCGCCATCATGGCACCTTCGCGGATATGGAAATGACCCACCGGAATGCCGGGCATGTTGTGCATGCCATAGACTTCCTGAACGCCGAAACGCTCCATCATGCCATCGGCGCACATCTCGCGCCCGCCGCCGCCGCCCTCTTCGGCGGGCTGGAAGATCACCACCGCCGTGCCGTCGAAATTGCGCGTCTCGGCCAGGTATTTCGCGGCCCCCAGAAGCATCGCGGTATGCCCGTCATGGCCGCAGGCATGCATCTTGCCCGGCACCTTCGAGGCATAGTCGACCCCCGTCGCCTCGTGAATGGGCAGCGCATCCATATCCGCGCGCAGCCCGATCACGCGGCCCTTGCTGTCGCTGCGCCCGCGAATGACCCCCACGACACCGGTGCGCCCGATCCCCTCGACCACCTCGTCGCAGCCGAAATCCCGCAACAGCGCGGCAACCTTTCCCGCCGTCCGGTGCACATCGAAAAGCAGCTCGGGGTTTTCGTGGAAGTCGCGGCGCCAGGCCGTGATCTCGGGCAGAAGTTCGGCAAAACGGTTCTTGACGGGCATGGCGGACGCTCCTGTCGGATGGGAAAACGGACGGGCATGATGCCCCTTTTTCCAGCCTGTGGCAAAGACCGCCGCCCCGCAAGCCCCCACGAAGCCGCCGATCGACGTTTCCGATAAGGATACAAACACATCCCTATGGACCCATTGTCACGCCAGGCCAGCAGGACAGTCTGACGTGACGCCAATGCTGCACAAGAATGTTGCGCAAAATCGGCAAATCCCCGACACTCAAGGAAAATGGCTGCCCGAAAACGGGCAAAAGACCAGATAAAACAATAATAAAAGAACCAACAGCTGGGGGAAGACGATGCCGGATGGCGCGCGTCCCGTCCTTGAAGTGGACGGGCTGAAGACGATCTTCAAAACCCGCGGCGGCGAAGTCCATGCCGTCAATTCCGTCAGCTTCGAGCTGCGCCCCGGAGAGCTTTTGGGCGTGGTGGGGGAATCCGGCTCGGGCAAGTCGGTTACGATGATGTCGCTGATCGGGCTTTTGCCCTCGCCCCCGGCCGAGGTGCGCAAGGGCAGCGTCAGTTTCGACGGGATCGACCTTCTGGCAAGCGACGAGGACACCCTGCGCGAAGTGCGCGGCCCCGGCATCGGCTTCATCTTTCAGGACCCGATGACCTCGCTCAACCCGGTCTTCACGGTGGGCTATCAGCTGCGCGAGCCGCTGATCAAGCACATGGGCATGAGCAAGTCGCAGGCGCAGTTGCGCGCGCAGGAACTGCTGGAGCTGGTCGGCATTCCCGATGCCGCGCGCCGCCTGAAGGATTATCCGCACCAGTTCTCGGGCGGGATGCGGCAAAGGGTGATGATCGCCATCGCGCTTGCCTGCGACCCCAAGGTCCTGATCGCGGACGAACCCACCACCGCCCTGGACGTGACGATCCAGGCCCAGATCCTGGAACTGGTGAAGGATCTGCGGCACAAGCTGGGCATGGCGATCATCTGGATCACCCATGACCTTGGCGTGATCGCGGGCATCGCCGATCGGGTGATGGTGATGTATGGCGGCCAGATCGTCGAACATGCCCCTGCGCGCGAGCTTTTCGCCCGCCCCCGCCACCCCTATACCCGCGCGCTGCTGAAGACCGTGCCCTCGGTGCGCGGCGCCCGCGAAGCCCGGCTGAACGTGATCGAGGGCCAGCCCCCGATCCTGTGGGCCGCGCCCATTTCCTGCGCGTTCCGCGCGCGCTGCCCGCATGCGATCGACCTTTGTTCGATCCAGAATCCGCCGCGCTTCAACGTGGGTCCGGGCCATGATGCGGCCTGTTTCTGGGATTTCGACAAGGACGGGCCGCGCGATGTTTGATACCGCGAACAGAAAGACCCTTATCGAGGTCAAGGGCCTGAAGATGTATTTCCCGATCACCTCGGGGCTGCTGCGGCGGCGGATCGGCGATGTGAAGGCGGTGGACAACGTCTCTTTCACCGTCCGCGAGGGGGAGACGCTTGGCCTTGTCGGCGAATCCGGCTGCGGCAAGTCCACCTGCGGGCGCGCGATCCTGCGGCTCTATGAACCGACGGCCGGTTCGGTCATGATCGACGGCCAGAACATCCTGTCCATGCCCTCGGACCGGCTGCGCAAGATGCGGCCGAAGATGCAGATGGTGTTTCAGGACCCGCAGGCCAGCCTGAACCCGCGCATGACGGTCGCCGCGATCATCGGGGAACCGCTGGACGAACACACCCGCATGTCGGGGGCCGAAAAGCTGACCCGGATCTATGAGCTGATGGACCAGGTGGGCCTGAACCGCGACTTCGCCAACCGCTACCCGCACGAATTCTCGGGCGGGCAGCGCCAGCGGATCGGCATCGCCCGTGCACTTGCGCTAAACCCCAAGTTCATCGTGTGCGACGAACCGATCGCGGCGCTTGACGTGTCGATCCAGGCGCAGGTCGTGAACCTGCTTGAGGAGTTGCAGGACAGCCTTGGCCTGACCTATCTGTTCATCAGCCACGATCTGTCGATGGTACGCCATATCGCGGACCGGGTGGCGGTGATGTATCTCGGCCAGATCGCCGAGCTTGCCCCGCGCGAGGTACTATATGCCGAACCGCTGCATCCTTATACGCAGGCGCTCTTGTCCGCCGTGCCCGAACCCGACCCCGAGACCGAGGCCACGCGACAGCGCATCATCCTGAAGGGCGACGTGCCCTCGCCCGCGAACCCGCCGAAGGGTTGCAACTTCTCGACCCGTTGCCCCAGGGTGATGGACACCTGCCGCGTGCACGAACCAGCCTTCCGCGAGGTGGCCCCCGACCGCTTCGTCGCCTGCCACCTTTACAATGACGGTCTTCCGCCCCGCCCCGCCGCGGCCAAACCCGCCCCGACCAAGGCGCCCGCCGCGCGGCGCAAACCAGCCGCGAACCGGACCACGCGCAAGACGACGCCCGGAAAAACAAGAAAACCGACGCAACAAGGAGAGTGACATGAAACTGAGAACCGCCCTGATGGGCGCTGCCGCAGCAATGGCCTTCGCGCCCGCGGCCCTTGCCGAACGCGGCACCGACGGCGAGGTAAAAATCCTTTACGCCCAAGCCGTCTCGACGATGAATGCCTACCTGTCCTCGGGCACAAAGGATGTCGAGGTCGGCAGCCTCGTGCTGGAAGCCCTGGCGGGCTTCAACGAAAAGGGCGAGGTGATCCCGCGCCTTGTGACCGAGATCCCGAGCCTTGAGAACGGCGGCATTTCGGAAGACCTCAAATCCATCACATGGAAGCTGATCCCCGGCCTGAAATGGTCCGACGGCACGCCCGTGACGGCCAATGACGCGGTGTTCACCGCCAGCTATTGCATGCATCCCGAAGGCGGCTGTGCGCAGCTTGCGCGTTACGAGGGGGTCGAGAAGGTCGAGGCGGTCGACGACCTGACCATCAAGATCACCTTTGTAGACGCCAAGCCGAACCCCTTCACCACGCTTGTCGGCGCGCAATCCCCGCTGCTTCAGGCCGCGCAATTCGCCAACTGCCTCGGCCCGGCGGCCTCGACCTGCACCGAGCAGAACTTCAAGCCGATCGGCACCGGCCCGTTCCGCGTGACCGAGTTCCGCACCAATGACACCGTGATGCTGGAGGCCAACCCCGAATACCGCGATCCGGCCAAACCGGCCTTCGCCACGGCGCTGGTCAAGGGCGGGGGCGATGCCACCGCAGCCGCGCGCGCGGTGATGGAGACGGGCGAGTTCGACTATGCCTGGAACACCCAGATCTCGCCCGAGGTGCAGGCCCAGATGGAAGGCGGCGGCAAGGGCCAGTTCGTCAGCGCCTTCGGCACGCTGGTCGAACGCATCGAGATGAACATGACCGACCCCTCGCCCGACCTGCCCGAGGGCGAGCGCGCCACCACGAAGCACCCCCATCCGATCCTGTCGGACATCCGCGTGCGCCAGGCGCTGTCGATGGCGATCGACCGGCAGATCCTTGTCGATATCGGCTATGGCAATGCCGGGCGGCCCACCTGCAACCTCGTGCCCGCGCCCGAGTTCTTCGCCTCGGACAATACCGGCTGCCTGACGCAGGATGTCGAGGGAGCGAAGGCCCTGCTGGACGAGGCGGGCTGGACCGACAGCGACGGTGACGGCGTGCGCGACAAGGACGGCAAGAAGCTGAGCCTTGTCTACCAGACCTCGGTCAACGCGATCCGCCAGGATTTCCAGGCCATCATCAAGCAGTGGTGGAACGATATCGGCGTCGAGGTCGAGCTGAAGTCGATCGACCCGTCGGTGTTCTTCGGCGGCGATGCGGGCTCGCCCGATACGTTCCAGAAATTCTATGCGGACGTGGAGATGTATGCCAACAACTTCGACGGCACCGACCCCGAGCCCTACCTGGCGCAATATACCTGCGAAAAGGCCCCGCGCCCGGAAACCCAGTGGCAGGGTGAAAACGTCAACCGCTTCTGCGATCCCGCCTATGACGCGCTGGTGGCCGAGCTGGTGAAAACCCGCGACATGGATCAGCGCGCTGAAATTGCCAAGAAGCTCAATGACATGCTGACCAAGGACAGCTTCACCATCGTGCCGCTGGTGGACCGTGGCCGCCTGTCGGCCCATTCCAACACGCTTGGCGGCGTGGTGTTGAACACCTGGGATTCCGAGCTTTGGAACGCATCCGACTGGTATCGGATCAAGTGATCGAAGGCCCCGGCCGCGCCTGTCGCGGCCGGGGGCAGGCGGGGCCGTGACAGCCGTCAGCCAGGGCCCCGGCGGCCCCGCCAACCTTGCCCGCAAGGGCGCAAGACCTGACCCGAGGCGCCGATGTTCACCTTCACGCTGCGACGCTTGCTGATCGCCATTCCGACGCTGCTGATCATCTCTCTGGTGATCTTCCTGCTGCTCGAGGCCGCCCCCGGCGACCCTTTGGGCGAGGTGCCCCTGACCGTCCCGCCCGAGGTCAAGGCGAAGATGCGCGAGGCGCTTGGCCTCGACAGCCCGTGGTATGTGCGCTACGCGCTCTGGCTCAAGCAGTTCTTCTGGGTCGAGCCGCTGCACCTGGTCGACCACCTCTTCGGCACGACCTATGGCGAGGGCATGCAGCGCGTGATCTCGTTCCAGTCGCGCCAGCCGGTGATGCAGATCATCGCCGAGCGTCTGCCCCAGACGCTGATGGTGGTGGGGCTGGCCTATGTGATCGGGGTGCTCATCGCGCTGCCGATCGGCATCCTGTCGGCTTATCGGCAATATTCATGGTTCGACAACCTGGGCACCTTCGTCTCGATGGTCGGCTTTTCAGTGCCCACCTTCTTTACCGGGGTGGTGCTGATCATCGTCTTCGCGGTGAACCTGCAATGGTTCCCCTCGGTCTATGACACGACGCTGAAGGTCACCGACTGGTCCAGCTTCGTGCAGCAGGTGCGCCAGATGGTGATGCCGGTCGCGGTGCTGGCGCTTTACAATGCCGCCCAGATCAGCCGCTTCATGCGCTCGTCCATGCTGGACAATCTGGGACAGGACTATGTGCGTACGGCCCGCGCCAAGGGGCTGACCGAAAAGGTCGTGGTGCTGGTCCATGTGCTGCGCAACTCGCTCATCCCCGTGGTGACGGTGATCGCGCTTGGCGTGCCCACGATCTTCGGCGGCGCGATCATCACCGAGCAGGTCTTCAAGGTGAACGGGCTGGGGCAGCAGCTGATCTCGTCGATCCACGCCAACGACCTGCCCATGGTGATGACGCTGACCTTCATCTTCGCCATCCTGATCGTCCTGTTCAACCTGATCGCCGACCTGCTTTACGGCATCCTTGACCCGAGGATCCGCTATGACTGATATCGTGACCGCCGCACCGCGCCCGCCGCGTTCGCAATGGTGGGATGTCTGGGACCAGTTCAAGACGCACAAGGGCGCGCTTGTCGGGCTTTCGGTCTTCGCTCTGATCGTGCTGACCATCCTGATCGGGCCGCTGGTCTGGCGCGTCGATCCCACCTTCGTGGACCTGCGCGCGCGTAATCAGGGCTTTTCGGCCAGCCATCCGCTTGGCACCGACCAGTTGGGCCGCGACGTTCTGGCGCGCGTGATGGCGGGGGGAAAGGTGTCGATCGCGGTGGGGATGACGGCGATGTCGCTCTCGATCCTGCTGGGCACCACGATCGGGGTTCTGGCGGGGTATTTCCGCGCCCTCGAAGGCCCGCTGATGCGGCTGACCGACCTCTTTCTGGCCCTGCCCCTGCTGCCGCTTCTTCTGCTGATGGTCACGCTGTTCCGCGAAAGCCTGTCGCGCAGCTTCGGGCCTGAATCGGGGATCTTCCTGCTGATCGTCTGCGCCATCGGCGCCACAAGCTGGATGCAGACCGCGCGCATCGTGCGCGGCGAGGTGCTGGCCCTGAAAGAGCGTGAATTCGTCCTTGCCGCGCGCTCGATCGGGACGCCCGCGCGGCGCGTGGTGACGCGGCATGTGCTGCCCAACGTGCTTTCTCCGATCATGGTTTCGGCCACGCTCGGGATCGCATCGGCGATCATCACCGAAAGCGCGCTGTCCTTCCTTGGCCTCGGATTTCCGCCCGATTTCCCGACATGGGGGCGGCTGCTTTACGACGCGATCGACCAGATGCAGCTTTACCCCTCGCGCGTGGTCATTCCGGGGGTGGCGATCTCGCTTGCGGTGCTGTCGGTGAACTATATCGGCGACGGGCTGCGCGATGCGCTCGACCCGCGGATCCGCGGCCGCTAGCGCTCGGCATGGACAGGGCGGGCAATGCGGCGTATCCAGCCCCCTGACCTGACAGATGGAATGGATCATGACGCATTGTGCGCTTTGCAACGCCGCAGAGGCCGCAGCCTACGAGGTTGCGCCGAAACCCGAAACCGTTCCGCTTTGCGCCACCTGCCGCGCCGGGCTTGAACAGGGCCCCGAGGATGGGCCGCACTGGCAATGCCTCAACGAAGCGATCTGGAGCACCGAGCCCGCCGTTCAGGTGCTGGCCTACCGGCTTCTGAAGGCCCTGCCCGAGGCCCCCTGGGCGCGCGAGGTGCTTGAGATCGCCTATCTGGAGCCCGAAACCCTTGCCTGGGCCGAGGCCGGCCTTGCCGCCCTGCCCGAGGTGATCCACCGCGACAGCAACGGCGCGGTCCTTGCGGCGGGCGATACGGTGACGCTGATCAAGGATCTGCCGGTCAAGGGCGCGGGCTTCACCGCCAAGCGCGGCACCGCGGTGCGCAACATCAGCCTTGTGGCCGACAATGCAGAGCATATCGAAGGCCGGGTCGAAGGGCAGCGGATCGTGATCCTGACCCAGTTCGTGAAGAAATCCTGATCGCGGGACCCAAGGGCATCCGGCGGCCGCCGCCGGATATGGTGGTGCCGGAGAAGGGACTCGAACCCCCGACCCTCGACTTACAAGATCGCCGCTCTACCAGCTGAGCTACACCGGCCAACCACCTCATCGCAGATAAAGCGCATCGGGCGGCGACGCAAGGCCCGAGGGCGCGGCTAATGCCCGCCCTGGCGCCCCAGATTGGTGCGCGCCAGAACCGCCGTGGCCGCAAGCCCCACCGCCATGACAAGGATCGCGGCGGGCGAGGCATCGCCCCGGTTCTCGCGGCTCCCCCTTTCACGCCCGCGGGTGGCCAGCGTCTCATAGTTGAACGGGCGCAAAAGCATCGTCGCGGGCAGTTCCTTGACGCAATCCACGAAGACCAGCAGCAGCGCCGAACCGACCGAGCCGCGCATCAGCGGCAGATAGACCTCGCGCAGCGCGCCCCCGGCCGTGCGCCCCAGCGAGCGCGCCGCCATCGGCAGCGACGGCGACACGCGCCCGAAGGCGCTGTCCGCAGCACCCTGCGCGATGGCGAAGAAACGCACCACATAGGCCAGGATGATCGCAAGCGCCGAGCCGGTCAGCATCAGGCCCGGATCGTGCCCGGTGAGGCCAAGCACCAGATCCGCAAGCCGGTGATCCAACGCGGCCAGCGGAAACAGGACCCCGACCGCCAGCA
>CALMEG010000046.1 GCA_937863185.1 uncultured Paracoccaceae bacterium | reverse complement strand
TGCAATCCATGCAGCTTCTGGGTGACGCGGCGGGCAGCTTCACCGACAACATGGTGGCGGGCACCCAGGCCAACACCGCGCGGATCGACAAGCTGATGAAGGAATCGCTGATGCTGGTGACGGCGCTTGCCCCCACCATCGGCTATGACAACGCCACCAAGGTCGCCAAGACCGCGCACAAGAACGGCACCACGCTGAAGGAAGAGGCGATCAGGCTTGGCTTCGTGGACGAGGCCACCTTCGACCGCATCGTCCGCCCCGAGGACATGATCGGCCCCAAATAACCGGGGGCGGGTTCCGGCAAAGGGCGGCGTCAGGCCGCCCTTTTCTTTTTGCGCGGTCCGGCTATCATCGCCGCATGAGCAAAGTGGTCAATCTGAACCAGGTCCGCAAACAGAAGTCCCGCGCGAAGAAACGCGCGGAGGGCGATGAAAACGCTGCGAAATTCGGTCGTACGAAAGCGCAGCGCGACGCCGAAAAGCAGCAGGCGGAACGCGCGCGCGCCCATCTGGACGCGCATCTGCGGGACTCGGAATGAGCCGCCCGGCCAAACGCTCGCTCACGCTTGACGGGCACCGGACCTCGGTTTCGCTGGAAGATGCGTTCTGGCAGGCGTTCCGCGAGATCGCGGAAGAGCGCGGCCTTGGCCTGAACGCCCTTGCCGCCCGGATCGACCATCAGCGCGATCCGCAGACCGGCCTTGCCACGGCGATCCGGCTGTTCGTTCTGGCGGAATATCGGCGCAGGCTGGAAGATCAGCGCAGTTCAGGATCGTAAAGCGCGCTGCGGATACGCCGGGCGCGCTCCAGCTCCGCCTTGTCCTGCTTGCGCAACGAAAGGCCCAGTTCCTTCGAGAACAGCGAGCGGATCTGCTCTTTCGTAACGCCGGAGGTTTCGGTCTCGGACGCCTCCTGTGTCATGTTACGACTCCGGCGCCAGGGAAGAAGGCTTCCCCGGTATCCGTTATTGGCAGCGCTTGTCTTGGCAGTATCCCGCATTCTCGTGCTTCCCCAGTAGCGCGCCGCGGGCGCGGCAAGTTATCCACAAAATACTGACGTGAACGTAAACATCAAAGGGGAAAAAACGAAAACTTGCACCAGTTTTATGCTCTGGGTTGCAAATGCCGTAACGTCAATCCGCTAGAAAATGCGGTCGATGCCCAAGGATTCGTCAATCGCGGAACGCACGCGGGCCTCGCACCAGGCCGCGAGCGCCTTGCGCGAGGCGAAATCCTGCACCCGCACCGGATCGTGAAAGACGATCTCCACCGCGCCCTGCCGTGGTGCGGCCAGCACCCGCAGAAGGTGCGGCCCGAAGGCCATGTCCCCCCACCAGCCGTAAAAGCGCGGATCCTCGCCCTTGGGCGCGTGATAGATCACCGAGACCGGCTGGATCTGCATCACCCGCTCCAGCCCGTGGTCATGGAAGGGTTGGAACAGCGTGGGTTTGAAGGGCAGCACCCGCAGCCCGTCGGTCGAGGTGCCTTCCGGAAAGAACAGCAGGTGGTGGCCCGCGCGGATGCGGTCATGGAAAAGCTGCTGCTGCGCCTTCGTATCGGCGCGGGCGCGGCGGATGAAGACGGTGCCCGTCGCGCGGGCAAGCCAGCCGATCCCGGGCCAGGCCGCCACCTCGGCCTTGGAGACGAAATAGACCTTCTGGCAGGCATTCAGCGCATAGATGTCCAGCCACGAGACGTGATTGGCCACGACCGCCCCGATATGGCGCATCGGCCGCCCCGAGACCCGGTAGCGGATTCCCAGGATCGGAAAGGCCGCGCGGCAGACCGCCAGGGTGATATGCGGCGTCCAGGGGCGGCGCAGCCCGTGGATCGGACGCTCGATCAGCCGCACGAGCAACAGCAGGCACAGCCCGCCATAGGTCACGCTGCCAAGGACCAGCCCGCGCAACAGGGCGCGCAGCACCCCCATGGGCCCAAGGGGGCGCGACGGGGGCGGCGGGGCCTCGTTCCAGGTGCTCATCCCCGGCCCTCGTGGCGGCGGGTGTAGAATTCGCGGTGCTTGGGGCTCATGGCCGAGGCATCCATCAGCAAGAGCACATCGGTCGTGTTAAAGGCGTGGTCGATATAGGCCCCCTCGCCCACGAAACCGCCAAGGCGCAGATAGGCCTTGATCAGCGCGGGCATCTCTTTCATCGCGGCCTTGCGGTCAAGCCGGTCGGCCGGCACCAGATCCATGCGCTGGAAATGCGCGGGCAGCGCGCGGGGGCGCAGATGCAGCGGCGCAAGGTGATGGTGATGCAGCCAGGACAGCGGCGCGGCAAGCGCCTGCGGGTCCGTGCCGTGGAAGGAGGCCACGCCGAACAGGATCTCGACCCCGTGGTCAAGGACATATTGCGCAAGCGCGTTCCACAGAAGGAACATCGCCGCCCCGCCGCGATAGTCGGGATGCACGCAAGAGCGTCCAAGCTCCAGCAGCCGCCGCCCGGAGGCGCGCAGCGGATCAAGATCGTATTCGCCGTCGCAATAGAACCGCCCGAAGGCCGCGGCCCGCTCGGACAGCAGAAGCCTGTAGACGCCGACCACATGGTCAAGCGCCGCTGCGTCGCGCCGGGTATCGACCAAGATCAGGTGGTCATAGACCGCGTCGAATTCGTCCCGCTCCAGCCGCGCGGCATGATCGACGAAGGGCCCGTCCGCGCCCAGTTCCTCGACGAAGACGGCATAGCGCAGCCGCTGCGCGGCTTTCAAATCGCCCGCTTCGGTGGCCAAACGTATCTCGAAGAATGAGGTGTCGGGCGTCATCTGCCTGCTGCCAATATGGCCCTTCGGGGCTTCTTTCGGGGTTGTAGGCAACCCACATCCGCATTGCAACCGAAAGCGCGGCGCGGCCAGATCCGCATATTCGCCTTGTGGTTGTATTTTGACTTCATTAGGACCGTTGCCGGTAACTTTATTTTAATCTCGATCCTCGATCACCAATTGCAGCGCAACCCTGCGTCCGTCGATGACCTGCTTGCCCATATGTTCGAAATTCACCGTGATCCGATCCCCGATACGCGATTGCACCTGACCGATCCCCCAATCCGGCGCCTGCGGGTTCCTGACCAGCATTCCGGGTTCCAGAAATTCATTCATACCAACACCTTGTCTGGACCATATCATGCCCCTTGACCCGATTTCCCCGCCGCTGCCCGACGATCTGACCGGGTTGGTCGGGTCGCGCCTGTGCCACGACCTTATCAGCCCTTTGGGCGCCATCGGCAATGGGGTGGAGCTTCTGGCAATGTCTGGCGCGCGCTCCGGCCCCGAACTCGACCTGATCGCGCAGGCCGTGACAAGCGCGAACGCACGGCTGAAGTTCTTTCGCGTAGCCTTCGGGCAGGCCACGGCCGATCAGCGGCTCGGCATGCCCGAGATCGAGGCGCTTCTGGCGGAAACCTATCGCGGCAGCCGGCTGGCGGTAAGCTGGCAGGCAACCGGCGATCAGGCGCGCCTGTCGGTCAAGCTTGTGCTGCTGGGGCTTTTGTGCCTTGAAACCGCGATGCCATGGGGCGGGACCGTCACGATCGAACAAGAGGGGGCGGGCTGGCGGCTGACGGCCGGGGCACGCAAGACAAAGCCCGACGCATCCCTCTGGACCCTGCTTGAGGGCGCGGAGGCACAAGCCCCGCTAAGCCCGGCACAGGTACAATTCGCCCTTCTGGCACAAGAGGCGCGGCGCCAGGGCCGCGTGATCGGCTGGGACGTGGCCCCCGAAGGCGCGCTGATCACCTTCTGACGCCGGGGACGCCGGGGGCCGGCTCAGGGCCGGACCGTGCCGTCCCCCGTCACCAGATACTTGAACGAGGTAAGCTGCTCAGCCCCGACCGGGCCGCGCGCATGCAGCTTGCCCGTGGCGATGCCGATCTCGGCGCCCATGCCGAATTCGCCACCATCTGCGAACTGGGTCGAGGCGTTGCGCATCAGGATCGCGCTATCGATATGGGCGAAGAAGCGCGCGGCGGCCGCGTCATCCTCGGTCAGGATCGATTCGGTGTGGTTCGAGCCATAGCGCCGGATATGCGCGATCGCCCCGTCCACGCCATCGACCAGACGCGCGGCGATGATCTTGTCAAGGAACTCCTGCCCGAAATCGTCGGGGCCGGCCGGCACCGTGCCCGGAATGCGGGCCAGTTCGCCCTCGGCGCGCACCTCGACGCCCGCGGCCAGAAGATCCTCGATCAGCACCGCGCCGTGGCGGGCAAAGAACGCCCGGTCGATCAGCAGACATTCGGCCGCGCCGCAAATGCCGGTGCGGCGCGTCTTGGCGTTCAGCACCACGCGGCGCGCCTTGTCCAGATCGGCCGCGCCATCGGCATAGATGTGGCAAATGCCTTCGAGATGGGCGAAGACCGGCACGCGCGCCTCGGCCTGCACCAGCCCCACGAGTCCCTTGCCGCCGCGCGGCACGATCACGTCGATATGGGCAACCGCGCGCAGCATGGCCGCAACCGCCGCGCGGTCGCGCGTGGGGACAAGCTGGATCGCGGCCTCGGGCAGGCCCGCGGCGCGCAGCCCCTCGACCATGCAGGCATGGATCGCACCCGAGGAATGAAAGCTTTCCGAGCCACCCCGCAGGATCACCGCATTGCCCGATTTCAGGCACAGCGCGCCCGCATCCGCCGTCACGTTGGGGCGCGATTCATAGATGACGCCGATCACGCCAAGGGGCGTGCGCACGCGTTCGATATGCAGCCCCGAAGGCATGTCCCAGGCGGCGATCACCGCCCCCAGCGGGTCAGGCTGGGCCGCAACCGCGCGCAACCCCGCCACGATGCCGTCGATGCGCGCATCGTCCAGCAGCAGCCGGTCGAGCATGGCGGCCGACAGCCCCTTTTCGCGGCCAAGCGCCATGTCGCGCGCATTGGCGGCCAATATCCCGGCGCGCTCTGCATCCACCGCGTCGGCCGCCGCCTGAAGGGCGCGGGCACGCTGATCGGCTGGCGCGACGGAAAGCGCGACCGCAGCCGCGCGCGCGGCCTGCCCCATGCTTTCGATCAGCGTCTCGCTCGTCTCGGTGTCTTTCATCGCGGCCCCTCCGGAATCTCTGCCCCTGCTATAGCGGCGCGTGACCGGCAGGGGCAAGCGACTTGGCGCGCGCGGGGGGTCAGGCGCGCCGGCGCAGCGCCTCGATCACCTTGGCCGCGAGCAAAAGCCAGGGCAGCCCGTGCAGCACCAGGTCGAACCAGTCGAGCGGGCGCACCAGCGCGCCCTGCGCCAGCAGGCGCAGCTTTTCCCAGACATGCGGCTCGGGCGTGAACGGCGCCAGCCCCAGCGTCAGCGCGACCAGCGCCGCCTCGGTCAGGCCGATGCGGTCGTAAAGCCTGCGAAGCATCGTGGTCCTTTCGGGGAAATCAAGACTGGCGCGGTTGACGGGGCTCGAACCCGCGACCCCCGGCGTGACAGGCCGGTACTC
>CALMEG010000045.1 GCA_937863185.1 uncultured Paracoccaceae bacterium | reverse complement strand
GCAAGCGCGAAGTGGACCTGCTCCAGATCCTTGATCTCGCGCCGCTCGCGGCCCATCCATTGCGCGCCCTCGGCCTTGCGGTTTCCGACGGGGGCAAGCGCGCCGAAAAGCGCCTCGGCCTGTTTCACGATCGCATCGTGATCGACCGCGCCGGCGGCCGCCAGGATCACCCGGCGGGGGCCGTAATGTTCTGCCACGAACCCCGCCAGATCCGCCCGCCCGAAGGCCGAGACCCGCTCGGCCGGGCCCAGGATCGTGCGCCCCATCGCCTGATCGGGATAGGCCGCCTCTTGCAGCCAGTCGAAGATGATGTCGTCGGGCGTATCCAGCGCCTGCCCGATCTCTTGCAGGATCACATGCCGCTCGACCTCGATCTCGCGCGGGTCGAACACGGGATTGAGCACGATATCCGCGATCACATCAAGCGCGCGCGCGACATCGCCGCCCAGCACCCGCGCGTAATAGGCCGTCATCTCGCGCGAGGTATAGGCGTTGATATAGCCGCCCACATCCTCGATCTCTTCGGCGATACGCAGCGCGCTGCGCGTGCGGGTGCCCTTGAAGGCCATATGTTCAAGGAAATGCGCGATGCCGTTCTGCTCTGCCCGCTCATGGCGCCCGCCCGCCGTGACCCAGATCCCGACCGAGGCCGAGGCAAGGCCCGGCATGTTCTCGGTCACGATGCGCAGGCCATTGGGAAGCGTGGTCAGTTCGATCAATTGCGGCGCCTTTCAAGGATCAGGGTTTCCAGCGCGGCCAGATCGTTGGGCACGCGGGTCACGCGTTCGGGCCGGTTGAAAAGATCGGCCATACGGGCAGGCAGGGGCGGGCGGATCCCGGTTGCCGCCTCGACCGCATCGGGAAATTTCGCGGGATGCGCCGTGGCCAGCGTGACCATGGGCACGGGCGGGCGCAGATGCGCATGGCCCACGCGCACGCCCACCGCCGAATGCGGGCACAGCAGCTCGCCCGAACGGATGCGCTCTTCGGCAATCGTCGCGCTGGTCTCTTCCTCCGAGACGCGCCCCGAGGCGTAGATTTCGCGCAGGGCCTGAAGCGCGCCCTGGCTGACCGAAAAGCCGCCATTGGCCTTCATCTCGTCCATCAGCTGTGCCACCGCAGCGCCATCCCGGTCATAGGCCCAGAACAGCGCGCGTTCGAAATTCGAGCTGATCTGGATATCCATCGAAGGGCTGATCGAGGGGGTCACACCGCCCATCTCATAGCGGCCGGAGGTCAGGCAGCGGTGCAGGATGTCGTTCTGGTTCGTGGCGATCACCAGCTGCCCGATCGGCAGGCCCATCTGGCGCGCGATGAACCCTGCGAAGATGTCTCCGAAATTGCCCGTGGGCACGGTGAAGTCGATCTTGCGCGCGGGGGCGCCAAGGCTGACCGCGGCGGTGAAGTAATAAACGACCTGCGCCAGCACCCGTGCCCAGTTGATGCTGTTCACACCGGCAAGGCCCACCTCGTCGCGGAACGCGAAATGGTTGAACATGTCTTTCAGCCGCGCCTGGCAATCGTCGAAATCGCCATCGAGGGCAAGGGCGTGGACGTTCTCCTCGGCCGGCGTCGTCATCTGGCGGCGCTGCACCTCGGACACCCGCCCATGCGGAAAGAGGATGAACACATCCACATTGTCGAGCCCCCTGAATGCCTCGATCGCGGCCGATCCGGTATCGCCCGAGGTCGCGCCCACGATGGTGATGCGCCGCCCTTCCTTCGCAAGCGCGATCTGGAACAGCTGACCGATCAGCTGCATGGCGAAGTCCTTGAAGGCCA
>CALMEG010000044.1 GCA_937863185.1 uncultured Paracoccaceae bacterium | reverse complement strand
TGCCCGGAACAGGCGATCCGCTTCCGGCTGCTGACCGGCGGGCGGGCCATGCCGATCATCGAGACGGACGATTGCACCGGCTGCGGCGCCTGCATCGGCGCCTGCCCCGGCGGCGCGATCGGCACCGTCCGCGCCACCCCCCTTCCCGTTTCCGAGCCGATGGAGACCCGCCCATGCTGAACATCTGCGGCTGCCTTGTCCGGACCCACCCGGATCATACCGAGGCCGTCATCAATGCGATCAACGCCACACAGGGCGGAGAGGTGCACGCCCACAAGGATGCCCGCATCGTCGTGACCGTCGAGGATACCCCCTCCTGCCTGGCCTCCGATCAGATCATGGCCCTGCACCAGATCCCCGGCGTGCTCGCCGTGACGCTGACCTACCACCATTTCGAGGCGCTTGAAGACGAAGACGCGCCCCAGACCCTTTCCTGACCGGGAGACTGACCCATGACCCTTGAAACTTCTCGCCGCTCTTTCCTCAAGGCAACCGCCGCGGCCGCGACCGCCTCGGCTGCCGGAATCTCGCTTCCCGTTGGCGCGCAGGCGGCCGCGCCGGGTGCGGATATCCGCTGGGACAAGGCCGTGTGCCGGTTCTGCGGCACGGGCTGCTCGGTTCTGGTCGGCGTCAAGGACGGCCGCGTCGTCGCCACCCAGGGCGACCCGGAAGCGCCGGTGAACCGGGGCCTCAACTGCATCAAGGGCTATTTCCTGTCCAAGATCATGTATGGCCAGGACCGCCTGACCACGCCACTCCTGCGCAAGACGAACGGCGTCTATGACAAGGAAGGCGAATTCACCCCCGTCAGCTGGGACGAAGCCTTCGACGTGATGGCCGCAAAATGGAAAGAGGCGATCGCCAAGAAGGGCCCCACCTCGGTCGGCATGTTCGGTTCTGGACAATGGACGATCTGGGAAGGCTATGCCGCCGCCAAGCTGATGAAGGCGGGCTTCCGGTCGAACAACATCGACCCGAACGCGCGCCACTGCATGGCCTCGGCCGTGGCGGGCTTCATCCGTACCTTCGGCATCGATGAGCCGATGGGCTGCTATGACGACCTCGAGCACGCCGATACCTTCGTGCTGTGGGGCTCGAACATGGCCGAGATGCACCCGATCCTGTGGTCGCGCCTGACCGACACCCGCCTGACCAAACCCGGCGCCGAGGTGCATGTACTCTCGACCTTCGAGCACCGCTCGTTCGAGCTGGCTGATAACGGCATGGTCTTCGTGCCGCAGCGGACGGACCCGCCACTGGCACACCCTATTTCACCGCGCGCGATATCCCCTGCGAGATGTGCGACGACGTTCCCTGCGTCCTGGCCTGCCCCACGGGGGCGCTCGATCCCGGCATGACCGATATCGACAAGGCGAAGATGGGGATCGCGGTTCTGGTGGATGAAGAGAACTGCCTGAACGCCCTGGGGCTGCGCTGCGATGTCTGCTACCGCGTCTGCCCCGTCATCGACAAGGCGATCACGCTGGAACGCCAGCACAACGAACGCTCGGGCCACCACGCGATGTTCATGCCCGTCGTGCATTCCAAATTCTGCACCGGCTGCGGCAAATGCGAGAAAAGCTGCGTCCTGCCCGAGGCCGCTATCAAGGTGCTGCCGGTGCGGCTTGCCCGCGGCAAGCTGGGCGAACATTACCGGCTTGGCTGGGAACAGATGGACGAGAACGGCGCCTCGCTGGTCGACGGTCTGGTCGACCTGCCCGACCGCCTTCCCGGCCCCGGCACCGACAACCTTGCCGCCCCCGGCGGATTCGAGCCGGCCTTCAAGTTGCCAGGCGGAGGATCGGGCCAATGAGTGCCAAGACAAGACTTCCCGTCGGACAGGAAGCGATCCAGAAAAAAGGCTGGATCGGCGCGCATAAATACCTGCTTTTACGGCGACTTTCGCAGATCGTGTTTCTGCTGATCTTCCTTGTCGGGCCGTGGTTCGGACTGTGGATCGTGAAGGGCAACCTTGCCGGTTCGCTGACCCTTGGGGTGCTGCCCCTGACCGATCCGCTGGTCCTGCTGCAAGGGATCGCGGCGCAGCACTGGCCCGAGCTGACGGCGATCACCGGCGCCCTGATCGTGGGGCTCGCCTATGCGCTGATCGGTGGGCGGGTCTATTGTTCGTGGGTCTGCCCGATCAACCCGGTGACAGACGGCGCCTATTGGCTGCACGACAGGCTGGGCCTGCAAAAGGGCTGGCAGCCGAAGAAGACCACCCGCTACTGGATGCTGGGCATGGTGCTGATCGTCTCGGCGCTGACCGGCACGATCGCGTGGGAGCTTGTGAACCCGATCACTATGCTGCAACGCGGCCTGATCTTCGGGATCGGCTTTGCATGGACCTTCGTGATCGCGGTCTTCCTGTTCGATCTGTTCGTTTCCCGCCGCGGATGGTGCGGGCATCTCTGCCCGGTCGGCGCCTTCTACGGCCTGCTTGGCAGCAAATCCCTGCTGCGGATCTCGGCCCGAAACCGCGCCGCCTGCGACGACTGCATGGATTGCTTTGCCGTCTGCCCCGAAATGCATGTCATCACGCCCGCGCTGCGCGGCAAAGGCACGGACACCCCCCTAATCCTGTCGCCCGACTGCACGAATTGCGGGCGCTGCATCGATGTCTGCTCTGTCGATGTCTTCCGTTTCACCCATCGTTTCGATGCCGGCCCCGCGGCCGGACGTGACGATGCCGCCCCCCAATCCGCGGACCGCGATGCGCGCGCCGCCTGAGTTCAGATGGAGACCCAGCCATGAAACAGCCCGCTCTTCCCCGTGTCCTGGCCGCCTTGGCCCTTGTCACCGCCGCCGGCGCCGCATTCGCGCAATCGGCAGGATCCGTGCAATCGCTTCGCGGCGCCGATGTGGATGAGACCGTCACCGTCAACCCGATTTTCCATCAGGACGAGCAGCGCTTTGACCGCGCCTATCGCCAGCAACCCCCGCTGATCCCGCACACGATCGACAAGTATCAGATCGACCTGAAGGCCAACGAATGCCTGGGCTGCCACGAATGGGCGAATGCCCCCGCGCGCGGCGCCCCCACCCTGTCGATGACGCATTATGTGGACCGCGACGGCGTGCAAAGCGAGACCGTCTCGGCCGGGCGCTGGTTCTGCAACCAGTGCCACGTTCCGCAGGTCGATGCCCCGGAACTGGTCGAGAACACGTTCAAGGCCTTTGGCCAGTAGAACGCCCGAGCAAGGATGGATCCGATGTCTGATACCTACAAATCCGAACAGCGCCCCGGACTGTTTCGCAGGATATGGCGGTTCATCGCCACACCGTCGGGGGTATTTTCCCTGGGGTTCCTGCTGATCGCGGGCTTTGTCGCGGGCATTATGTTCTGGGGCGGCTTCCACACCGCGCTGGAGATGACCAACACCGAAACCTTCTGCATCTCGTGCCACGAGATGGAAGATAACGTCTACGCCGAATACCAAGGCTCGGTGCACCAGAACAACGGCTCGGGCGTGCGCGCCACATGCCCGGATTGCCATGTTCCCAAGGACTGGGGGCCCAAGATCGTGCGCAAGATCAAGGCCTCGAAAGAGCTGTATGGCCACTTCGTCACCAAGTCGATCTGGACCCCCGAGAAGTTCGAGGAGATGCGCATCGACCTGGCAGCCCATGAATGGGAGCGCATGAAGAGCACCGACAGTCGGGAATGTCGCAACTGCCACAACTTCGAATTCATGGACTTCACGGTCCAGGAAAGCCGGGCCGCTACCAGCCACCAGCAGGCGCTGGACGAGGGCAAGACCTGTATCGACTGCCACCAGGGCATCGCACACGATCTGCCCGCGGGTTATCTGGAGCGCTATCAACAGGTCGTGGAAAAGCTGGCAAACGAATAAGGCGACGACCCGCGCGCAAATCGTGAGGCGAAATGCCCCCGAAAATTCTGCGCGATGTACAGGATGAAAAGGCCCGGCCCTTCACGGCCGGGCCTTCGCGTCTGCGGTTTCCCTATCGCAGGCGTCTCGAAGTCAGGGTCGCCGCCCCGTCACCATCGGCGTCACCAGATCCTCTCGTTTCCAGAAACGGTAGAACAGGATCGCGGCAACATGCAGCGCCACCAGCACCAGCAGCACCACGCCAAGCCGGTGATGCATGCCAAGCGCCCAACGGCTCCACTCGGCAGGAACCGCCTCCGCAAGCGGGCCGGTATTGATATAGTCCTCGGGGTCGAGGATCAGACCGGTGGCTACCTGCCCCGCAAGCACCAGCAGCATGGCGACGACGGACCAGCCCCCAAGGGGATTGTGGCCGGTCGCCCATCCGGCCGCACGTTTGGGCAGGCTGCGGACATAGGCCATCACTGCCCCAGGACCGCGCAGGAATGACGCGAAACGTGCATTCCTCGGGCCGACAAACCCCCACATCAGGCGAAAGAGGATCAACGCTCCCACGGCATAGCCCGCCCAGAAATGCAGCGTCATCTGCAGCGGGCCGAAATGGCCCAGAAGCCAGCCGCCGACAACGGCAACCACCAGCGACCAGTGAAAAAGGCGAATGGCCGGATCCCAGATCTGTTCATCCGCCAGGATATTACGCGCGCGCATCCCGGAGCTCCTTCATCAGGAAAGAAAAAGGGGCCGGGCAACATGGCGCCCCCGGCCCACAAGCATCATTCCGGCACGCGATAGCTGTCGTGGCAGGCCTTGCAAGTGCCGCCCAGCTTGCCATAAGCCGCCGCGAAAGCACCCGCATCGCCGGCATTGGCCGCCGCGATTACCTCTGCAGCCGCCTCATGCATGGCTTTGCCCTTGGCCCCAACATCCTCCATGTTCTCCCAGATCTTGGACATCGCGCGCGTCTTGCCCGGGAATTCGGCGTCCGATGTGCCCGGTGCAAACAGCGGAGCAACATCTACGGCCAACGCTGCCTCAAGCTTGACGGCCTCGGCCTGTGCGGCCCCTGCATCGAAATCCTTCACGATACCGCCCATCGGTTTCATCACCGCACCGAGCGACTTGTAATAGTCTTGGCGTGCCGTGATCGTCTCCATCGGGTCCGCATAAGCGGTCGTGGCCGCAAGGCCGACGGCGATGGCGGGAAAGAGAAGCTTGTGCATTGGTTTACTCCGGTAGTTACAGTGTTTTCCTCTCAGGCACGCGTGCTACGCGGCGAGGGTGCGGTTCCGTCGCCAAATATTTCGAAAAACGAATGTAACGCCACCGAAGGGGGCGGATCCGGTCAAAATGCCGCAGTTAGCGATTGAATTCACGGCGAATTTTATCGGGAATACCTGGGAATTCTGCGCCGTGCAAAGCACAAACCCCGTTGCAATTCCATCCGGTTTAGCCCCCATGGCGATGCGTGCCTGGGGCCGGACCCTTATGCCTGTCCGTCAACCACACCGCGAATCCCGATACCCCTGGAACACCCGATGGATCGCACGCACGATGCCTGCGGGAGGCCGGGAAGTACGGTCAGGCGCTGTTGACCTCCCATTTCAGTTTCTTGCGCAGATCGGGTTTCACAAGGAATTCCGGCGGCAAGGCAAGGTCGGGATTGGACGCCTTGGTGCCGGTGCCGAAAAGCTTTTCGGACAGTTCGTTGAATTGTTCGGTATAGATGCCGCTGTCCGTCGGCGGGTTACGATACAAACCGATGAAGTATTCGTCATATTCCGGGTTTCCAACACAACGCTCGCGGCCTGCAGTGCGCCACCTCTTTGTTTTAACGTCGAAATCTGCTTTCTTGCGCGGGGTACTGGAATGCCTGGGCTGCCTGGCAATGCCCCATACCTTGAAGGGCAAGGCGCTATTGGCCGTGCTGGCAACCGCCAGCAGATTGCGCAGGGCCTCGTATTGGAAACCGTAGGTATGCGGGCGGATCATCTGGGTGCCGTCATGCGGCCATACGATCTCTTTGGCTTCGACCCGGGCGCCGAATTCCGACAGCGCCGCCCAGCTGGCGCAGGTGGTCTTGTGCGTGGCCCCAAGAGCGTTCAGGGTTTCGTCATAATAGGGCGCGATCCCGGCCTTGATCCGCGCCACCTCGCCCTGCACCTTGCCGTTTCCGGCCCTTGCCTTCGTGGCAGCCCAAAGCAGACCGGCGATTTCGGCCAGCACAGCACCGTATTCGGGGATTCCCTTGATCAGGCCAATGGTCATCGTCATCGCCTTGTCCAGAAACAGGGTGGCGGTGGCATCGGGCTTCAACTCAAGCTTATAGCTTGCCACGACCGTATCGATGAAAAGCAGGTTGAAGGTGGTGACATCGGCATAAACACCATGCCAAAGTCCCGTCGGTCCCCACCACCTGTCGGCAAGGGCGAAGAACCGGACCTCTTGGCTGAGATGGGCGATCACCTCCTCCCAGACAGCCCTCTTCACCCGAAAAGGTTTCTTGATGGCCTGCAGCCGGGCTTCGGTAACGGTGCGGTTGGGATCTGCGTTCGGGGCAATGCCAAGACTGTCGACGATATGGGAATATGCCGACTTATGGGCACCCGTATATGAATCCTCGGGAAATGCCGGACCATCCGCTTCGCGCATAGGGGGGACGACCAGACGCGTCAAAAGGCTGACCACTTCGGCCCTGGCCGGCGCGGGTTCCGAGGCATCCATCCATGGCAAACCTTCGGGCAGGACATCGGGCGCATCGTCGCTGATCGCGTAGCGCGCAGGTAAAGCGCGATCATACATCAGATCGAATTCCGGCGCACCGACAGCGGCAAGAGCGGCCTCGATCATGCTGGTCTCGCGCACGGTCGCGTCGGACAGTTCAACGATAATGCGCGGCAGTCCGTCGCCGTCATTGGCACTGGTATCCAGGATATGAACGCGTGCGATCAGCTCACGCGGCAACCCGGCCTCCACCTTGTGAAGAAATGCGGCCACATTGGCCGGGGCAGATTGAAGAATGGACAAGTGCATGATTGGACCTCGGCAGAAATGGGCCGCAAACCGGACGACCGGCTTGCCCGTGAAACGGCGAATAGTCACAAGGCACCGAGTTTAGGGAGTGCTTGCCCTAGAGTAAAGCTTCGCACAGGCCGCGGTCGAACCGCCCCGCCGAGTGCTGCCAGACCAAGTCGAACCAGTCTCCGCAAGGACAGCAGACCCGCCCCTTATGCGGCGCAGAGAGCACGCCGCTCGGCGAGAGCAGCTGCGCAGTGAGCCTTGAAATTCTGCCATGAGCAGAGGCTGCGGTCCTGGTTGAAATGGTTCGAGACGGAGGCTTGAACGGAAGTGAACTTCTACAGTGTTCGCGTCCGTCGGAAGCGGAGCATCACCCGCTCCCGTCTTCGGCAATGGCAGATGCGAATTCTCTGCTCAGTTATTCATCCACTGGCTGGTTTGCTGGCACTCGCGGATGCCGAGATCACCCAAGGCGGCTCCATATGAGCGCAGACAGTCGGTGACGAATTTGTCGACTGAACCATGCCTCCTCAGAGATTTCTTCAAGAATTTCAATGCTGTTTTCTTGTCTCGTTTCTTCGTTACGAAGCTCTCAAGAACCTCGCCTTCGTGATCGAAAGCCCGCCACAGGTAATGGCGCTCGCCATTGATCTTCACGAACATCTCGTCCAAGTGCCATCTCCAGTGGCTTGAGCGTCGGCCCTCTGCCCGACGTTTTCGGATCTCCGAGGCGAATATCGGGCCGAACCGATGCTACCAAAATCAGACTGTCTCATGGCAGATATCGATGCCTCGCTTGTGCAGCCATTCCTCAGCATTGTGAAGCGACAGCGGGAACCGAACGTACAACATCACCACCTAAGGGATGATCTTTGGGCTTATCTTGAACCACTTGAAAGGGCGGGGTTTGATCATGAACGGAGGCCAGCCGGCGTATCGCCGCGCATCAATCAAGGTTCCTCTGACATGACTGAGCCATAACCTGAAAGCCGATATCATGGTTGGTGCCGTTTTCCCCGTCGGCATACTGCGCGCACATGAGAAGAGGTGGTCATCCGAGCCTTTCATCGGCCGGGTCGGCGATTCTGCTATCCTTGAGCCTTCCGGCGGCGGAGACGACAGGATAGCCGGACGAAGCGACATGGGAATTGATGCGGTGCAGGTCGTGCACGATGTCGATGAACACGGTGACCGAGATGGCGGCGGGGTTCGCGTGCGGCTGCGAAAGCGTAAGATAGGTTTCGACGATTTCGTTCTCGGCGGCGCGGAAGCGGTCCTTCTGGCGGGCAAGCTCTGCGGCGGTCTCGATATCGGACGCCGTCAGCGCCGGGGCAAGAAGGCGCAGCGAATCCCCGATGATGTGGGTCAGGCGGTCGATCTCGGCCTCCTGCCGGTCATCGAAGACCACGCCCATGCGGGTTTTCGTCGTGATCCGCCGCGACAGGTTGCGTTTGATCACGTCGCCCGCGTGGGCAAGGTTGCTGACGCAATTCATGATCACGAAGGCATGCCGGGCATCCGCCGACGAAGCATCGGGCAAGGCACCCAGATAGTTGTTGACCGCCCCGGCATAGCTTAGCAGCAGGTCATGCGCCTCGTTCACCTGGCGAAGGTTTTCCAGCCGCCCGCCGCGCAGCGCCGCGATCGCAAGGCTCAGCATCCGCTCCACGATCTCGGCCATGCGCAGCGTCTCGACCGAGGCGTTGGACAGCGCCTGCTGCGGGCCGATGACCGCCTCGATATTGAGATAGCGCGGCGGGCCGATTGCGTCGGCGGGCTGTTCCCTGTCGGGCATCAGCCGCTCGACCGCACCAAGGACCAGCGGCGCCAGCGGCACGAAGATCGCCGCGACCACGAGGTTGAAGGCAAGATGCGTGGCCGCCAGCAGGGTCATGCCGTGCAGCCCGGTCGCCCCGGCCAGAAAGCGCAACTCGGGCGACAGAACCAGCCCGGCAATGGCAACGCCCCCGCGCGCCGTGAGATTGGCGACGGGCAGGCGCCGGGCCGCCGGGGGCTGGTCCAGCGAGGCCGTCACCGCCGGCAGCCCCGCGCCGAGGTTCAGCCCGAGGATGAACGGCACCGCCTGCGCGGCCTCGAGGCTGCCGGTCAGCACGAAGGAGGCGAACATGAGCAGGATCGCCAGCGAGGAATGGACAAGCCAGGTCAGCAAGGCCGCGATCAGGAAGGCAAGGAAGGGCTCGGCCGCCAGGGCCTGGACGACGGCGTGGAACATCGTCGCCTCCCGCAGCGGGTCGGCAGCGCCCACCACAAGGCGCAGCGCGAACAGCATCATGCCAAGGCCCAGCAGGACGCGGCCAAGCGCGCGGGGCCGGAACCCGGTCGAGAAGGTGAAGACGACATAGCCCGCGAACAGCGCGACCGGCGCCAGAAGCGCGGTATATCCCGCCCCCGAGGCAAGCACCGCCGCGATCAGGGCCGAGCCGACATCGGCGCCCAGGATCACCGCCAGCCCGGTCAGCGGCGTCATCGTCGCCCCGCCCACCAGCCCCGTGACGATCAGCACCATCGCCGTCGAGCTACCAAGGATCGCGGTCAGCGCCACGCCGCTGCCGAAGGCGCGCAGGCGGTTGCGCAACTGCCCCTCCCGAAAAATCCTGAGCTGGTCGCCCCCCCCCCGCCCCACGCCCGTGCGCACCATCCGCACCCCCCAGAGCAGAAGCGCGATGCCGCCCAGCAGCTCGATGATGACAACTGTGCTTACCGACATCGCCCCGCCTCCTTCTTTCGATAGCCCCAATTGCGCCGCGCGGAACGGAGGCAAGGGGACGCGCCCGCGCGGGTGGGATCAGTCCGGAACGGTTTCCGCACCCTGGGGCGCGAAAAGACCCAGGTTATAGCCTTCCAGCTTCACATCATCGTCGAAGGGGGCGCCGAATTGCAACATCGTCGCCGTGCCAGGCGTGACCGGCACGATCCGTCCCTGCGGCAGGTCGAGAAAAGCCGACAGCGCTGCCCGGATCACGCCGCTATGAACGACCGCCAGCAGATCCCCCCCGGTACGGGCCAGCCAGTCGCGCAGCCCTTCCTCGACCCGCGCACGGAAATCCTGCCAACTTTCGCCGCCCGCCGGATAATACGTGCCCGCACGCCACGCCCAATATTCGCGCGGATGCTCGGCGATCAGGTCGGGCTTGCGCCGCCCGGTCCACTCGCCCATGTTCAACTCTCGCAGGCGGGTATCGGAAGGGGCCTCGGGAAAGCCGATCAGCCCCACCGTCTCGCGGCAGCGCCCGAGGTCCGAGGACACCACCGCCTTCGGCCGCAGTTCGTGAAGCAGGTGGCGGAAGGCCAGCGCCTGTTCCCGCCCCCGCGCCGAAAGCGGCGCGTTGTCATGCCCTTGCAGACGCTGCTCGGCATTCCAGATGGTTTCGCCGTGGCGCATCAGAATCAGTCTCATTGCGGAATCTTTCTGCCCTCGGCGTTAAAGATTGCATCGGGATCACGCAGGAAACAAAGATCGACCTCCGCCCCCGGTTCGGCGCGGAAGAACCCCTCCACCATGGCGGTCACACGCAGATCGCCGATCAGGCAGGTGACCATGCTCTGCCCCGCGATGGGGGCCGATTCCGCATAGCGCGCCCTGATGCCGGGCCGCCCCTCGCGGCGCCCGATGGTGATGTCCTGCGCTCGATAAAGAAGCTGCGCCTCAGCCTGTCCGGGTGCCAGCGCGGCATCGGCCAGCGCGACATCCCGAAAGGCCAGCGCCGTGCCCTGCCGCGTGACCGGGATCAGGTTGCCCGCAGGCGTGCCGAGGAAGGTGGCGACGAAGGTCGTCTGCGGCTTCAGCAGCAATTCATCGGGCGGGCCGAACTGTTCCACGCGCCCGTCCTTCAGCACCGCGACATGGGTAGCCATGGTCATCGCCTCGACCTGATCATGGGTCACATAGACCGAGGTGGCCTTGGTGGCGCGATGGATGCGCATCAACTCGCTGCGCATGTCGACACGCAGCTTGGCGTCCAGATTGGACAGCGGCTCGTCCAGAAGCAGGATGCCGGGGCGCGGGCCGATGGTCCGGGCGATAGCGACGCGCTGCTGCTGGCCCCCCGATATCTCGGCCGGATAACGCTGGCGCAGAGGCTCGATGTCGAGGAATTTCAGCACCTCGTCGATGCGGGCGGCGCGATCCTCCTTCGACCAGCCGGCGACCTTCAGCGGCCAGTCGATATTTCCCTCGACCGTCTTGTGGGGCCAGAGCGCATAGCTCTGGAACACAAGCCCGGTATCGCGGGCGGCCGCATTGGTCACGACGCCCCCCTTGCCGCTGGACACCACCTTGCCCGCAAAGGCAATTTCGCCTTCGGTCGGGGTTTCCAGCCCGGCAAGCATCCGCAGCAGCGTGGACTTGCCGCAACCTGACGGCCCGACGAGAACCAGGAACGAACCCGAGGGGACGCTGACATTGACGTCATCGACCGCGGTATGCCCCCCAAAACGCTTGGTCAGATGGCGAAGCTCGATGGCGGGGGTAACGGGGGGGTGCATGTTCATGCCGTTTTCCATCCCTGAATCCTGTTTTGCAGAATGTGAACCAAGGCCGAGGCGATCAGGCAGATCACCAGAATGACCAGCGTGATGGCATTGGCGAATTGCATGAAACCGAGCCCGGCATAGTTGAAGGCCATCATGCTCAGCACCGGCGTCGTGGAACTGAACAGCAGGACGACCAGCGACAGGTCCCGCACGATCTTGATGAAGACCAGTATCCCGCCCGCGAAGACGCCCCGGATCGCAAGGGGCAGCACGATCTCGGCCATCCGGCGCAGGGGCCCGGCGCCGGTCAGCCGGGCGCTTTCCTCGATATCGTTCGAGATCTGGCTGAGCACCGCGCGCCCGGACTGGACCGCATAGGGCAGAAGGTTCGCCGTTGCGGCCAGCACCAGCAGCGTGAAGGTGCCGTAAAGCGCCGGGATCGGCCCCAAGGAGGTGCCATACATCGCGATATAGGCCGCTGCCAGAGCGATCGAGGGGATGAACAGCGGCAGAAAGGCAAGCTGGCTGAGCAGGTTGCCAAGAAATGTGCCCTTATGGCGCACGATCGTATGGGCGATGATCAGCCCCAGTGCCATTGCGGCAGCGGCCACGGTCAGGCCAAGGCGCAGTGTCGTCCAGATCGCGTCCATCAGCAGCGGATTACGAAACAGCCCCGCCTGCCCCTGCGCGATCTGCGGATCAGCGGCGCCGATCCAGAAATGCAGCGTCCAGTTGCTGAACAGGCCCGAAGAGGACTCCGCCATGCTGGAGGCGAACAGGACGATGACAGGAATGATCGTCGTCATCACACCAAGACCGGTGGCAAGGACAAAAAGCGGCCAGCGCCATGCGCCAAGCGCGAACCGCTTGGTGCGTGCGCCCTTGCCGTTGACGGTAACAAAGGCCCGGCGCCCCGAAACCAGCCTGTCGCTGAAGTAAAGCAGCGCGGCGGCGGCAACGATGAGCAACAAGGCAAGGACATAGCCACGCTCGATATTGCCGGTCTGGACCATGCCATAGATGCGGGTCGAAAGTGTCTGCATCCGGACCGGCGCGCCCAAGAGCGCGGGCGCGGCGAAGTTCGACACCGCCCCCGCGAAGGTCAGCATCCCGCCCGAGACCAGTGCCGGGGTCACCACGGGCAGGACGATCCCGAACAGGATGCGCGCGCGCTTCGCCCCCGCCATCTCGGCGGCTTCGACAAGATCGGCGCTGACGGAACTCAGCGCGGCGGCGATCATCGTATAGGCCAGCGAGTAGTAATGCGCGACCAGAACGATCAGCGTGGGCAGGATGCCCCAGGCCAGCCAGTCGGGGATCTCGATCCCGATGGCGGTAAAATAACCCGGCTGCCCGCCAAGGCGTTCGTTGCGAAACAACGTGCCCCAGGCCAGTGCCGCCGCAAAGCTGGGGATCATGAAGGGCAGCGTCGACAGGATGCCCAGGAAACGCCGGCCCGGCACATCGGTCAGCACGACCAGCCAGGCAAGAAAGCCGCCCAGAACCAGACACCCCGCCGCAACCCCTGCGCCCAGCAGCATCGTGTTGCCGATGGGGCGCCACAACAGGTTTGACGACAGCGGGCTGGCGACGACCGCCTGCCATGCCTCAAGCCCCTCAGGCGTCAGCGACAGCATGACGATCCGCAACAGGGGCACGATGATCAGAATCGCCGCGATGCAGACCATGACCAGCGGCACGAAACGTTGCGACCGGAGAGCCCGGTGCAGCGCACCCGGCCGGATGACATTCGCAGTCATTGCTCAAGTCCTTGAAAACAAAGGGATGTCCGGACGCAAGGTCCGGACATGGGCCCGGATTTGAGGGAGCCGCTATTGCAGCATGATGACCAGATCAAGGATCCGCGCCCGCGCCGTGCCGGTGGCGGCTGGGTCCATCCGCCACAGGTTCAGATCCTCCAGCGGAACGGCATCGGGATGGTCGGCAATGGTGCGCCGCGCCGCGTAATCGCCCTGAACGTAGAAGGGCTCGAACCCTGGCCCGCCCGATGGCGTATCGTCGCCCATCATGAAGTCGATCAGCAGCCGCGCCGCCGCCGGGTTGGGGGCATTCTTCGCGACCGCTAGGACCGCCGGAAACAGCAGGCCAGCCGAGGGCACCGTCTCGTTCGAGATCTGCAAGGCCCAGCCTTCGGCCTCGTTGTCGCGTGCCGCCGAATAGGTGGTGAAACCGACCGAGGGATCGGTTGCATTGATGTCGCCGATAGCCGCGCGCAGGGTGGTGCTGTCATTGACCAGCACGAGATCATTGTTGAACAGATCGGCGATGAACTGCTCGCCCGCACCGTCGAAGGCACTGTCGACCTCGATCGGCTTGCCGAACTGGGCCTCATAGGCGGCGGCCATCTCTTCGGGGTGAAGGGCGATTTCGGTCAGCAGGTCCAGAACCTCGCCGCGTGCGGCCGGATCCTCCATCAGCACCTTGCCACGCCAATCCGGGGTAGTCAGTTGCCAGATATTGGTGATGGGCGAGCCGTCGGGATAGGCGGCCTCGTTATACATCAGCGCGCGGGTTGAAAGCCGGTGGGTGATCAGATCGCGCCGGAATTCCTCGGGCACCTCGTCGACGACGCGGGGCGGGATGTAACCCTCGACCATGCCCGCAGGCAGCAGGTCGCGCAGAACCAGCGGCGCCTCGGACAGATAAAGCACATCCACCGCGAAGATGCCCGCCCGCTGCTCGGCATCAAGGCGCGCGATCTGCCGCGTCGAATTGAGGTCGATGCCGATCAGGTCGATACCCGGATACGCCTCTTCGAAGCTGGTTTCGATCCTGGCGATCCGGCTGGACAGCGAAAAGACGGTAACGCTGCCTTCGGTCTTCGCAATTTCGTAAAGCTCCTGCGGCGTCATCGTGTCGAGATCCTGCGCCATGGCCGGAGCAGCAGCCAGCAATGTCGCGCCCAGAAGGGTGCGAGTCAGGGAACGCTTCATTCATTTTCCTCCTCAGGGTTTGTCGAACTCCTCGAAAAGGTTCGACAGTTTTTCCAAGGCCCCTATCGTCTCCTCCTCATGCCGTGCCGCCATGGTCAGCAGGATCGCGCTGACGATGACAAAGGGCACGGTCGGGGTCTGGAATTCGCTGCCCGAACGCCCTCGTGGCGCTGCGAGCACATGATCCGGTTCCGGCACCATGACCAGGCCGGACAGATCGGAAATCAGGACGGAACGCGCGCCGGTATCGTGCACATGCCGCATCATCGGCGCATAGGTCGTGGGCTGCTTGCGGAAGGCAAGCGCCACCACGATGTCACCGGATGACATCGAAATCAGCCGCTCGGCCACGTCCCGCCCGCGCCCCGTCAGCAAGGTGGTCGTCTTGCCAAAGCGTTCCAGCCGGCGCGACAGAAATTGCGCCAGCGACAAGGCATGGCCCTGCGCGAAGACATAGACCTTGCGCGCCGCGAAGATCGCATCCGCGACCTCATCAATGGCGGGCTGCGCAATCAGCGCATCCAGATTCTGAAGCGCCGTCACCTCCGAAGCGATCAGATCGGACAGGTGATTCCCCTCCTCCGCCGCGTGCACCGAACGCCGCATCCGCAAGGCCGCATCCTGCGCGTTCATCATCTCTTCCTGAAGGATGCGCCGCAGCTCCGGGAACCCCTTGTAGCCAAGCTTTTGCGCCAGCCGCGTGGGCGCCGCGCCGTGAACCGCGATACGCTCAGCCAATTGCGGACCCGAGAGAAAGACCAGCTCCTCGCGCCGGTCCAGCAGGGCGCCGACCATCTTCTGATCCGTCTCAGTAAGCTTTTCCGCCGATTGCGAAAGGCGGGTCAGGAAGTCCGATGCCATGAAAAATTCCTTTCTGTATATAGATAGAAAGAAATTTTGCATTCTGTCAAGTATGCGGTCAGACCCAATGCCACGGCGATAACCCGGACCGGCAGGAAACGCACGATCCGACAGTAGCTGCACGAAGGAATCCCGATCAGGACAATGCCGGATGAAAGGCGTATCGGGAAAGACCCTGAAAGATGCCCGCAAAGATCCGTCACCATGGGCGGACCGGATTCAGCCCCGACCGGCAACCTCGCACCGATTGGTCGCTTCGATTCGCCCGACGGCCCTAGCGTTCCTGCGCGCCCTTTCCGGCAAGGATCCTGTCGCGGAACTTCTCGATCCGGGCAATCCGTGTTGCGGATTGCCTGGCCTGGGCAAGGTTGAACAGGTAGCTTTTCTGCCGCCCCGGGGTCAGGGCCTGAAAGGCCTCGGCCAGTTCGGGGTCGGCCTCCAGCGCCTCGGCCAGTTCGGCGGGCATGTCGATCGCGCGTTCGGCCCTGGGCGGCTTCGTGCCCACCTCGGCGTGATCCATCAACTGCCGCAGGCAGGCACGGATCACCCGCTCTGCCTTAGACACCTGCCCCGCATCGGTAAAGCGGATCATGCCCGGCGTCGGGCTGTTCGGCCCCTGCGGCTCCAGCACGCCCTCGGTATCCTTCAGCAGGCCCGGAGTCATGAAGCTCAGTCGGAAATCGCTCCGGAACGCGCCAAGGATCGCGATGTTGCGGCCGGCATGCATATAGGTGGGATGCCCCCATTTCGCCGTCTCGTTCAATCCCATGTCCAGGCAGATGCGGCGCAGCGCGTTCAATCCGTCGATCCATGTGTGGACCGAGCAATCGGGCGTGGCGAAGCGGCCGCAGCGGCCGCAGCCCCGGGTGAAGAAATCCTCCGCATCGGTGATCATCGCCACGATCCGCCCCCGCCCGCCCGTCACCCGGCCCCGACAAAACGGGCCAATTTTCCAAGGGTTTGCAGCCCGAGCTCGACGGCACCGAAATCTCTGGCCTGCTGGAATTCGGCGGCCGAGCCGAAGACCATGCCCAGTGTCACCACCGTCGCGCCGTCCGCGTCCTCGAACGTGGCCCAGGCATCGGCATGTTTCGGCCCGTTCTCCCCCCAGAGCAGCGTATAGCCGATGCGGTCCCCGGCCCGTATCTCATGGTAAAGGTGGTGATTGGGAAAGACCGTGCCATCCGGCGCGATCATGTCGAAGACCCACTCGCCACCTGACCTCAGGTCGATCCGCCGGGTGCGGCAGGAATACCCGTCCGGCCCCCACCATTGCGGCAGGGTGCCGGGATTGGTCCATGCCTCCCAGACCACCTGCCGGGGCGCCTTTATCACCCGCTCCAGCACCATGGTCCGCCCGGCCACGCCGACCAGATTGTCCAGCCCCGCGTCAAAGCCCTGCCGGTAGCCCGCCTCCATATCCGCGGCCAGCGAGGAAAGCTGCACCGTCACCGCAAGCGCGCTGCCCTTCCCCTCGGGGATGAAATCCGCCGTCACCAGCGCCGCCGATTGCGTCGTGCCCCGGATCGAGACCAGTTCGTAATTCACGCTGCGCCGGCCGGGCTGCATCTCCAGCCAGCCGCATTCGCAGCGGATGTCAGGCTGCCCCTCGGCCTTGCACAGCGATATCTCGTGCCCGCCCGGCCGGCTGTCGGCCTGAAGGAATTCCACCGTGACATCGGGCGAAGGCGCGGCCCAGACCGCGCGCGCGGCGGGGGCGGTCCAGGCCTGCCACAGGGTTGCCACGGGCGCCCCCACCTGGCGCTGGAAGGTCAGCGTGGCGAAGCGGCTCATCCCGACAGCCCCCTGGCATAGGCTTCCAGTTGCGTCGCCACCGTGCCCCAACCGTCGAAAAAGCCCATGTCTTCATGCGCCTTGCGGATCTCGGGGGTGCGGTGGCGGGCAATCGCGGTATAGGTCGTGCCGCCTTCGGGCGCGTCAGAAAGCAGCAGGATCGCGGTCATGAAGGGCTCGGCCACGGGTTTCCAGCCCTCGGCATAAGTATCCGTGAAGACCAGCCTTTCCTGCGGCACCACCTCAAGATAGACGCCGTGGTTGTCCATCACATTGCCCTCGACCTCGAAGCGGGTGTTGAAGCGCCCGCCCACGCGCAGGTCGATCTCCACCGCCGTCACCTTGTGCGGCGCGGGAATGAAAAAATGCGGGATATGCTCGGGCCGTGTCCAGCATTCCCAGATCAGATGCCGGGGCGCAGCCAGCGTGCGGGTGAAGCTCAGGTCGGTATCGGGGTCCAGATCGGGGGTCATTTCGCGCGTTCCTCCATCAGTTTCGTGACGTAATCCTCCAGCCGGTCGAGCCGGCTTTCCCAGATGGCCCGCTGTTCGTCGAGCCATGTCCGTATCGGGGCCAAGGCCTCGGGCACGATGGCGCAGGAGCGCACCCGCCCGTCCTTGGAGGTGGCGATCAGCCCCGCCTCCTCCAGCACCGCAAGATGCCGCATCACGGTAGGCAGGCGCAGCCCGGTGGGCGCCGCCAGCTGCGTCACCGGCGCCGGACCCGCGGCCAGACGCGTCAGGATCGCCCGCCGCGTCGGATCCGCAAGCGCATGGAACAGCACCGAGAGGTTGGAATCATACTTAGCCATGATGCTAACTATGAACGGTTTTCGGCGCGGGGCAAGAGAAAGGTTCTGAAAGACGGATGAGAAACAGTCTCTGCAAGGACGCTGGTGCCGCTCGCCGTTGATCGTCACGAATATCTCGTCCAGATGCCGACGTAACTGCGGTCAGGACCGCGTTCGTTCGATGCGTTCTTGCGGATCAGGATGCATTGATTTCGCGCGAACAGCATGATTCACGGCTTCGAAAACGGAGCGGTGACATGAGCGATCTCTTCTGGCTGACCGACGCGCAGATGGCACGCCTGGCCCTTTTCTTTCCCAAGCCTCATGGTAAGCCTCGGGTCGATGATAGGCGGGTTTTGAGCGGGATTATCTTCATCAATCGCAATGGCTTGCGTTGGCGGGATGCGCCGAAGGAGTATGGTCCGCATAAGACGCTCTACAGCCGGTGGAAGCGGTGGAGCGAGAAAGGCATCTTCGCCCGGATGATGACAGGTCTGGCCGCTGAGCACGGCGAAGAGAAGACCGTGATGATCGACGCGACATATCTCAAGGCCCATCGAACGGCGACCAGCATGGCCGCCAAAAAGGGGGGCGCGGTCGTCTTATCGGTCGAACCAAAGGCGGCATGAACACCAAGCTGCACGCCATCTGCGACAGTCAGGGACGACCGATTGACCTGTTCGTCACCGCCGGACAGGTCAGCGATTACATCGGCGCACGCGCATTGCTCAGCGGCCTACCAAACGTCAAATGGCTGCTCGGGGATCGTGGCTATGACGCAGATTGGTTCAGAGAAGCGTTGCAGGACAAAGGGATACGCGCCTGTATCCCAGGCCGAAAGAAACGCAAGAAGCCGGTCAAATACGACAAACGCCGATACAAGCGGCGCAATCGCATCGAGATCATGTTCGGCAGGCTCAAGGACTGGAGGCGTGTGGCCACCCGATATGACCGGTGCCCGAAGGTCTTCCTTTCGGCCATCGCCCTCGCCGCCCTCGTCATCTACTGGTTATGAATCCTGACCCTAGCGCAGGATCCCTTCTACAAGACGCGGCATTTTCTGTGCCGCGGGGTCATCTCGGGAAAGTAGCCACTCGATGTCGGCGCGGTCAGAAGGCCGAAGGAAAAACTCGGCGTCGTTGAGGTGCTTTTCTGGCTTGGTGTCGTAAGCAAAGCTATTCGGCACCCGCACATGTTGTGCGTTGGTCATGGTTATCTCCCAGTGGCTGATCTCGGCAGACCTGATGTCTCTATCAAAATGTTCGAGAAATCCCCGGGTGGCCGTGAACGCGGTTACGCGCTCGCCGCCCGGGCAGGGAGGCGGTTCAGAAGCAGAAACCGGAAGAGGCTTTCGTTCGTAACCATGCATATAGGCTATGCAACAAATGGATTCTGTCAACCGTCATGGCCGCGGTGCGGCGAAGTGGCACCACTATGAGAGTTGGTTCTCACTGCTGCGCGACAATCGAACCGAGGTCAGCGATCTCCTTTGGCGAGGCATCATACTTCGGCCTCGTCCGCCTCTGATGGCGTCAGTGCCAGAAAGTCGCAGACTGCGTCTTCCTCTTGATAAACACACGCGGAATGCCGATATCTCAGTCATGACCGTGTTCCTTCTTCATACGAGGTTCCTGCTCAACGCAGGAAACACACTGAACCGCCGGTAGCCCCGGGCGGGATCAGGCCGCGTGCCGGTCCGCGCCTCGGGGTCTTCTCGATCTCTTAAAGATCAGTCGAAGTGACAAACGCGCCAACCTGGCCGGAAGACCACGCCTGTGCGGGTCGTCCGGCTGACGTGGTGCGTGCGTCTCGGTTCAGTTTCTTCGTCATGGAGCATGACATGCACCCCCACGTCTTCAAATCCAATAACCATCACTTCCCACCCCCTCGAGCGGCCAGTCCGCGCAACCGCAAGCCCGGAGCGTTTCGACATTGGCTCCGGACCGCATTCCACCGCTGGCAACGCCGGAAGATGATCGAAACTCTTCGAGGCATGGACGATCGCCTGCTGCGCGACATCGGAATTGATCGCAGTGATATCCCGCGCATCGTCGATGGTCTCACGGATCGCGAACTGAGCATGCGTCCAGTTTCTCCGGATGTGGAGGTCGATGCGCGGTGGCGCGGCGGCCGAGCGGCATAGCCGGGCCAATTCTCGAGAACCCGCACCACGGTACTACCGTGGTGCGCAGCCTTCGCCGTGTAGTAGCTCTCTATGCAACGATGAAAAGGAGTGACAAAATGATGATTTGCAAGGCAGATTTCGAAGAACTGTTTCCGGAGCTTTTCCGGCCAAGTGACATGGAGAGGTCGGTCGCTGAGCCGAGCGCCAAATGCCTGGCGCAGTGGGAAGACGATGGTGGTCGCACGACGTCGACAAACATCATCCCGCTGCCACACCGCTGGCGGATGCAGGAAGCTCGACGTGACTCAAACTTCGAGGTGCGTAGTCGGTGACCCCCTGACGTCGAAGTCCGCCTCATGGACCTCGTCAATAATCCGCCTTCTTCACCTTTGCGGGATCTGTGCATCCTTGTCCGTTCCAATACCCGCCCGGTCTCGATGATTGACCGGTTGCGCCCAAAGACTAAGGTCTCCTCATAGTCACGCACGAAAACCTCTTCCGGTTTCTGCTTCTGAACCGCCCGGGTCCCCGGGCGGTCTGCGCATAAGCGCGTCTTCGACCACCCGGGGCTTTCTCACATCCTTGCATCTGAGAACGCGGGCTTTACCGCTCCGGGAGACATATCATGACCATTACCAGGATCACCCACCAGCCTGCCGGCAGTGACTTTCGATCGCTCTTTGAACGCTCCGCTGTCGGGCGCGGCTTTCTTCTCACTGTCGAAGACCGGCTCGGTATTGATCGCCTGCTCCGCCATCGCGGAACCAGGAATTCGCCAAACCCACCTCTTCTAAATGGGCTGCTGCGCCACAAGCTGCGGATCTCGCGCGGAACTCCCGAGCCGGCCTCGCCTGATCTTGTCGTGGCCGGATGCCACGTCACCTACATGATCAGCGGTGAGGGCGCTCGCAGCGGCGTGCTCTCCATGAACCCCACGCCGGTCCCGGGACATTTTCTCGTTGCTTCATTGCTTGGGGCGACCCTGATCGGGATGCGAAAACTGCAGAAGGTTCCGCTTCTGCGGGACGACGGTCAGATCGAAGTCGTCGTGGTGTTGGATGTGCATCCGTCTCCGGACCAAGCCGCGGCCTGATGCTCTGATCCACTCCTGGCGGATCAGGGACCATGGCCACCTATAGTTCACTCACACCACCAGGTGGTGGAAAGGAAACTACGATGAACAAACAATTCTCTACGTCACGCGGCACCGGCCGGCGGCCCAGGGTCGTCATAGGTGCGGACTGCCTGGAAAGGCTCGAGGCACTTGCGGAGGGCGCGATCCAGCGCAATCCGGACCTTGCCGACCGGCTGCTCGGCGAAATCGGCCGGGCCCGTATCGTTCCGGCGGCGAAACTCCCGCAGAACGTCGTGGCCATCGGTCGCGCGGTCACCTATCGGGATGAGTCGACCGGCCAGGAAAAGATGGTAACGCCCGTCTATCCAGAGGACGCCGACATCGCACGCGGGCGGATCTCGATCCTGACACCGATCGGGGTTGCCCTGATCGGACTGGCAGAGGGCGCATCGCTCCACTGGGATACCAGGGATGGAATGCGGCGGGTTCTGACCGTGCTCCACGTCGCGTCCCAGGATGCCCCCGAAGGCCTGGAGGCACAATGAACGGACATTCCCTGGGCCCTGCCGAAGCCCATGCTCTGCCCGGAAGGAGCCGCTCGATGCGCTGACGAAGCCACGACGCTCCTTCCGGGATATCGGCAATCGCCGCTTCGGCGTCTTTTCTTCCCGTTGAAAGAGGGTCTCATGATTCGTCACCTTCCGCTTGCCTGCCCGTCCTGCAAGACATCGCTTCCCCGGGCGGCCGCCCATCGGTGTCCCAGCTGTCGGCACATTCTCGGGGGCAATACCCCCACTATCCGAATTTCCTGTCGTCGTTGTGGCTCTGCCGTCGAGCGACATGCCGGCGCTGCCGTGACCTGCCTCCAGTGCCGGTCTCGCCGACCATCGCGGCACCAGCAACAGGGCTGCTGACATGAGACGTCTCTCTTTTCTCCGTCGGCTGATGTGGCCTACCGTTCTGCTTATTGTCGCCGCCGGTCTGGTATTCTTCGACCAGGATGTCGAGCAGCGGGTCGGACTATCTCTCCGCCTGCTTGGCGGCGTTGTCAGCTGCCTTGCTGCGGCCTGGCTCGGTAGCCGACTGTTCGGCCTGTTCGCAGATCGCCGGAGACGCGACAAGCGCCCATACCCGCGCCTGTTTCGGGATCTCGTGGCGGTTCTGCTGTTCTTCGCCGCCATCGTTGCCTCTGCCGCGCTTTTGCTGGAACAAGGTCTCCTTGGCGCGCTTGCTGGATCGAGCTTGATACTCGCGGTGCTGGGGTTCGCAATTCGGAACGTCGTGGCTGACACGCTGTCCGGCATTGCACTGGGGGTCGAGGCCCCCTATCGGATCGGTGACTGGGTCGATATCGAGCAGGTCGCACGAGGCAAGGTCATCGAGATCGGCTGGCGCACGACACGGGTGTTGACCTTGGACTCGACCTACATGATCCTGCCGAACAGCCAGATTGCGCGCCGACGCATCATCAACTACTCCGCTCCGAAACCGCAGTATCGTGCGCAGCTGTCTCTGAAGCTATCGCATGAGGTTTCCGTGGACGCCGCCAAGGAAATGATCCTGAAGGCGGTGAGAGAAGCGCGCCTGATCCAGTCCGAACCGGCACCGGATGTCCGCGTTCAGGAGCTGGGGAGCGACGGCAATTCCTATGCGGTCCGGTTTTGGCTGTCGCGCTTCGAACGGGACGTCGACTGCCGGGACGAGCTTCTATCTCTGATCGACCGCGCGATGCGGCAAGCGAAAGTCCCGACCCCACGCATGCAGATCGAGCTGAACCGTCCCCACGGGAAAGCCATGCTTCCCGTCGATCATGAAACGGAGGTCGCAGGGATATTCGCAGCGCCGCCCAAGGCAGAGCACATCGGGGCGTGAGGAGCGGCTGACAACATGGCGAGACATCCGATGAAAACGGCCATGGCGGCCAGCACGTGGTCCTTTCCGGCTGCTCGGGAGGGGCGGGAAGTCGACGTTGCTGGCCGAACTTGCTTCACGAGGCTTCGAAACTCTCCAGGAGCCTGGCAGGAAGTTCGTGTGGCAGGAGCTGAACGGCGCAAGCGTGGCATTTCCCCGGGGTCTATCTCGAAGGCTTCGCAAGACGCGCCATCGACATGGCGACCGGAGACCGCAACCGCGTCGCGTCTTCGCAGGGTTGGGTGTTCTTCTATCGCGGGCTGCTGGGTGCGTCCATCGCGCTGGAACATGCAACCGGATTGGCGGCCTCCTCCACCCTGTCGGGACACGCCCGCTTCCACCACCACGTGTTTCTGGCCCACCCCGCCCAGAAATCCACCACAGGGACAGTGAACGCCTACAAGACGTGAAGGACAGTATCCACGAATATCATTGGCTGATCGAGGCTTCCGACTGGCTTGGATAAGATCCGGTCATTCTGCCAAAGCCCAAAATCGAAGCGCGCGCCGATTTCATTCTGAACGCTCTTACCTGACGCCACGGGCCTTGCTGAGCAATTGGACCAGAGATCTGCTTGCTCCCGGATTGGACAAAACCTTCGAAGATCCCTATACGCTCGTTGTAAGGCAGCATGCGATGGCGTCGCGAGTCCGCTGCCCAGCCCCTGTATTGTCAACCGATGTCCTGAACGCCCGGACTTGCTCCCGCGCATACCGTGCGGAGCCTGAAGTGATGAGGTGTCCTATGTCTCTTGCCTTGCTCGACAGGTCGCAGACCATGTGGACGGGATCTTTCGCAGGAATGACCTGCATGGCCGCGGCGATGCTCCTACTACCATTGGGCGACACATTGTCGAAGCTTCTGACAGAGAAACTGAATCCGATTGACGTCGCGACCGCGCGCGTTCTTGCCCAAGCGGCCTTCCTCCTGCCGGCGGCGGTGTTACTACGCAGGCGCCTCCGTGGCGCAATGCTCTCTCCGATTGTCGCGCTGTCCGGTCTGCTGGTGATAATCACCCTCGTCTGCCTGATAGGCGCCTTCGCGGTCATGCCGATTGCCACCGCGATCGCCATTTTCTTCGTTGAGCCATTGATCCTGACGTTGCTGGCAGCTCCACTCCTGGGCGAGACAGTCGGACCGCGGCGTCTCGCAGCAGTCGCCGCAGGGCTCGTCGGTGCCCTTAATCAGTCAGATTTCCTGCTTAGGTTCCCACAAGCGCTCAATAGACAGCGCCAACTCTAACTTCGTCCTCGGGGTAGTCCGGTCGGTCGCTCCCCGTGATGGCCTGGAGGCCATGCTTGCTACCCAGATGGGGGCAATCCACGCCGCGACCATGATGATGGCACGGCGACTGAACCACGTGGAGACCATCCCGCAACAAGATGCCGCCGAACGCGCCTTAAACAAGCTGGCCCGGACCTTCGCCACACAGATGGAGGCTTTGAAGCGATACCGGACAAGCGGGCAACAGAAGGTCACGGTTGAACATGTCACGGTCAACGCAGGCGGTCAGGCGATTGTCGGGGCGGTGGAAGCTAAGGGAGGGGGGCGCAAATGAAACCGACCGACAACCCCATGCATCCTGCCCAGCGCCTTGCCGACGCCCCCCGATGCACGGCAACTGCAAAGACCACCCGTTGCCGCTGCAAGGCCCCTGCCGTGAAGGGCTGGAGCGTTTGCCGGATGCATGGTGCAAGAGGGGGCGCACCTTCTGGCCCCGCGAATGGCCGCTGGGTGCATGGCAACAGGACAAGGCAATCTGATGCCCTGCGCCGCGCCCTGTCCGAACTGATGGCAGAGGCCCGAATAACCGCCAAGATGCTCTGAAATGCGCCTCTGAGGTGACTACTTGTTGCGCTGATTCCACCCCTTCCCAAGCCGTTCTTCGACCAGGGCGAAGACACCAGTTAAGAGTATGTCCAAAGGATTTTCTGCGCAGTGTCTATCGACCCAGAAGAACGCCTGTTTCGAGTCGATCGGCACATCGACACGCCAGAAATCTTGCTTGGAAGCTAAAACGACCCCATTGAGCACCCCGACAACGTGCTGCTCAATCGCCATTGCGTTGTTGTTGGCTCGAGCCTCTGCCCAATCGGCGCAAGTCCAGCTTGTCTCAACCCAGACGCCTTGTGCTGAAGTTGCCGAGGCAAGCAAGCAGGAAACCAGTCCGGAGAGAAAGTAGCGCTTCAAAGGCCTGCTCCAAGGTGATGCTGCAATACGGGCAAGGATGGCCTACGCCACCAAATTGGCCAAGCATTTTTGAGATGTGGGGCAAGATGTGGGGTAAGACCCGCAGAACCTGATTTTATTCAATATAATCAAGGGGTGGTGGCGGAGGGGATGGGTCTGACGTCCAACCTTCTCCAGTATAAGTCATTGATTTTATTTGATACGCACAGCTGCTACGCTGGAAGAGCGGGAGTCCGTCCGCAAAGGTTGGCTCTATCGTGATGTCGGCAACGATGAGCGGCAGTCGGCTGCCTTGATCTTGGAGAGCACCCCCGATCATCCACCAGCCGCCCTCGGCGCCAACAGGATGACGGCCGCACCGGCGAGGCAGATTGCGGCACCTGTCAGGTCCCAAGTGTCCGGGCGCTGCTTCTCGATGAGCCACAGCCAGAGGAGCGAGGCTGCGATATAGACCCCGCCATAAGCTGCGTAGGCCCGCCCCGCAAAATCGGAGGGGGCAAGGGTCAGGAGCCAAGCGAAGACGGCCAGGCTCAGGAGGCCGGGGACCAGCCAGAGCGCGCTCGCGCCTTGCCGCATCCATGCCCAGACCGCAAAGCAGCCCGCAATCTCGGCCAGAGCGGCACCGATGTAGATGGCGAGGGTGCCGGGTGCGTTCACGATGCCGCCTCGCTCTCCGGATGCTGGTGATCGGTTGCGCATAGCGAATGGTCGCCCAGAACTTCAATGACCCGGCAATCGGCAATCCGACCGCCTGCACATTGCACGACCATGCGCTCAAGTTCGCCTTTCAGCGCAGTCAGGCGCGCAAGGCGGCTTTCAACCTCGGCCAGCTGCGCCCTGGCGATGACATCGGCGGCTGCGCAGGATTGATCGGGTCTGTCAGAGAGACTCAGAAGGTCTCGGATAGCGTCCAGCGGAAAACCGAGCTCCCGCGCATGGCGGATGAAGGCTAGCCGATCCAGTGCCGACTGCCCATAGAGCCGCTGGTTCCCGGCACTGCGATCTGGCTCCGGCAGGAGCCCGATCTGCTCGTAGTAGCGGATCGTCGGAACCTTCACGCCGGCCGCTTCGCCCAATTTTCCGATGGTGAGCATCAGATTTCCTCTTGAAGCTATAGCTACTAGAGACCTTAGGTTCGCGACTCAGCAAATACAATGTTGCCCGCTAGGCGGGGTGGAAGGGCGTGATGACGGCGAACGACAGTGCAACCTACGAATGGACGGTTTCCGGGATGGACTGTGCGTCGTGCGCCGGCAAGGTCCGGGGTGCGGTCGAACGCCTGCCCGGCGTGAGCGACGTCGATGTGGCGCTGATGACCGAGCGGCTTCGGCTGACTCTCGATGAAGGGCAGACGCCTCGCGATCAGATCGAAGCAATCGTCAAGCGGCTCGGCTACGGGATTGCGGCGAAAGGATCGAGCCCCGATCGGAAAGGCTTCTTGCTGCCGGACGGTGAGCAAGCGTCCCGTACGGACGGCTCGCGAGATGCCGCAGGACTCGAGCCCGACACGGGATCGACAGAGCCCGAGAGCGGACCCGGGCCCGGTTCGTGTTGGTATCAGACCGCGAAGGGCAGACTGGTGATCGGCACCGGTCTCCTCCTCGCGGCGGCATGGGCCGTGAAACTGCTCGCCTCCCAGGATGTGGCGACGTGGGCATTCATCCTCGCGACGCTCATTGGTGTCGCCCCTATCGCACGCCGCGCCGTCGCGTCCGCCAGAGCGGGGATGCCGTTCACGATCGAGATGCTGATGACAATCGCCGCCAGCGGCGCGCTCGTCATCGACGCCGCCGAGGAAGCGGCGCTCGTCGTCTTCCTCTTCGCCGTCGGGGAGGTTCTCGAAGGTGTTGCGGCGAACAAGGCGCGCGACGGGATCCGGGCGCTCGCTCGTCTGGTACCGAAGACCGCGATCCTGGAGATCGGCGGCCGGACTCGGGTGATACCAGCCGACCAGCTGCAGGTGGACCAGATCGTTCTGGTGCGCCCGGGAGACCGGGTCCCGGCAGATGGCGAAGTTATCGAGGGCACCTCGGGCGTCGATGAGAGCGCCGTCACGGGCGAGAGTGTGCCGAAGCTGAAGGAACCCGGTGCCTCCGTCTTTGCCGGCTCCATCAATTCCGAGGCGGCGCTGCGTGTTCGGGTCACCAAGTCGGCCGAGGACAACACCATTGCCCGTATCATCCGGCTGGTCGAGGAAGCGGAAAGCGCCCGGGCCCCGACCGAGCGCTTCACCGACCGTTCCCCCCCCATCTCCATCCCGGCCGTCGTCGGATTTGCGGTGCTGGTGGCCATCGTCCCGCCCC
>CALMEG010000043.1 GCA_937863185.1 uncultured Paracoccaceae bacterium | reverse complement strand
CACCGCCCATTGAAAGCGGAAACGATAGCGGATCCAGGCAAAGGCGCCGCCGATCCCGAACAGCGTAGCCAGAAGGGTGGTCGCCACGGCCAGCAGCGCCGAATTGCGCAGCGCAGCCCAGAAATCGCGGTCGGCCAGCAACTCTGCATACCAGCGCGTGCTGAAACCCGGTATCGGCCAGGACAGAAAGCGGCTTTCGGTGAAGGAAAACAGGATCAGCGTGGCAATCGGGATATAGAAGAACACCAGCACAAGAAGGACCGAGCCGTAAAGGACGACATCGGCCATGTGTTTTTCAAAGCGGTCCATGCGCATCATGCCGCCCTCCGTGCCCGCAGGATCGCGACGCTGCCCGCGAGGGCCAGGACTGCTGCCCCGATCACGATCAGCACCACCGTCAGTGCCGCGCCAAGGGGCCAGTTCACCCGCGTCTCGAAGCTTTGCCGGATCAACTCCGCCGCCATGGGCGACGTGCCGCCACCCATCACCTTGGGTTCGAGAAAAACCCCGAGGCTCAGCACGAAAACAAGCACCGCGCCCGCAGAAATGCCCGGCCGCGACAGGGGCAGCGTCACCTCGAAGAAGCTGCGTACGCGCGAGGCGCCGGCATCGTAAGAGGCCAGCAGAAGATCCCGGTCGATCCGCGCCATCGACAATGCGGTGGTGAAGATCGCATAGGGCAGAAGGTTGTAGACCATTCCGATCATGGTGGCCGAGGGTGTGAAGAGCACGTTCACCGCGCTTGGTGGCAGGCCAAGGGCCTGAAGCGTACCGTTCAGCACGCCGGAACGATCAAGAAACAGCACCCAGCCGAAGGTTTTCAGCACCGCATCCGTAAGAAATGCAAAGACCATCAGCAACATGACATGTTCCGACCAGCGTCCCAGCCTGTTGACCATCGCATAGGCGATCGGGATCGCCAGGACCGAGCAGAGCAACGTGCAGATCAGCGCCATGGTTAGCGTGCGCCACATGATCTTCCAGTAATGCGCCTGACCGAAGACATCGGCCCAGACCTTGAGATCCCATGTCCAGACCAGCCGGTAATATTGCGTGCCCTGAAAGCTCAGAAGCACTGTCATGACCAGCGGGATCACGAAGAAGGTCGCAAACAGCAGCAGAAGCGGCAGCGTCGAGATCCGCAGGGCGGCATCGCGCCAGCTTTTGTCCATGACCGCCATGGCTCAGCCCCTCACCACGAAGATGTCGGCGACCGAAAGCCCCAGCCGGACGGCCTCGCCGTTGCGCGCGGGCAGGACCGAGGTTCCGGGGATGTCCATGACGATTTCCGTGCCATCGCGCGTGGCGACGCGATACTGGATCGAGGCGCCCCGGATGAAATACTCGGCCACTTCGCCCTCGATCACGCATTCGGCGTCTTCGCCGGGCGCCAGAAGGCGAAGCATCTCGGGGCGGATCATCACGAGCGCCGCGCCGTTTTCCGCGCCCGGTGCGACCTGCTGTGCGTGAAGCTGCGGCTGTGTGCAGGACAATGTGGCACAATCGAAGGTGAACCCGTCCTGCGCCGGCGAAAGGCGGGCGGGAAGCAGGTTGGTATCGCCGATGAAGGACGCGACGAAGGCGTCGGCGGGGCGATAATAGATCTCGGCAGGGGCGCCAAGCTGGATGATCTCTCCGGCGCGCATTACGCAGATGCGGTCGGCCAGCATCATCGCTTCTTCGAGGTCGTGGGTGACGTGTACGAAGCTTGTGCCGACCTGTCGGTGCAGGCGCTTGAGTTCTGCCTGAAGTGATTTCTTGAGCTTGGCGTCAAGCGCGCTCATCGGTTCGTCAAGCAGCAGGACCTGGGGCTGCGACACCATCGAGCGGGCAAGCGCCACGCGCTGCTGTTCGCCGCCCGAAAGCTCGTGCGGGTAGCGGTTGAGATAGCTTTCCTTCAGGTGCATCAGCTCAAGCATCCGGCGCACGGCGGCGCCGATCTCGGGTTTGGGTCGCTTGGCAAGGTGCAGCGGAAAGCCGATATTCTGCGCCACCGTCTTGTGCGGGAACAGCGCGAGTTTCTGGAACACCATGCGGGTGGGGCGCTCGGAAGCGGGAACACCCGCCATGTCGCGCCCGTCGATCATCAGGCTGCCGCCCGAAAGATCCTCGAACCCGGCAAGGATTTTCAGCAGCGAGGTCTTGCCGCATCCGGACGGTCCGACCAGCGCAAGGAACTCTCCGGTGGCCACGGAAAGCGACATGTTCTTCAGCGCCCTGTAGGTGCCATAGTATTTTTCGATCCCGGTGGCTTCGATAATCTGGGAAGGCAATTGCATTCGTCCCTTCAGGGCGGAAGCGGCCGCCGGGCCGCCTCCGCAAGGCTTCTGTCTGGCGCGCCTCAGCGTGCCGCCGCGAGTTCCTGCTGCCAGATTTCCAGCATCTGGTCGATGTTGGGCGCGACATCGTGGAAGTGGCTCTTGTCCCAGGCTTCCCACATGTAATCCATCTGAAGCACGTCCTTCTGCTCGTCCGAGAACAGCGCCTCGGCCTGTTGCGAGGGGACAAGGTTGCAGGTTGCTTCGGTCCAGGCCAGTTCCACCGCCACCTCGGGCGAGGTCAGGTGGCGCAACAGGGCCTTGGCCTTGGCCGGATCGACCGGATCCTTGACGATGCCGGTCGCCTCCATCCAGATGATGCCCTGGTTGAGACCGTCCTTCGGCTCGGGCACGATCGACATGATGTGTTTCTGCCCGTCCTTGCGCAGGGCCGAGGTGCAATAGGTGCCGCCTCCGATCAGCGTGCGGAACGATCCGTCCATCAGCCCCTTCTGCGCCACCGAAAGATCGGCCACCACGGCGCGCGTATTCTTGAACAGCGCGCGCAGCACAAGGCGGATCTCGTTCAGTTCGGCATCGTCGAGTTCCTTGTAGGGGTTGATCCCGGCATAGAGCGCCATCGGCATGATCGGCCAGTCGCCCCAGTCCAGAACACAGATCTTGTCCTTGTAGTCGGGGTCGAAGCAGGGCGCATAGCTCGACCATTTGTCCAGATCGTCGAACTGCGTGTTGACCGTCGGGCCAACCCAGCCCCAGCGGGTGGGCAGGCCGGTGATCTGGCCATCGAATTCCAGCGGTGCGAAGGGCGCGCGGAACTGCTCGTAGAAGCTGTCATAGACATCCGCGAATTCGCCGGCGTCGATGAATTCGGCAATCCCGGCCGGGCCCATGCGCTGGATCCACGGGCTGTCGCTGGAGACCGCGTCAAAATCGCGCCATGCGCCTGCGGCAAGCTTGGCGAAGCCGCCGGGGCTGTCGGTGATCAGGTCGATCGAGAGCGTCACGTCCTGCGCCGCCTCGAAGGGCTGGATGATGCTGGCCTTGTCGTAGCCTTCCCAGCACATGTATTGCATGGCGGTCGCGGCGCGCGCCTTGCGCGGCGTCAGCCCGGCCGCCCCCACGAGTCCCGCGGCCCCCATCCCCTGGAGGAAGCCGCGCCGGTTGGGCGAGAACATCGGAATTCCGTTTTTCTGAGTCATGAGTTACTCCCGGTTGGTTTTGTTGTGTTTTTCATACGATTTCTAGGTATCGTTCGCGTTCCCACGCACTGACATGGCGGGCATAGGCGGCGTATTCTGCACGGCGCGCGCGCACGAAACTGTCGATGAACGTATCTCCGAAAATCTCGCGCGCGGCGCGGCTTTGCGACAGGCGCGCCGCCGCATCGCCCAGGTCGGCAGGAAATCCCGTGCCGGGTGGGGCGTTCTCGGCATGGACATCGCCGATCGCTGCGGGGCCGGGGTCGATGCGGTTCTCGATCCCCCAGAGCCCCGCGCCAAGGCACATGGCCAGGGCAGCGTGCGGATTGGTATCGGCCGAGGGCACGCGGAACTCGACTCGTGTGGAATTGGGGCTGTCATTCATCACCCGTGCCGCGACCGAGCGGTTCTGCACCCCCCAAGAGGCATGGGTCGGCGCCCACATGCCCGGCACCATGCGCTTGTAGGCGTTCACGGTCTGGCTGCACAGCGCCAGCATTTCGGGCATCAGGGTGATCAGGCCACCGATGAAATGCCGCGCGGTCACGCTCAGCCCGTCAGGACCGGCTGCATCCGCGAAGGCGGGGCTGTCATCGGCGATGTTGCGCAGCGAAAGATGCAGGTGCCCCGACTGCCCCGACAGGGTTTCGCGCAGCTTCGACATGAAGCACGCGGTCAGGCCGTGGCGGCGGAAATAGGTCCGGGTGAAGTTCTTGAACAGCGCGGCGTCATCGGCGGCCTTGATCCCTTCGGCATGTCCAAGCGGCACTTCAAGGCAGCCGGGGCCAAGTTCGGTATGCAGGGCATCCATCTTGATGCCAAGTTGGTCCAGCATCGCCTCCAGCCCGCCCAGAAGGGGCTGTTGTTCGGCAAGGGTTTCCAGTGAATATGTGCGGTTGCCGGGGGCGTAATGCCGGGGATCGGCAAAGCCGCCCGCGCGCAGCGAGGCCGCGTCTTCGGCCAGGATGTTGAATTCGAACTCGAAGGCGGAATGGACCGAGAAGCCCATCTTGCGGGCCTTCGCGATCTGCGCGATCAGCTGGTTGCGTGCCGAACGTTCGCCGAAAGGCAAGGCATAATCGGCGATGCACACGGCCTCGGCGCGCTCGAACGGCCAGGCGCGCAGGGTTTGCGGAAAGATCTGTGCGGGAACATCGACATAGGCCCCCCCGCTATAGGTCTGCTCGGCGCTGTCCCAGTTATGCAGCACATCGCAGAACTGATACCCTTCGGCGGCCAGCTTCTCGGCCTTGGCCCGCTCGACCCGCTTGATGCGCAAAAGGCCGTCTGGGTCGAAAATGCCGATATGGACATGTGTTGCGCCGATCCGGTCAAGCTCTTGTCGGAAGTTTTTGAGGCCCGTGGCGTCCGATTGCATCGTGTCGATATTCCGTTTCTCTTTCCGTTGGCTTAGCTTACGGCATCGCGGCGCGTCACCAATAACCCCAGAGGGGTAGGCATCGACATCCGGGCGCCGCGGCAGGGAAGTAATGGATGACTGACTGGAACCGCCGTCTGGCAGAGGCGATCGCGACCATCGGGACCGACCGGTTTCCCGCCTGTCTCGATCATGCGACGGCGGCCTTGTTCGACTATGACATCTGCATGATCTTCGCCTATCAGGGCAGCACGACGCCGGTTTCGCTCTATCACAACATGCAGCCCGATCTGGCGCGGATCGTGGTGTGGGATTACTGCGTCGGCCCCTATCTGCTGGACCCGTTTTTCGCGGAAACCGAAGCCGGGCGGCGCTCGGGCATGGCTGGGCTGCGGCAGCTGGCGCCGGACAAGTTCTTCACCAGCGAATATTACTCCAAGCATTACAGCCGGACCGGGATCCGCGACGAGATCGGCGTGTTTACGGGGATCGGTGCGGAACGCACGGCCGTCATCAGTTTCGGCCGGGAACGCGGGCAGCCGGTATTCAGCGCAAAGGAACGCGCGCGGCTGTCCGACGTCGCCCCGGTACTGGAGGCGATCATCGCCGCGCATTGGGGGCATGCCGCGACGCGGATCGAGGCGCCGGGCCTGCGGATGCCGTCCCTGCCGCCTTTGCCGGTGCTTCTGGACCGGATCGCGCGGGGCGTCCTGACGCCGCGCGAAACCGAGATCATCGCGATGGTGCTGCGCGGCTATTCCTCGGCCGCGATCGCCACCACCTTGCAGATCAGCGACGAGACGGTGAAGGTGCATCGCAAGAATGCCTACCGCAAACTCGGGATCTCGTCGCAGGCGCAGCTCTTCTCGCTTTTCGTGCAGGCGCTTGATGCGGCCTGAGAAGGGGCCGCAGTTTGTGTTGTCGCACGGCGGGAAACGGCAGAATAATGCGCGCCAGACGGGCGATAACGAAAGCTGTGGGGCGCGGGGCCCCCGGGGTGAAGCGCCCAACCGGATATGCTGAGGGAAGAGTGGCCGCAATGTCGAACAGCAAGCCGCAGCAAAGCCAGAATGCGCAGGCCGGGCAGGGCCGGCTACGGATCGACAGCTACGAGGCGACGGTCCGTGCGATCCGCGCGTCGGACCGTCCGCTTCTGCACGAACTGACCGTCAGCGTCTTCTGGCCGCATCGCGATCACGATCTCGAGTTCTTCATGTCGCTTGGCAAGGGGTATCTGGCGCTGGACGAGATCGGGCGGGCCATGGGATCGGCGATGTATTTTCCCGTGGCTGAGGATTTTGCCATGTTCGGGATGATGGTCACGGCGCCGCGGTTGCAGGCGCAGGGCGCCGGCCGCTGGCTTTTGCGCCGGATCATGGAGGATTGCGCCGGCCGCGATCTTCGCCTCAGCGCCACGCGCAGCGGCTATTGGCTTTACGAAAGCGCCGGGTTCGTTCCGGTCGGCACGATCTGGCAGCATCAGGGGATCGCGCGCGCCATCCATCTGCCCGATCCGGTGCCGGGCGTGACGACGCGCCCGTTGGAACCGGCGGATATTCCGGCGCTGCGCGCGCTTGATGCCCATGCCTACGGCGCCCCCCGGCGTGAGGTCCTGGATGCCCTGTTGCGGATTTCCGACGGGGTCGTGGCCGTGCGTGACGGGCACGTCTGCGGCTATGCGCTGATCCGGCGGTTCGGCCGCGGCCAGGTCATCGGCCCGTTGGTGGCCGACCACGAGCGGGTCGCGATGCAGATCGCCGCACCGCTGATCCAGCGCGCAGAGGGCACATTCCTGCGGCTCGATACTCCCTGTCAGGGTGATCTTTTCGGTGCATTCCTGGCCGCGGCCGGGATGGGCGTTTACGATACCGTCACCGAGATGTGCGTCGGCCCGCAGCGCCGGGCCGGCGAAGGGGCCGTGATGTTCGGGCTGGCGTCGCATTCGCTTGGCTGACGGATGACGGATCGACGGGGGTGAAACGCCCGCAGGCAGGTTTCACGAAAGACGGTCTTTCATCCCGAACCACAACCCCACCAGCGGCAGGAACCATGGCTTGCCGGAATGCGCCGGGATCGCGGGCCATGCCATGCCCGCCAGCGGGTTCGTGTCCATCCGCCCCATCGCCATATCGGCAAGGCTTTGCCCCAGAAGGGTCGACATCTGCGCGCCATGGCCGGAATAGCCCATGGCATAAAGAATCCCGTCATGCATGCCGGCGCGCGGATAGCGGTCTTTCGTCATGCCCACCAGACCGCCCCAGCAATAGTCGATCCCGATATCGGCCAGATGGGGGAAGGTCCGGGCGAGGCTTTCGCGCAGCACCTCGCCCGATTTCGCGTCCGAGCGCTGATCCGACACCGCCGAGAACCGCGCCCGTCCACCGAAGATCAGCCTGTTGTCGGGCGACAGGCGGAAATAATTGCCGATGTTCATCGAGGTCACGCAGGTGCGGTTTCCGGGCATCGTTGCGGCGACCTCGTCGTGGTCCAGCGGGCGCGTGGCAATGATGAAAGACCCGACCGAGATGATCCTGCGGCGAAACCAGCCGAAGGGTGCACGGGCGACCTGCCCGGTATAGGCGCCTGTTGCCAGAATCACCCGGTCCGCGCGGATGCGGCCCTTGGGGGTTTGCAGCTCCCACCCGGTGGCGGTGCGCAGACGCGCCTCGACCGGCGCATGCTCCCAGATCAATGCGCCATGACGATGCGCGGCCTCGGCCAGACCCGCCACATACCGCCCCATATGCATCATGGCGGCCTTCTCGTAGAGCATGCCACCGTGAAAACCCGCGGCGCCGACCTCGTCCTTCAGGTCGGATTTTTCCAACCAGCGGGTATCGGCATCCACCTCGCGGTGGATCAGCTCGAAATTTGCGCGCAGCCCGGCGACATGGCTGGCCTTGGAGGCGAGCTTCAGCTTGCCTGCCCGGCGGAAATCGCACTCGATGCCTTCGTCGGCGATCACGTCCTCGATCATGTCGATCGAGCGGTCATAGGCGCGGTAAAGCGCATGGGCGCGCTCGGCCCCCAGATGCGCCTTTGCTTCGGCATAGCCATGCGCCACACCGTTATTAAGGTGGCCGCCATTGCGTCCCGAACCGCCCGAGCCGACCTCTCGGGCCTCCAGCACGGCAACGCTGACGCCCTCCTTGGCCAGTTTGCGCGCGGCGTTTAACCCGGTGAACCCGCCGCCGATCACCGCGACATCGACCTTGCCTTCGACCGGGTCGGCGCGTCCATGGGCGAAGGGGGCGGCCGTATCGTGCCAGTAAGAGGTGAATTTCATCGTTGTCTCCGGTTTCGGAAGGGGCAGGGCGCAGGCGCAGGGGTCAAAGGCCGACGGCGCCCGCCAGCCCCGAGATGTTCGCAATTTCAGTGTAACCGTAATAGGGGTTGGCGGGTTCATGGCCGCGATTGACCCAGACCTTGTTCTCGATCCCGAGATCATGCGCCGTCATCAGGTCGTAGCGGAAGCTGGACGAGACGTGCAGAACGTCTTTCGGGCCGCATCCAAGCATGTCGAACATGTATTCGAAGGCGCGCATCTGCGGCTTGTATGCCCCGGCGCTTTCGGCGGTGAAGACACTGGCGATGGGTGCGCCAAGCTGCGCGATATTGTGTGGGATCTGTGCGTTCATCGAATTGGTCAGCGCCACCAGCGGGATCTTGTCGGCGACCTTGGCCAGCCCGGCGGGCACATCCGAATGTGGCCCCCATGTCGGCACGCGCGCATAGATGTCTTCGGCCACCGTCGGATCGAAGGCCACGCCGTTGCGCTTGCAGGTCCGTTCAAGCGCGTTGTGCACGACCTCGGCATAGGGCTTCCAGGCCCCCAGCACCTCATCGAGCCTGTAGGCCGAGAAATCGCGGATGAAAGTCTCCATCCGGGCGGAATCGAGCGTATCCGCATAATGCGCGCGCGCGGCACCTGCCATGTCGAAGAAGATCATCGTGCCGTGGCAGTCGAAGGTGATGAATTTGGGGCGGAAGGTCATGCGGGTCTCCGATTGGCTGTCTGCGTCCAGCATGGCGTTGCCTTTGCCACAGTGCTTGCCGCGTTTGCCCCTCAGAGCGCAGGAAATTGCGTATCCTTGCCCGCATCCGGCAGGCCATGCCGCGCGGGGCAGGGCAGGATAAAGGAGTCCGGATCGCGGTCATGCGCAACGAAATTCCCAAGGAGTATTCATGACGCCCGAACAGATGCTTACCGCGCTTACAGCCTTTCCCACCGTGGTCGGAACCCCGAATGGCGCGCTTTTGGCGTTCGTGCGCGACTGGCTGGCGGGATGCGGCATATCCTGCCACCTGTTGCCCGGTCCCGAAGGGGATCGCGCCAATCTCTTCGCCACGATCGGTGATCCGGCGCGGCCGGGCTGGGTGTTGTCGGGGCATGTCGATGTGGTGCCCGCCACCGAACCCGGATGGCAGGGCGACCCGTTCGTGTTGCGCGAAAGCGGCGGGCGGCTGATCGCCCGCGGCGCCTGCGACATGAAGGGTTTCGTTGCCGCGGTTCTGGCGGCCGTCCCCGCGCTTGCCGCGATGCCCCTGGCTGCGCCGATACATATCGCGCTGTCCTATGACGAAGAGGCCGGCTGCAAGGGGGTGCCGCATCTTCTGGCCGCGCTGCCCGATCTGTGCGCGCCACCGCTTGGCGCCATCATAGGCGAGCCGACCGGTCTTGTGCCCGTGCTGGCACATAAGGGCAAGGCGGCGGTGCGCGTGGTCGCCGAAGGGATCGCGGGGCACAGCTCGCGTCCCGATCTGGGGGCGAACGCGATCCATGCCCTCGTACCGGTCCTTGCCGCGGCAACCGCGCAGGCGCAGGCGCTGGAGGGCGGCGCCCGCGATCCCCGCTTTGCTCCGCCCTGGTCCAGCCTGCAGATCGGCACGCTGGCGGGCGGGCAGGCGATCAACATCATCCCCGGACATGCCGAAGCCTGTATCGAGGCCCGCGCCATCGCGGGCGCCGATCCCGAGGCCCTGCTGGCGCCGGTGATCGCGGCGGCGAAGGTGGCGGGGGCGCGGGCCGAGATGATCTCGTCTTATCCCGCGCTTGCACTCGAGGAGGTGCACCCGCTCGCAGAGCTGACAAGCAAGATCTCGGGGCATGCGCCGCTTGACGCGGTCAGCTTCGGCACCGAGGCCGGGTTGTTTCAGGCCGCGGGTGTGCCCGCGATCATCTGCGGGCCGGGCGACATTGCCCGCGCGCACCGCCCCGAGGAATTCCTGCTGCGCGAGGAACTGGCGCAGGCCGGGGCGATGGTTCTTGCGCTTGGCCGTGCCGCCTGTGCCTGAGCCGCCGGGGCGCGCGAAATATCCTGCGGCGATGCGGGGGGTGAAGCGGCCGAAACTGCCGCGCTGTGCGGCAATCAGGGCATTCATGCCGCCGCGCGGACCCTATCGTGAAACGGAGACGACCAGACCGTGAAAGCCCATTCCATGACCGATGCCTCCCGGCAGATCACCATCGCGCCTTTTGCGCCTGTCCATCTGGAGGGGGCCCTGCGCCTGTCGCAACAGGTGCAGTGGCCGCATCGCGCGGAGGACTGGGCGCTGAGCCTTGCGATCTCGAAAGGTGTCGTCGCGCTTGAAGGATCTGCGGTCGTGGGCACGGCGCTTTGCACCTGCTTTGGCGATGTCGCCACGCTGAACATGATCATCGTCGATGGCCGCATGCAGGGACGTGGCCTTGGCCGACGCCTGATGGAACAGGTGATGGCAGAGGCAGGCGGGCGCGAGATGCGCCTTGTTGCCACGCCCGAGGGGCGTCCGCTTTACGAAAAGCTGGGCTTCGTGGCCGCAGGCGAGATCGTGCAGTATCAGGGCGTCGTCCGGCCTCTGGCCACCGTTGTCGAAAGCCTGGTGCGCGCCGGTGGCCCCGGCGATCTGGCCGCAGCCGCGCGCTTGGATCTTGCCGCCACGGGCATGGCGCGCAAGGGGTTGCTTGAACGCATCGCCGCGACCGGGGACCTGCTGGTTACGGGCGGCGGATTTGCCCTGTTGCGCAGGTTCGGGCGTGGACATGTGCTGGGCCCGGTCATTGCGCGGTCCGTGGATGAGGCGCAGGCGCTGATGGCGCAGGCCGCGCGTCGCTTGCCCGGACAGTTCCTGCGGATCGACATGCCCGCCGAACGCGTATCGGCGGATTTTCTGGCGGCGCTCGGGCTGGTCCATGCCGGGGGCGGCATCGCAATGACCCGCGCGCCCCGCCCCCGTCCGGTTTCTGAATTCCATACCTATGCCCTGGTGTCGCAGGCCCTGGGCTGACCGACCTTCCTGGAGATGACCATGCTTTCCAACTCTCTCGTCGAACTCGACCGTCGCCATCTGGTTCATCCGGTTTCCTCGTTTCGCGGCCACGAGGCGCGCGGCGTGCGCGTGCTGACCGGGGCGAAGGGTGCCACTGTCACCGATGCCGAGGGCCGCGAGCTGATCGACGGTTTCGCCGGGCTATGGTGTGTGAATGCGGGCTATGGCCATGAAAGCATCGTCGAGGCTGCGGCCGAGCAGATGCGCAAGTTGCCCTATGCCACGGGGTATTTCGACCTGGGGGCCGAGGCGCCGATCCGATTGGCCGCGGCCCTGGCCGAGCGTGCTCCGGGAGATCTGAACCATGTGTATTTCACGCTTGGCGGTTCCGACGCGGTCGATAGCACAATTCGCTTCGTGCGCTATTACTGGCATGCCAAGGGCCAGCCCGCGCGCGACCAGTTTATCTCGGTCGAGCAGGGATATCACGGTTCGACCACGATGGGGGCGGGTCTGACCGCGCTTCCGGTGTTCCATGACGGTTTCGGTGTGCCCTATGACTGGCAGCACAAGATCTCGTCTCACTATGTGTATCGCAATCCCCTGGGGCAGGACGAGCAGACCATCATTCAGGCCTCGGTGGCCGAACTGCGCGCCAAGGGCGTGCCGGCGCAGCGCATCTTCCTGCTCG
>CALMEG010000042.1 GCA_937863185.1 uncultured Paracoccaceae bacterium | reverse complement strand
TTCACGACGCCGGGAAATTCGAGCATTTCTTCCTTGGCCATGGTCACTCCTTGATATGCCGCCCGCCGGATTCCGCGAGCGCGCATTAAATGCGCCTCGGTAACGTTTTTTTCAAGGGCTATATGGCCGCCCGCCCGCATTTCGACCGGCGGATGCGGTCATCCTGCCTGCGTTTGCGCCGTCGGGGGGCCAAAACGCTCGATCATGCGCGACACGATCTGGTCGCGCGTGCGCCGGAAGGCGGCCAGCTTGGCCTCGCGCCCCTCGGCGATGCCGGTGGGGTCCATGATCGGCCAGTATTCGACATCCAGATGGAAAAACCGCGTCAGTTCCAGCGCCCGGCGCTGACTGGCGGGCGACAGCGCGATCACCAGATCGAAGCCCGAAAGATCGTCGCCCCAATCCTCCATCTCGTCGAAAGAGCGCGAGCGGTGGCGCGACAGCTCGACACCGATTTCGTTGCACACGGCGATGGTGAAGCCGTCGATATCCATATCGGCCTTCACGCCGACGGACTGGACATAGCATTCCTGCCCGTAAAGCTTCTTCATGATCCCTTCGGCCATCGGCGAGCGGATGGCGTTATGGTCGCAGCAGAACAGGACCGAATGGGGAAGCTTGCCCATCAGTTCACCGGCGCAAGCACGCAGATCAGGGTGAACAGGCGCCGCGCGGTGTCTATGTCCAGCTCGGCCTTGCCTTCAAGGCGCTCCTGCAACACGCGCGCGCCCTCGTTGTGGATGCCGCGCCGCGCCATGTCGATCGCCTCGATCTGGCTGGGCGGCAGCTTCTTCACCGCCTCGAAATAGCTTTCGCAGATCTGGAAGTAATCCTTCACCACCTGCCGGAACGGGCCGAAGGACAGGTGGAACTCGGCCACCTTTTCGCCCGCCTCGGTGGCGGTGTCGAAGACCAGCCGCCCGTCACGCACCGACAGGCCAAGCGCGAAGGGTCCCTCGGGGATGGGGGCGTCGCCGCGGCCGGGGATCGAGAAGCTGTTATCCTCGAGCAGGTCGTAGATCGCCACGCGGCGCTCCTGCTCGATCTGGGGCGACGGCGCAGCCAGGCCGGCCTCGTCGATATCTATGCGGCAGATACGGGACATCAGCTTTCCCTTTCGTTCAGGGCGTTCAGGCGCACACGCACCGACAGGCCGTGCGCCTCGAGGCTTTCCGATTGCGCCAGCCGCTCGGCGGCAGGCCCGATGGCCGAAAGCGCCGCGGGCGTCATGCGCGCCAGCGTGGTGCGCTTGAGGAAATCCATCACCGACAGGCCCGAGGAAAACCGCGCCGAGCGCGCGGTGGGCAGAACGTGGTTCGGCCCGCCGACATAATCGCCGATGGCCTCGGGGGTGAAGGCGCCCAGGAAGATCGCCCCGGCATGGGTGATCCGCGCCGACAGCGCATCGGGATCGGCCACGCACAGCTCAAGGTGCTCGGGGGCGACGCGGTTCGACAGCTCCGCCGCCTCGGCCAGATCGCGCGTCACGATCACCGCGCCGTTCTCGCGCCAGCTTGCCCCGGCGATCGCGCGCCGCTCCAGGGTCTTCAGCCGCGCCTCGACCGCGGCCGCCACGGCAGTGCCGAAATCCGCGTCATCCGTGATCAGGATGGATTGCGCGCTTTCGTCATGCTCGGCCTGGCTCAGCAGATCGAGCGCGATCCAGTCGGGATCGTTGTCGCGGTCCGCGATCACGAGGATCTCGGAGGGGCCGGCGATCATGTCGATGCCGACCTTGCCGAACACCCGGCGCTTGGCGGCGGCCACATAGGCATTGCCGGGGCCGGTGATCTTGTCCACCGGCGCGATCGTCGCGGTGCCATAGGCCAGGGCCGCCACCGCCTGCGCGCCGCCGATCCGGTAGACCGTATCCACCCCCGCGATCCGCGCGGCCAGCAGGACCAGCGGATTGACCACGCCCCCCGGCGTCGGGCAGGCGATCACCAGCCGCCCTACCCCCGCCACCTTGGCCGGGATCGCATTCATCAGAACCGAAGAGGGGTAAGAGGCAAGCCCGCCGGGCACATAAAGCCCCGCCGCCGACACGGGCGTGAAGCGCCAGCCCAGCATCGCGCCCTCGGGATCGGTCCATTGCTGGTCCTCGGGCATCTGGCGGACGTGATAGGCGCGGATCCGTTCGGCCGCCAGTTCCAGCGCCGCGCGATCTTCGGCCGAGACCTTCGCAACCTCTGCGGCGATCTCGTCGGGTGAAAAGGCAAGCGTTTCGGGCGTCAGCGCCAGGCGGTCGAAACGCTCGGTCAGTTCGATCACCGCCGCATCGCCCCGGCTGCGCACCTGCGCGATGATATCGGCCACGGCGGCATCCACATCGGGCGCATCTTCCCGCTTCATTCCAAGCAATGCCTGGAAGCGTGCCTCGAAACCGGGCTCTCGGGTCGACAGGAACTGGGGCATCGGCGGCTCTCCTCAGGTCGCACAGGACTTAGAGTGTCATCGCGCCTGCCGCAAGCGCCCTGCGCGGGGAAAGCCGCAATCTGGTGCCCCGAAAAGACGGCTGCCTATTGCGGATGCTCCGGTGCCTTGCCCGAAGGCGCCGCATAGGGCCGCGTCACATCGCGCAGGTCGATATCGAGACATTCCACCTGCGCGGCGATCGCGCCATCACCGGCCAGCGTGATGAGCACGCGCCCCGCCCCGTCCTCGCCCGGCTCGAATTGCAGGTCCAGCATGGACAGGATCGTGTCACGCTCGCCCCGGTCGATGCCCTGGCTGGCAACACCCGTCACCCCGGACACGACCAGAAGTGCGCGCGCGCGCTCATAGGGGCGGCCAAGCGCCTCGGCGGTGGCCTTGTCCTCCCAGCGGAAGCGGTTGATCAGAAAGGCGAGCGTGCGGGCACGGGCATTCCAGACGATATCGGTGACCGGCAGGATCGCATCCTGCACCAGCGCCGCGATCACGGGCACGTCCTCGGGCGTTTCGGCGCGCAGGCTCAGCGCGCTTTCGCCGGCATCCTCGAAACGCGCATCCCCGCTCATTCGCCCTTCACCCGCTCGATGGTTGCGCCAACGGCCGACAGCTTTTCCTCGACCCGCTCATAGCCGCGATCGAGGTGGTAGACGCGGCTGACCACGGTTTCGCCCTCGGCCGCAAGCCCCGCCAGAATCAGCGAGACCGAGGCCCGCAGATCGGTGGCCATCACGGGTGCCCCGCGCAGCCGCTCCACCCCCGTCACGGTCGCATGGCCGCCATGGACGTCGATCTTCGCGCCCATCCGGATCAGTTCGGGCGCGTGCATGAAGCGATTCTCGAAGATCGTCTCTTCCAGAACGCTGACCCCGTCGGCCGTGCACAAAAGCGCCATCATCTGCGCCTGAAGATCGGTCGGAAAGCCCGGGAAGGGTTCGGTCGTCACATCCACCGCCGAAACCCGGCCGTTCCTGCGCGCGACCTTGAGGCCCTTTTCCGTCTCTTCCACCATGATGCCCGCCGCATCGAGCTTTTCGCAGAACGCCGCCACAAGCTCGATCCGCCCGCCGATGCACTCCACCTCGCCGCCGCAGATCGCGGGGGCGAGCATGTAGGTGCCCAGCTCGATCCGGTCGGTCACCACCGGATGGGTCGCGCCGCCAAGCCGCTCGACCCCCTGGATCGTGATGGTCGCGCTTCCCTCACCCTCGATCTGCGCCCCCATCTTGCGCAGGCAGCGGGCAAGATCGACGATCTCGGGCTCGCGCGCGGCGTTGCGCAATTCGGTCGTGCCCTTGGCCAGCGTGGCCGCCATCAGCGCGTTTTCCGTGGCGCCCACCGACACCAGCGGGAATTCCACCACAGCCCCCTTCAACCCGCCCGAGGGCGCCTTGGCATGCACATAGCCGTCACGCAGTTCCAGCTCGGCCCCCATCGCCTCAAGCGCCTTGAGATGCAGGTCCACCGGGCGCGCTCCGATCGCGCAGCCACCGGGCAGCGACACCACCGCATGCCCCGCTCGCGCCAGCATCGGCCCCAGCACCAGGATCGAGGCGCGCATCTTGCGCACGATATCGTAATCGGCGGTATGGTTGCTCAGGTCATGGCTGGACAGCGCCAGAACCTGCCCGCCCTGAAGGCTCGCCACCTCGGCCCCGAGCGAGGCCAGCAGTTCGGACATCGTGCGGATGTCGGACAGGCGCGGCGCATTGGTCAGCGTCAGCGGCTCGTCCGACAAGAGCGTGGCCGGCATGAGCGTGAGACAGGCGTTCTTCGCCCCCGCGATCGGGATCTCGCCACGAAGTTCCGCGCCGCCCCGCACAATGATCTGATCCATTCGCCTACTCGTCCTTTGGGTCAACCCCCGAGGGGCCGCCCGCCGCGCCGTCCGCCCGCGCCTCGTCCGACCGAGCCCGCGCCTGCGCCTTGCGCTTTTGCAGATTGGCCCGCAGCGCGGCGCGCAGCCGTGCCTCGCGGCTGTCCTCGGGGGGCTTGTCGCCGGTTTTGCGGGGTTTGTCATCCATCGCCTCTCTCTAGCGCGTCGCCCGAAAAGCGTCCAGAGAGGTGCGCGACTTTGCGCTTGCGCGGCCCGGCGAATACGTCTAAATCCCCGCCACGGTCGAATTCGACCCACCGGCGCTGCGGTAGCTCAGTGGTAGAGCACTCCCTTGGTAAGGGAGAGGTCGAGAGTTCAATCCTCTCTCGCAGCACCATCTTTTTCCCTCCCCTTTTCAGGTTTAAAAGCGCCAGACTGCAAAGAGTACCTCCCGGGGTTCGGCTTCATGCCGTTCGTCCGGTATCGGGGCGGCGGTAAAGAGTTGCCCGAAACGGCTTCTTGATCCGGGCGACACAAGGCGCATAACATCCCATCAACGGACCGGCTGCATCCGACGTAAGATCGGCGCGACCGGTCCGCACCTTTCGACTCTGGACGCATCGTGACAGGCGCGCGCAAGACGAAGGAGACCGATGAACACCGCAACCGGGTCTGAAGATCATATCCGCCGCAGCGACAGCGTTCACCATCAGGCGGAACTACTGGACAGATGGGATCAGCAATATTCCCAACTGGGCAGCGGGTTATTTTCGGGCTCCGTCACCATGTGCAGGAACGGCGCTGCCCGACTTTTTCGCGAAGACCTGAACCTAGATGTCTATCAGGTCGGCGGCTTGTCGACGCCGCGGATCGCTTTCGGCTTTCCCCTTCGCTTCGATGGCAACTGCTTTCTTTGCGGCGAAGCGGCCCGAATCCGTGATCTGCTGGTCTTTTCAGGCCAGTCGGGATTCGAGTTTCTTTCGCCACGGGATTTCGAGTTCTACGGGGTCGAGTTCGATGCCTCGAAAGCCACCGACCCGGTGCTTGCGGCCATGCTCGATGAGTTGTCGGACGTCTTCGCCAGCGGAAGGCGTTCCATCCGGCTCGATCCGTCGCAGGCCAACAACCTGTCCTCCTCTCTCGTGTCCCTGTTCCATGCGCGCGCGGCCGCCGAAGCCACCCCCTGGTCGGCCGAGCAGACAAATGCCATCAATCGCCAGATCGCGGGCTCCACGCTCGATTGCCTGCCCGCCGACGCGGCCGGGGGGCCGCGAAGCGAACGGCATTGGGACGTCATCTCGGCGGTGCGCGATCTGGTGCGCGACAATCCCTATTGTCCGCGCTCGGTCGCGGAACTGACCATCGAGTTGGGGATATCCCGCCGCACTTTGCAAAATGTCTGTCAGGACATCCTGGGAATCAGCCCCGTGCATTTCCTGCGCGTTCTGCGCCTGAACGAGGCGCGCCGCGCTATCGAAGCCACCCAGTCGGTCACGCAGGCCGCCACACAATTCGGTTTCTGGCATCTGAGCTATTTCGCGCGCGATTACCGCGCGCTTTTCGGAGAGCTGCCCTCCAGAACGCTGGAACGGGTCCGCCGCTAACCATCGTGCTACAGAAACTCTCCTCCGTCCACCACGAAGGCCTGTCCGGTCATGAAGGCCGACATGTCCGAAGCCAGGAAGAGGATCGCATCGGCAATCTCCGAGGTGCTCGCCCAACGGCCCATGGGAATGGCCGTGCGGATATAGGTTTCCAGCTGCGCCCGCCCGCCCATCTGCTTTTCGAAGCCCGCGTTGAAGGGCGTGTCAACGAACCCGGGGCAGAGCGCATTCACGCGGATATTGGCGCGTGCATAATCCGCCGCGATCTGGCGCACCATGGCAACGGCTGCGTGCTTGGTCGTCGCATAGGCGATCATCTCACGGTCATATTGCACGCCGGAATTCGACGCGGTGATGATGATGCTGCCACCACCTTGCCGTTTCATCGGCCCGACAGCAGCCTGGGCCGCCACGAAATGCGCCCGCACGTTTAGCCGCCACGAGGCATCCATCTGCGCCACGTCCACCTGTTCAAGTGTGCCCTCGACCTGCAACCCCGCATGCGAATGCAGAACGTCCAGCCGGCCATGTGCCGCAACCGCCCCTTCGATGGCGGCGCGCAGCGCAACGTCATCCGTGACATCAAGTCCGAGCCCCGTGACCGAAAGCCCCTCGGCTTGCAGTGCGCCGGCCACCTGGCTTGCGCGCGCGGGGTCAAGATCGGTCGCAACCACCGTCGCGCCGGCCCGGGCAAGAGCTTCGGCCCCGGCCCGCCCGATGCCCGACCCTGCCCCCGTCACAAGACAGACCTTGCCCGCCATGAGCGCGGGACAGCGCACGGGGTTTTCAGCACTCACCATCGTTCGTCACTCCTCTTTCAGAAGGCCTCGGCGCAGGTAGGTCTCTGCGGCACGGTCGATGAAATCGGCCATCAGGGGCGCCCCGTAACGGCTGCGAAACTCCTCGGCACGGTCCGTCAGGATGCTTTTGGAACGCACGCGGCCGGGCCGCAGCATTTCGTAGGTGTCCATGATCACATCCTGCGGAACGTCGACCAGTTCGGCCCCGCGTTCGAAATTGCGGGCAAGTGTATGGCGTCCGGCAGCATCCGCGATTGCGGCCTGCGCCCTCAGCGCATCCTGCGTGATACGCAGGTCCTCCATCTCGACCCGACCCGACAGGACGGCATCCAGCGTGATTTCGTCCGGCGCTATGCCCCGGCGTCCCCTGATCCTGTCCCCCTGCGTTTCGGCCAGCGGGTAATCGGCAATGGTCGGTTTCTTCATCGGCTGCCACCTCCCTTGGCCTCGTCGAGAAATTTCAGCGTCACCTCATCCGGAGCGCGGTCGGGGTCGACAAGGCCGGTCTCGATCGCGTGGATCAGCGCCACCTGCGCATGGAATCGCGCGCCGAGCGCCTCGCCCTGGGTCGGCACGACGATGGGTTCCACCGCCACACCAAGCGCGTAACCGGCAGCGTTGCGCCCAAGGCCCCGATAATGCTCGAGCGTGGTAATCGGCGCATTGGAAAACAGCTCAAGGTTGTTATGCGGCAGGCGGTCGCGCGAATGGATGATCGCAGTGCCCTTGGCCTGAATGCCGATCCCGACCCCCGATCCCGCCAGCCGTGCCGCGGAATGACCCAGGAAAGAGGTGTCGGCAGTATGGTGCATGCGCACGATGCGCGCCACGGCACCCCCCTCTTCGATACCGCCCACGATATGACGCAACACCTGCGACAGGTTAAGCCCTCCGGTGGTCTGGTAAAGCTGCAGCCCGAAAGCCGGGCTGATACCTACAACCACTTCCTTCGGATCATTGCCTTCCCGCGCCTCGCCCGCCTCGAGATAGGCGATCCGCTGCGCCTCGGCCTTGCGGTGCATGGATTGCGCGCTCAGCACATCACTTTGCCCCAGAAGGTCACGCAGATCGCTGATTTCGCCCCGCCGCTCTTCGGTCAGCCTGTAACCGCTGCCGGGTCCGGCGTAGTCATTGGGGTCGTTGATCGCACTGATCACACGGCCCTCGCGCACGATGGCCGAAGTCTGAAGATAATCGCCCGAGACCCGCAGCTTGACCAGCCGCAATAGGTTCTCGGCCTCTGGCACGAAACCGCGATTGGCAAGCGCGCAGATCACGTCGATCACGGTGATGCCCCGACCCTGGATCGCCTCGCTGATCTGCGCGGTTGCCCCAAGCGCGAAGGTCTGCGTCTCGCGCGAGCCCGAAGCGACGACGACACTGGCCTTCATCTCGGCGGTGGGGCTGGCCAGGTCCAGTTCTTCAAGCACAGCCGAGATCGCATCCACCGCCCCCGCCCGCAATTCCAACGCGCGCGATTCCGGCAGCGGCGTCAGCCCGCCATCGGCCTCGAAATCGCGTTGCAGCGCAAGGTAATCCTCCATCTCCTCGCCATTGAACAGTGAGGCGTTGAACGAATTGTCATAGGACAGGATCGACCCGAAGCCCGAGCAGATGAAATCCGACCCCGCAATCAGATAAGGCAAGATCTTCGCCCCAACCCGGATCTCGGATTCGGTCGAACGCGCATCGTTGCCGCTGGCACATTCCAGATCCAGCCATACGGCAAGCAGGTTCTCGGCCATCATCTCGCGCACACCGCCTGCAATCGTTGCGGTCAACGGCGCGCCGTCGATCCCCCCGTTTTGAGTGCCCTGAACCCCCATGCCGCGTTGCAGGCACAGGCAGCGCGCCTCAAGATACAGAAGCGACTTCGCCTCGTGAAAACCCATCAGAAGCTCGGACCCGCCGCCCGAGGTGCAGCGCGCCTTGATCCCCCGCGAGGCATAGGCAGCCACGAGAAAAGCCTTGGACCAGGGCGTATCGTCCCCGTCAGTAAAGCTTTTCTCGGTGCCATAGACGGAAACCGTCTCCGCGTAAGAGGTAAAGCCCGCCATGCCGATGCGAAGCTCCTCGGCCTCTTCGCTGGAACATTGAAAAAGCGTCCCCCACCGCCCGACCGATGAACCGACAACGCAGGCCATCGCGTTTGACCAGGCGTTGCGCGACACGCGCATCGTGGTTTCCAGCTCATCAAAGCCAAACCCCACAGCCGTGGCCGCATCGGCGGCAAGTTGCAGCGGATCGTCCTTCGCATTGGTCACATGCGCCTGGTTTCCCGGCGTCTTCCGCGGGCGCATCTTGGAATAGGCAAACGCGATCTCAAGCGCATTGAGGCGTGACACGACATCGGCCAGCTTCGCCGGCGTCATGCCGCGTGCCAGCCGCACCAGATCGCTGCGTGGCACATTCATGTCCACCAGCATGCGCGCGATCTTGGCCGAATCCATCGCCATCGCCTCGGCCGCAACCTCGGGATCCAGATGATGCTCGGCGATGAAGGCGTCGATCATGTCGAAGTCATGCACCAGAACACCATCCATGCTGGCGATCCTGCCTTGCGACAACGTCACCCCGGGCTTGGGGTCGGCGGGGCTGGAGAAGGCTGCAAAACCGTTCGCCGCGTCCTCGCGCGCGAACTTGTCGAGCCGCAGGGGCCGGTCATCCCAGTCCGAATAACGCCGCCAGCGGTTCGGCACCGGCGTTTGCACCGCGCTTTGGGTCTGCTTTTCCGTCTTGTCCATCGTCACCCCATGGCCTCCGCTATGTTGGCAATGACATAGGCGCCGCACATCCGGTCGAACCCAGCGGGGCGTCTGGCACGGCAACGGTCTTCCTGTGTCGGCATGGTGTTCCTTTCTGTCAATAGCGGGACCGGATCAGGCCAGGTCCAGATCACCCCGAACCGCCGCCAGATAGACACGGCGAAAATCTTCCACATCCATCCTGCGCGGGTTCGACGCAGTCGAGGGATCGACCAGCGCCTTGGCCGCAATCTCATCTGCATCCGCCGCCGTCAGGCCAAGATCGGCCAGACGATGCGGAATCCCCAGAATGTCGCGAAACTCCAGCAACCATTGCAGAAAGCCGTCGAAACCACCTTCGATTTCCATGCTATGTGCAATCTTTGCAACTTTGGCCTCGATCACGGGCCGGTTGAAGCACACGACATAGGGCAGGATCACAGCGTTGGCGAGACCGTGCTGGATGTCATGGATCGCCCCCAGGGGGTGGGCGATCGAATGCACCGCCCCCAGTCCCTTCTGGAAAGCGACACCGCCCATCATCGCCGCGACGAACATCTTCATCCGCGCGTCAAGATCCGCCCCGTCGGCACAGGCGCGGGGAAGGTTTTCCTTGATCAGCCGCATGCTTTCCAGCGCAATTCCGTCTGCCATTGGGTGAAAACGCTCGACACAATAGGTCTCGAAGCTGTGAGTGAAGGCATCCATCCCGGTTGCCGCAGTCAGCGCGGCGGGAAGACCCACGGCAAGCTCCGGGTCGCCGATCACGACCGAAGGCAGCATCCGGGGATGGAAGATGATCTTCTTCACCGCGTCGGCGCTGCGCGTCAGAACCGCGGCCCGCCCGACCTCCGATCCTGTCCCCGCCGTGGTCGGCACGGCGATCACCGAATAGATCGCCGTGGCATCCGCCCGCGTCCACCAGTCGCCGATATCCTCCAGATCCCAGACCGGAATCGTCTGGCGCGCCATCAGGGGGATCAGCTTCCCCCCACCCCCCCCCGACCCCCCGCCGAACGCGCCGATCCCGTCATGCCCGCCGGCCCGGAAGGCCGCGATACCCGCTTCAAGATTGCTGTCCGTCGGATTGCCCTGCACGTCGCTGAACAATGCGGCCGTGATCCCGGCTTGTGACATTGCCGCAAGGGCCACAGAAATCATCGGAAGCCCGGCAAGGCCCCGGTCCGTCACCACCAGCGGGCGGCGCAGCCCGAGTGCCGCACAGTGCCGGGGCAACTCGCCGATCTTGCCCGCCCCCGCATGGATCGCGGTGGGATAGGTCCAATGGGCAGACAATTCGTATGGCATCGGCGGGTCTCCTCCTGTGGCGCGACCTGTCAGATCATCTCGAAATAGCGGTGCAGTTCCCAATCCGACACCGCCGCCCCGGGGGCCGCCTCCTCTGCTTCTCGGCCGGCGGCGTAATATTTCACAAAACAAA
>CALMEG010000041.1 GCA_937863185.1 uncultured Paracoccaceae bacterium | reverse complement strand
GGCGCGCCCCAGGTTCAGGAGCCGGCCCCCCGCCAGCACCAGCCCCACCACCAGCCCCAGCCACAGCCCGACCCCGCCAAGATCCATGCGGAAGGCCAGCAGATAGCTTGCGGGGATCCCCACGCACCAGTAGCTGAAGGCCGCAATCCACATCGGCACGCGCGTGTCGCGCCCCCCCCGCAGCCGGCCAAGCGCGATCACCGGCATCGCACCGACCAGCCGAAACAGCGCCGCCCCCGCCAGAAGCCTTGCGCCGAAGGCGATGATCGGCGGGCTTTCGGGGTCAGAGGCATCCAGAAACAGCGCCACCAGAAACTCGGGCACGGCCAGGAAAAGCACCACCATCGCGCCCCCGAACAGCGCCGAAACGCCGATCGCCACCAGCGCCCCGTCACGCAGGCCCCGCGGATCGCGCGCGCCAAGTGCGCGGCCCGTGCGCACCGTGGCCGCGTTGGACAGGCCAAGATGCACCATGAAGGTCAGCGCCGTGATCTCAAGCGCGATGCCATGCGCGGCCAGTTCCCGCGTGCCGATCCAGCCCATCATCAGCGCCGAGGCCTGAAACAGCCCACCCTCGGCCAGCCCCGTCAGGCCGATCGGCCAGCCCAGCCGGAAGACTTGCGCATAGGCGGGCCAGTCGGGCCGCCAGAAGCGCTGAAACAGCGCGAAACGGCGCAGCGAGGGTTCCCACGCGGCATAAAGCGCCAGGAAGCCGAAGGTCAGCCACTGCACCCCGAGCGAGGCGATGGCCGCGCCGCGCACGCCCATCTCGGGCGCGCCGAGCTTGCCGAAGATCAGCACCCAGTTGATCGCCGCATTCACCACGACGGCCGCCAGCGTGACCCACAGGACGACCTGCGTGCGCTCATTGGCGGCAAGGTAGCTTTTCAGCACCATCACCAGAAGCGCGGGCACCATGCCCCATCCCGCGATGCGCAGGTAATCCTGCGCGAGCGCCGCGACATCGGCCTGCTGGCCGGCCGCAATCAGCAGCGGCCCCGACCACCACATGACCGGCATACAGAGGACGCCGAACTGCAACGACAGCCACAGCCCCATCCGCGTGTCGCGCCGCACCTGCGTATCGTCGCCCGCGCCCAGGGCGTTGGCCACCATGCCCATGACCCCGATCCCGAAACCCGAGCCAAGGATGAACACGATAAAGAAGACCGAGGCGCCCAGCACCACGGCGGCAAGCTCGGTCACGCCATACCAGCCCAGCATCACCGTATCGGTGACATGCAGCAGCATCTGCGCCAGATGCGAGCCGACAAGCGGCAGGCCAAGGCTCAGCGTGGCACGCAGATGCGCGCCCGTGCTCAGGGGGGCGGGGTTGCTCATGGCGCCGACGCTACAGAGCGGCGTGATCCGCGTCCAGCGCCAAGCGACCTGGGGCGGGCCTGTCACCGGCCCGCCCCCGTCGCGCAAGGATCAATCCTGAATCGTGCGGCCCCGTCAGGCCTTGGTTTCGGGTGCCTCGTCCCTGGCGCGCACCCGGCGCTGATCGGGATGCAGCGACGCGCCCAGAATATGGTCGGCCTGATGCACCACATGGCTCGCCTTGCCCACGATCAGCGGATCTGGGGGCGTAGCGATCGACAGGTCCTTGTCGGGATAATCCAGCGTCGACAGGAAATGCCGCATGCAGTTCAGCCGCGCGCGCTTCTTGTCGTTGGATTTCACGATGGTCCAAGGCGCATCGGCGGTGTCGGTATAGAAGAACATCGCCTCCTTGGCCTCGGTATAGTCGTCCCACTTGTCAAGGGAGGCCAGGTCGATGGGCGACAGCTTCCAGCGCTTGAGCGGATCGGTCTCGCGCGATTTGAAGCGGCGGCGCTGCTCGTCCCGCGTGACCGAGAACCAGTATTTGTAAAGCCGGATCCCCGAACGGACCAGCATGCGCTCCAGCTCGGGGGCCTGACGCATGAACTCAAGGTATTCGGTGGGCGTGCAGAAGCCCATCACGCGCTCCACCCCCGCGCGGTTATACCAGCTGCGGTCGTAGAAGACCATTTCGCCACGCGTCGGCATATGGCCAAGATAGCGCTGGAAATACCACTGGCCGCGCTCTTCGTCGGTGGGCTTGTTCAGCGCCACGACGCGGGCGAAGCGCGGGTTGAGATGTTCGTTGAAGCGCTTGATCGTGCCGCCCTTGCCGGCCGCATCGCGGCCCTCGAACAGGATCACGAATTTCTGCCCGGTCTCGAGCGCCCATTTCTGCACCTTCAGAAGCTCGGCCTGAAGCCTGGCCTTTTCCTTCTCGTAAGCCACCCGCCCCATGCGATGCGCGTAAGGGTAGCGGCCGGATTCGAAGGCAAGCCGGATCTGGTTAGGATCGACACGAGGAAAGGTCTTCGGCCCCTGCGACGCCTCCCCGGCCGGCTCATCCACCGGTCCGGGCACCGCCTCGGGCGCCGCTTTCGCAACTGCCGCCTTCGGCCGGATGGCTTTTGCCGCAGGCTTCTGCGCTCCATCGGCTTTGGCGGCAGTCACCACGCCCTGCGGCGCTTCAGGCCTGGCCTGCACCGCTTCCTTTCCGATCTGATCTTCCATGCGCTCCCTCCAAACAATTTACCCGACCATTTTACAACGGTTCCAGCTTTGCCGCCTTGATGCGTGTCAAAAAGGCGCATCTTTCAAACCGCTTTCCGGCCGGTTGAAGCGCCCCTTTCCATTTGCCGGGCCGCAAGGCAAAGTTGCCGCAAAGCTAACAGGAGAGGCCATGCTTACACTTTACGGGATGTATCGTTCGCGCGCGTCGCGCAACATCTGGCTGCTGGAAGAGCTGGGGGCGAAATATGTGCTCAAGCCGATCATCCAGGCCTATCGCCTGCCCGATCCGAAGGCGCCGGACGCCCCGCTCAACACGCTCAGCCCCGAGTTCCTGAAGCTTTCGCCCGCGGGCGCGATCCCGGTCATGGAGGATGACGGGCTCATCTTGTCGGAATCGCTTGCGATCAACCATTACATCGCCCGCAAGCATGGCGGACCGCTGGCCCCCGCGGACCTGCGCGAGGATGCGCAGATGGTGCAATGGGCGCTGTTCGCGGCGACCTGGATCGAAACCCCCGCGCTTGAGATCATGATGGCCTATGCCCGCAAGGAAACCGGAACCAAGGCCGGGCAGGCCGCCGTCGCGGCGCTTGCGGACAAGCTGCTGCGCCCGTTCGGCGCGCTGGAAAAGCACCTGTCGATGCACAGCCACATGGTCGGCGGACGTTTCACGGCGGCCGATATCGACATGGCCGAAATCGTGCGCTACGCACAGCCGCATGATGCGCTGATGCAGCGCTTCCCGCGGGTGAAAAGCTGGCTGGAACTGTGCCAGAACCGCGCCGCCTTCAAGAAGATGTGGACCCTGCGCGAGGCCGAACCGGCCTGAGCCGGCAGGGCACCGGCCAGCCGCCCTTGCCCCTTGGGCGGCAGATGCTGTATCCCTTCGGGCCAGTTCTACTACAGAAAGACGAACAGCATGGCCGACGACCTTCTGTCCTCCCAGCCCGAGACCTACGACGCCTCTTCCATCGAGGTGCTCGAAGGGCTGGAGCCGGTGCGCAAGCGGCCGGGCATGTATATCGGCGGCACGGATGAACGCGCGCTGCATCACCTTGTGGCCGAGGTTCTCGACAACTCGATGGACGAGGCCGTGGCAGGCCACGCCACCCGCATCGAGGTCGAACTGGCCGAGGATCATTCGATCACCATCCGCGACAACGGGCGCGGCATCCCGATCGACCCGCATCCCAAGTTCCCCGGCAAATCGGCGCTGGAGGTCATCCTGTGCACCCTGCATGCGGGGGGCAAGTTCTCGGGCGATGCCTATCAGACCTCGGGCGGTTTGCACGGGGTTGGGGCCTCGGTGGTGAACGCGCTGTCGGATTCGATGGTGGTGCAGGTCGCGCGCAACAAGGAGCTGTTCGAGCAGCGCTTTTCGCGGGGCATCCCGCTTGGCCCGGTTGAAAAGCTGGGCGCGGCGCCGAACCGGCGCGGCCCCACCGTCACCTTCCATGCCGATGAGCAGATCTTCGGCCATCACCGCTTCAAGCCCGCGCGGCTGCTGAAGATGGTGCGCTCCAAGGCCTACCTGTTCTCGGGCGTCGAGATCCGCTGGAAAACCGCCATCGACGACGGCGAAACACCCGCCGAGGCGGTGTTCCACTTTCCCGGCGGCCTGGCCGACTATCTGACCGAGACCCTTGGCAAGGCTTCGACCTATGCCGACCGGCCCTTTGCCGGAAAGGTCCAGTTCCAGGAAAAGTTCGGCGTTCCCGGCTCGGTCGAATGGGCGATCAACTGGACGCCGTCGCGAGACGGGTTCATCCAGTCCTATTGCAACACCGTGCCCACGCCCGAGGGCGGCACGCATGAGGCGGGCTTCTGGGCCGCGATCCTCAAGGGCGTGCGCGCCTATGGCGATCTGGTCAGGAACAAGAAGGCCGAACAGATCACCCGCGAGGATCTGATCGCGGGCGGCTGCGCGCTGGTGTCGTGCTTCATCCGCGAGCCCGAATTCGTGGGCCAGACCAAGGACCGCCTTGCCACCGTCGAGGCGCAGCGCCTGGTCGAGGGCGCGGTGCGCGACCATTTCGACAACTGGCTGGCCTCGGATACGAAATCGGCCGGCGCGATCCTCGATTTCCTCGTGCTGCGCGCCGAAGAACGGCTGCGCCGCCGGCAGGAAAAGGAAACCGCGCGCAAATCGGCGACCAAGAAGCTGCGCCTACCGGGCAAGCTCGTGGATTGCAGCGCGACCAACCGTGAAGGAACCGAGCTGTTCATCGTCGAGGGCGACTCGGCCGGCGGCAGCGCCAAGATGGCGCGCGACCGCAAGAACCAGGCGCTGCTGCCCCTGCGCGGCAAGATCCTGAACGTTCTGGGCGCGGCCTCGAACAAGCTGGGCCAGAACCAGGAGATCAACGATCTGTCCCAGGCGCTTGGCGTCGGGCTTGGCACGCGCTTCAACATCGAGGATCTGCGCTACGACAAGATCATCATCATGACCGATGCCGATGTCGACGGTGCGCATATCGCAAGCCTGCTGATGACCTTCTTCTTCACCCAGATGCGCCCGCTGATCGACAAGGGGCACCTCTATCTGGCCTGCCCGCCGCTTTACCGGCTGACGCAGGGCGCGCGCCGCCTTTATGTGGCCGACGACGCCGAGAAAGAGGCCTGGCTGGCCAAGGGCCTGGGCGGCAAGGGCAAGATCGACGTGCAGCGCTTCAAGGGTCTGGGCGAGATGGACGCCAAGGATCTCAAGGACACGACGATGAACCCCGAGACCCGCAAGCTGATCCGCGTGACGATCCATGACGACATCCCCGGCGAAACCGGCGATCTGGTGGAACGGCTGATGGGCAAGAAGCCCGAACTGCGCTTTCAGTATATCCAGGAGAACGCGCAGTTCGTGGAAGAGCTGGATGTCTGATCCGGCGCCTGCGCGCGCGGCCTGACTAACGGCCGAGCGCCTCGATATATTCGGCCAGTTGCACAAGGCGCAGCGGCGTGGGCGTGGCAATGCCGTCACCGGTATCGACCAGCACGGTCTCGCCCTCCAGAAGCTCGCCGAAGGCGGGCATCTCGCCGGTGGGGCCCTTCTGGGTATAGCCATAGATCTGCGACATCACCCGCGCTTTGGGAAAGACGCCCCCGTTATCGGCCGCAAGCCGCGTCAGGTCGGGCGGCGTCAGGCCCAGATCGCGCGCGACCTCTCCGTCGCCCTTGCCGGCGGGGCCATGGCAAACCGCGCACATGTCGGAATAATCCTCGGCCGCGGTTGGAACCGACACCGCATCCTTCATCGGGATGCAGGCCGCAAGCAGCGGCGAAAGGGCGATGGCAAGGGCCGGAAGGCGCATGAATCTTCTCCGTGACGGGGGCTTGCCACAGACTAGCCCCGCAGGCAGGGGCAGGCAACAGGGCAATCTGCGCCCCGGCGGCCCGCCGCCGTCTTCACGGCGCGATCTTCACAGCGCGATCAGGTGGTTGTCCCAGGCCAGCCCGGCCTGCGCAAGGGGCGCGATGCGCCCGCCCGCCAGCCCCGCCACAAGGCCCTGCCCGTCGGTGATGACGAAGCCGTCCCCACCCGCCGCCGGGCCGATGCCGCAGACATCGCCACGCGCCACGCTCCAAAGCGGTGCGCCCTCGGGGCTGAAGGCCTGCACGCGCCCGCCACGGGGCGAGGTGATCGCCACCTCCTGCCCGCCCGGCGCAAAGGCGATCGAGCCCGCATAGCCCTTCATCGCAAACATCTCGGCATCCGCGGGCCAGGCGAGAGTCGGGTCTTCGCCCCGCCGGTGCAGGCCCAGAAGCGGCACGGGCTCGGCCAGATCGCCCTGCCACTGCATCGCAAACCCCACCAGCCCGTCGCTGCGCAGCGCCAGATGGCGGATCGAGTTCTGCGCAAGATCGGGCAGTTCCACGACCTCTTCCACCACGCCCTCCGGGGACAGGTAGCTCAGGTTCGGGCGCATGCTGTCAAGGTTCAGCGGCGTGCGGTCCAGCGGGTCGGTCTGGATCCCGCCATTCGCCACCACCAGCATGTCCGACATCGGCAGTCGGCGGATTTCATGCGGGCCGATCCCGTTCGAGGCGAACTCTCCGATCCGCGCATAGCTGCGCCCCGCATCCCACAGCCCGATCCGCCCTTCGGAACCTTCGGCCACCACCTCCGAGGTGTAAAGCACCGCGCCATCGGCGGAATAGGCCCCGTGGCCGTTGAACTGGCGCCCCTCGGGCGGCGTCAGCCGGGCAAGGCTGGCCCCGGTCACGCAATCCAGAACCAGCGCGAAGGTGCCCGGCCGGCGGGCAAAGGCCACGGCCTCGGGGCGGGTCGGATGGGCGGTGGCGGCATGGCCGCGCCCAGGCAAAGGCTGGCGGAACAGCACCGCGCCCGAACGGCCGATCCCGAACAGCGCATATCCGCCCGACGGCTCTTTCGCGGCCGCAAGGAATGCCGGACTGCCCGCATCGGCCCAGCTGAGAAGGGGCATCCCGCCCGAGGCCGCAAGGGCCGCCAGAAACATCCGCCGCCGCATCCCGTCAATCTCCGTCCGCTGAATTGAACCCGACCCCGACGCCAAGCGCGCCGCCCACTTCGGCAAGGGCCGCCTCCTGTGCGGCCCGGATCGCCTGTTGCAGGATCTCGACCTTCAGGCGCGAAGCGGGCTCGGCCACGCCGGCAAAGACCGGATCGTCCAGATCCTGCGCAAGCGCGATGGCGCGCGCAAAGGCCGCCTCGGTCGCCGGATGCTCTCCGGCAAGGCTGCGGGCCAGATCCCTGAGCGCGATCACCGACAGAGTGACATTGCGCAGCGACCGGCCCGAGGCGATCGCCTCGGCGCGTTCCGGGCGCGGCTTGTCGAAGCTGCCAAGGGGGCGGCCCAGACGCTGGTCGGCGTTGAACTCAAGGCCGGTGATCAGCTGCGTGAACAGCGCCTGACGCGATTCATCGGGGGTCAGAAAGCGGGTGTTGCCCTCGGCGCCGGGGCTGAGAAGCTGATCGGCATAGCCCCCCGATCCCGGCTGCCCCCAGTCCTGCGCCAGAGCCTCCGCCAACCCGGCCAGATCGCCCGCAAGCCCGCGCACCAGCGCGCAACTGTAGTCCCCCGGCCCGTAGGGCGCGCCCCAAAGCAGCCGCTCCAGCGCGTAAAAGCCGCGCGCGGCAACCGATGCCCCGGCAAGCCCCTCTGGCGTGGCAAGCGCGGGATCGGCCGCCGCGATCATCGCCGCCGTCTGGCGCGCGCCGGTCGCCTTGGGGTCGGGCCAGAAGGCGATGGCAAGCGCGCGGCCGCCATCCTCGGCCGGGCCAAGCCGCAGATGGGCCACGCCCATCCAGGCATCGAAGGCACGGTTCCACGGCTCTTTGAGCGGCGCGGCGCTGCAATCCTGCGCGGCCGCCCCGGCCAGATCCGTGCTTGCGCGGGCGAACTCGGCATAGCCCGGCAGGACATGGTCCGAGATCGCCTCGGCGGTATCGGCGGCGGCGGGCAAGGCGCCCAGCAGGAACAGGGCCACAAGTGCAGAACGCATCAGAGACTCTCCAGAAATCGGATCAGGGCGGCCCGTGTCTCGGGCGGCATCGCGGCCACCTTATCACGCGCCAGACGGGCTTCGCCACCATGCCACAGGATCGCCTCCAGCAGGGTCCGGGCGCGCCCGTCATGCAGATAGCCCACGCCGCCCGCGCGCATCGCGTCATTCAGCCCTATGCCCCACAGCGGCGCGGTGCGCCATTCGCGGCCAGTCGCAAGCCCTTCGGGCCGCCCGTCGGCCAGGCCCGGCCCCATGTCGTGCAGCAACAGGTCGCTATAGGGCCAGATCATCTGGAACGACCGTTCGGGGCTGTCGGGCAGGCGATGGGTCACATGGCGCGGCGTGTGGCAGGCGGTGCAGCCCGCCGCATGGAAGGCGCGCTTGCCGGCAAGCACCTCGGGATCGCCCGGCGCACGCCGTTCGGGCACCGCAAGCGAGGCGGTGTAGAAGGCGACAAGATCCAGCGCCTCGCCCGACACCTCGCGCCCGTCGCGCAGGCCCGCATCCTCGCCCGAGGGCAGGGCAAGGCAGGCCGCTTGGGCCGGGGTGCAATCGCCCCAGGGGTCCGGGCGCAGCGGGCTGGAAAGGCCCAGATCGTCCGCAAAGGCCATCGCGGCCATGTCCCGCAGCGTGGCCGTCCCCGCCTTGTAGCCGAACCGGCCAAGCATCGCCTGCCCGTGCGCGGCCGACCAGACCACCGCGGCGCGGCCCGGGGTGCCGTCGCCATCGGCATCCTCGGGATCGGCGGCGGCCAGCACACCAGCCGCCGGGATCGCCTC
>CALMEG010000040.1 GCA_937863185.1 uncultured Paracoccaceae bacterium | reverse complement strand
CCGGCGGGCGGGCGCCCGACCTTTCCCTTGGTTTCTACACGGTGAAATGGGTGGACTGGTGGCTGATGCTGTTGGGGCTGTCCTTCGTTGCGGTGACGCTGTTTGCACCCAAGGGGCTTGCGGGGCTGTTCGACCTGGCGCAGGGATTGCGCCCGCCATTGCGCCGCGGCGCCGCGCTTGGGCCCGACGACGGCGCCCTTCAGGAAAAGGAGGCGCTTGAATGACCGCCCTTCTGGAAGTGTCCGGCGTCACCGTCAGCTTCGACGGCTTCCGCGCGATCAACAATCTCAGCTTCTCGATCGGCCCGGCCGAGCTGCGTGCCGTGATCGGCCCCAATGGCGCGGGCAAGACGACCTTCATGGATATCGTTACCGGCAAGACCCGCCCCGACAGCGGCACCGTCCTGTTTGGCGAAAGGTTCACCTCGCTTCTGTCCCTGTCCGAGGCGCAGATCGCGCGGATCGGCATCGGCCGCAAGTTCCAGCGCCCCACCGTCTTCGAAGACCAGACGGTGACGGAAAACCTGATCATGGCGCTGAAGGCCGCGCGCGGCCCCTTTGCGGTGCTGAAATGGCGCGCGGGCGCGGCCGACATGGCGCGGGTCGCCGAACTGGCCGAAGAGGTCGGGCTGGCCGATCAGATCGCGCGCAAGGCGGGGGAACTGTCGCACGGCCAGAAGCAATGGCTCGAGATCGGGATGCTTCTGGCGCAGGAGCCGCGGCTGTTGCTGGTGGACGAACCCGCCGCGGGCATGACCGTGGCGGAACGCGAACACACCACGCGGCTTCTGGTCGAACTGGCCAGGACCCGCGCCGTCGTGGTGGTCGAGCATGACATGGATTTCGTCGAACGGCTGAACTGCAAGGTCACGGTCCTGCACGAGGGCGCGGTTCTGGCCGAAGGCTCGCTGGATCATGTCACCAGAAACCCCGACGTCATCGACGTCTACCTGGGAAGGGGATGAGCATGCTGCGCACCGAAGCGCTCACATTGCATTACGGCGGCTCGCAGATCTTGCATGGCATTGATTTCGAGGCCAAAGCCGGCGAGGTCACCTGCATCCTCGGCACGAATGGCGTGGGCAAGACCAGCTTTCTCAAGGCGCTTGCCGGCACGCATCCGCGCTCGGGCGGGCGGCTGGTGCTGGATGGCGAGGAACTGGGCCGCCTTCCGGCGCAGGCGATGGCGCGCAAGGGGCTGTCGGTCGTGCCGCAGGGGCGGATGATCTTTCCGCTGCTGAGCGTGCGCGAAAACCTCGAGACCGCCTTCGCCGTCCTGCCCCGGTCCGAACACCGCATCCCCGACCATATCTACACGCTGTTCCCGATCCTGAAGGACATGAGCCACCGGCGCGGGGGTGACCTGTCGGGCGGCCAGCAACAGCAACTGGCCATCGCGCGCGCGCTGATCATGCGGCCCAAGGTGTTGCTGCTGGACGAGCCGACCGAGGGCATCCAGCCCAACATCATCCAGCAGATCGGTCACGTCATCGAACTGCTCAAGGCCGAGCACGACATCGCCATCGTGCTGGTCGAGCAGTATTTCGAATTCGCCTACAATCTCGGGGATCGCTTCTTCGTGCTCAAGCGCGGCAACGTGGCCCTGAGCGGAACCAGGGAAACGCTGCCCTACGAGGATCTGCGCGGATCGGTCTCGGTCTGAGGGGCCTCAACCGACGGGCTTGGCCAGTTCGCGCATCAGCTTGGCGCGGATCGCGGCGGGATAGTCGCCAAGGCCGCGCGCCGTCATCACGAAGCCGTTCCGCGTGATCGCCCAACGCGCGTAAAAGGCGGTGATGGGGCTGGAACGGCCGGGGTCCTCGATGGCGATGGCGTTAATGGCGACCCCGGCGGCCTCGGCCGCGCTGCGGGCCCGTCCCACGGTGAAGCCCGCGTTTTCCGGCCCGTCGCCCGAGATGTCGATGACATGGCGCGCGCAGTCGGGCACCGCCTCGAATTGCTCCAGCGCGAAGAAGATCGCCTCGCCCACCGCGGTATCCGAGGCCGCAAACGCCCGCGGCAGCCGTGCGGCATCTGTGGCGAGGGACGCAACCGCCGCCGCATCGGTCATCCGCCGCCACGGCACGACCAGCGCCTGCCGCCCCGGACCCGACCATTGCACGACGGCAAGCGCGACCCGACCCTGCACCAGAACGCCCGCCACCTCGGGGTCGCGCAGTGCCGCGCTCAGCCCCTGCACCTGAAGCGCATATTCCGACGCGTCGATCGAGCCCGACACGTCGATGGCCAGCAGCAGGGCCGTATCGCAGCCCCGCGCAGGCGTGCTTACCATGAAAAACAGGGCGACAAGGGCGCGCAACATCGTCCCAGCTTGCGGCCATGCCCCGCTGCTGGCAAGGGAAACGTCACCCCAGCAGGATCACCAGCCACGCTGCACCCCCGCCAAGGGCCGCAAGCGCAACAGCGGCCGAGCCGCAATCCTTCGCCTTCCGGGCGCGGGGATCGCGCTGCGGGGACAGGTGGTCGACGATCTCTTCGATCGCGGTATTCATCAGCTCTGCGGCCAGCAGCAGAAACCCGAGCGCGACAATCAGCGCACGCCCGCCCGCCGACAGCTCAAGCGCGAAGGCCAGTGCCACCGACGCGGCGTGCACCAGCGTCCATTGCCGCAGCGTCCGTTCCGTGGCCCAGGCCGCGCGCCAGCCCTGCCACGACCAAAGCACCGTTCTGCCCAGACGAAGGGCTTCCGCCCGCAGCCAACCGATCATGCCGCCTCCCTCGCACCGACGAAAACACTAGGACAGCCCGTTGCGGCGCGCCAGATAAAGCCGCACGGCCGTTCGCACATGGCGAAAGCGATCGCCGCCCAGATGGACACCGCCGAACCAGCGCGACACGACGACGATGTGATCATGCAGCCCCGCCGCCTGCAATTCCTGCAAGATGATCGCCCCTGCACCGGCCTCTCCGTCATCGGCCTTGACGGGTTCGGGCTGCGCCGCATCTTCGGGGTTGGAAAACAGGACGGCCCAGCTGTTATGCGTGGCCTTGGCAAAGCGCTTGCGCGTCTTCAGCGCGGCCAGAAACGCCCCGGCTGCGGCGCGGTCGGCAACAGGCCCGCCCGAAACGGCATAGCGCGAACCGCGATCCCGCAGGATATCTTCAACGACAAGCATGCCCCCGGTTGCCTTATCCCGGCCCCGGTTGCAAGCAATGTGCCGCTAATGCAGGGCCGAAAGCTCCGACAGAAGGGTCGCGTTGCGGCACCAGTCGGGCGGCGTCGGCGCGCGGTCCGGGTTCTCGGCAAGATAGGCCAGACACCCCTGCACAGAACTGCACTGGCGGCAGCGGCCAAGCATTTCCGCCAGATCCGCGCGTGTCAGAATTTCGCAATGCACGGCCTCGATCAGATCCACACCCAGGCGGCGCGCAAGGCCGCGCGTGATCCAGTAATGCAGATCGACATTCTCCTGAACGCCCATCATAGCGCCTCCTCGATTCGTTTGGCCGCCCCCGTGCCTCTGGCGGCGATGTCATGGATGAAGGCCTGATTGCAGCAATATGCCGGGGCTTTCGCGTCGGCTCGTTCATTCTGGTGCGACAGCCATTCGGCGCAGCCGCGCGGGTCCGCGCAGGCGGTGCAGGACACCACCGCCCCGCGCCATTCCTCGCTGCTCATGCGGCCGGTAGCGATTGCCTCGGTCAGGTCGACCCCCAGCACCGAGGCCATCCGCCCCATGAGGGCCGCGTGGCAGTTAAGCGTTCTTGCCCCCGACATCACCTTCTCCTGCGAAAGACCCTCGAAGAATCCGTCAGCAGCGCCGCCCCCGCCATGATTCAGATCAAACGCCGCAAGCGCGCGGGGGGATCAGACCCGCGCCTTGCCGCTGCGCAGCGCGTGCTTCAATCTGCCCGAGGCAAGCCGGTCCTCAAGCGCCTCGACAAGGGCGGCGACGCGGGCGCGGTCCTCGGCCAGGGGCAGCGCCCCCGCCGCCAGCGCCGAGGCGGCGCGGGCCTGTTCCAGCGCGGGCGCAGCGAAGATGTCGGGGGCAAGCTCGGCCACCGCGGCAAGGGACTTCTGCAACCGGATCTGAACCTCGACCAACCCGGCCCCGTCGCGCGCGATGGCGTGGAACGCATCGCCCACAAGATCCTCGGCCCGGATCGGCGGCACCCAGAGGCGAGGGTATTTCACATGCGTCTGCGGCCGCTCTTCCCAGATCGACAGCACGCGCACCAACCGCCCAAGGATGTCGATCCCCGTGCCAGGATCGTTTACCGCCGGCGACAGCGCGCGCGAGGCGATCTCGGCCAGGGCGAGGATGCCGAAGCGGGGATCCTGTTCGAAGGTGCGGCCGGGCGCCACAGTGAACGCCTCGCGCAGCCGCTCGACGGTGGCGGCGGCCATTTCGGGGGCGTCAGGAAAAGGCTCGATCCTCAGCAGATCTGCGGCGGGATGCACAAAGGTTCCGGGCTGGGCCTGTAGCCAGATCCGCGCCTCAAGCTCTTCGGCGATATCGTTGAGCAGTTCCGCATCGACATGCTGGACATATCCGATCGTGGCCGCTGGCACAGCATGGGCGGTTTGCGATGGTGCGATGGTCAGCTTGTGCCCACCGAACCACGGCATCTCGACGCGTGCGTGCAGGGCGGTGCTTGCCGCTTCCTCGACCCGCGCGATCGTGTCGTCCAGCCGCCCGAAATCGGTCAGATGCGCGATCCAGCGCATTAGCGAGATCACGATCACCGCAAGCACCGCAAGCGTGACCAGAAACAGAAGCACCCGCCCCTCGTCTCCGTAGATGCCGGTGCGCAGGCCGATGATCCCGACAAGTGCGAACAGGAAGGCGCCGATGAAGGTGGCCAGAACCCGCTGCGTGGTGGTGTCGCCTTTCAGAAGCGCGGTGGCGCGGGGCGTGGCGCCCGTCGTCGCCGCCCCGAACGCCGTGACCATGATCGACAAGGAGAAGGTGGTCACCGTGAGCATCGAGGTGGCGATGATCGTCAGGATCGCCTCGACCGCATTGGCGCCGATCCGCGCGGCCAGGCCATCGGGCAGAACCGGCCGGAGAAAGCCCGCACCCAGCGATGTCGCCACCCCCAGAAGGCCATAGGCGACGACCGGCACCCAGACCTTGCGCAAAAGCCGCCGTATCCGGAAACGCAACTTTGAAACCACGAGGCCCCCTCCTGACCGGGCGTGCCCCTTGTGGGGCCGACCGCCCGAAGGCTGCCCCAAGCGCGATGCCGGGGCAAGCCATGATGGCCGTCGTGCCCTAGATCCGACCCGCGCGCAGGTCCGCCACCGTCTGGCGCACGATGTCGATGCGCAGCGCATTGGCGGGGTGCGAGCCCAGAACCGTGCGGCCCGGATCGGGGATTCGCGCGAAGAACTGCGCGCCACGCAGCGGGTCATAACCCGCCTCCCATGTCAGCACGGTGCCAAGGCGGTCGGCTTCAAGCTCGTAATCCTTGGCCTTGGCGCGGCCTCCGACCGTGGCCCCGATATCCTGCGCGCTGCGGATCACGCCTGTATCGGCCCCCGAGGCCGCCGCAAGGGCGCCAAGGATCATGGCGCCGGCCATCGCATCCTGCTGCTTGCGCGGGATATGGCCGGCAATATGGTGCGCGGCCTCATGCCCCATGACGAAGGCCAGTTCGTCGGCATTGCGGGCCTCGCTGATCAGCGCAAGGTTGAAGCCGATCACGGGGCGGCCGCGGGCATCGACCGTCTGGAAGGCGTTGGGCGACTGGCCCGGCCGGTCATCCACCACGATCTGATAATCGCAGTTCTGCCCCCGCGCGCGGGTGTTGCAGGCCGCCTCGATCTGCGGCTCCATCCGGCGGACCACCGCGATGAAGTTCTGCGCCGCGGCCTCCGGCTCCAGCAGCGCGCCCGGCGCCGCGGCCTGAACGCGGGCAGAGGCGGGCGGCGTCGAGGGGGCCGGGGCCACCTCGCAGGCCGCAAGCGCCGCCAGGGCGGGCAACAGGACAAGAAGGCGCAGGGACGGGCGGTTGAACATCGACGGCTCCGGAAAGGTCACCGGCGCAATTTACCGGCCCCCGCCCCGATCGGAAAGGGGGCGCATCGCCTTCACACCAATGTTTGACCCTTGCGCATGCCCGTGGCGGCGCTACCATCGGGCCATGTTTACCATCGAGCACGAATTCGACGCCACCGTGATCACCCTTGTCGACGAGGGGGACGATCCGCAGGACTATCTGCAAGAGGATGTCACGATCCATTCCTTCGAGGATTGCGTGACGCTCGAACAGCTGGACGACCAGACCGAGACGGTGCAGCGCATCACCTTCTCGCATGCGCAGCTGCGCGAACTGGCCGCCGCGCTCAACCTGCCCGAGGGCGTCTACCGGCTGCGCGCGGTCGAGAAGAAGGGCTGAGCCGCCCGCCTCATTCGACGCGGAACACCTTGTCGCGCGCCGTTGCCCCCCGGACCAGGCTCAGGCGCGATTTGGGCACCCCAAGCGCCTTTGCCAGCAGCTTGAGAACCGCCGCATTGGCCTTGCCGCTTTCGGGCACCACGGTGACATAGACCCGTATCCCCTCATCCGTGGCCACGATCGCATTGCGCGAGGCCTTGGGCGTCACGCGCACCACGATCTCGGCGCCGGGGCGGGCGTGGTCTGTCAGGTCTGTCATCATGCGCTCACCTGCCCTTCGTCACTGGCCCTTCGGGTTTTCCGCCATTAGCCTACGCATCGGCACAGAAAAGGAAACCGCGATGCGCGCCGCTTTTTTCCATGACGAACGCTGCCTTTGGCATGGCGGGGGCAATTACGCCCTGACCGTTCCGGTGGGCGGCCTTGTCCAGCCCGGCGGCGGCCTGCCCGAGAACCCCGAAACCAAGCGCCGGCTGGTCAACCTTCTGCGCGTGTCGGGCCTGATGGCCGGGATCGACGCGGGCTCCGCCCCCGAGGCCACGCGCGAGGATCTGCTGCGTGTCCATCCCGCGCAGTATCTCGATGCCTTCAAGGCCGCCTCGGATGCGGGCGGCGGAGAGCTGGGCCTGCGCAGCCCCTTCGGCCCCGGCGGATACGAGATCGCGGCCCTTTCAGCGGGTTTGTCCAAGGCGGCGCTGATGGCGGTTCTGACGGGGGGCGCGCGCAACGCCTATGCGCTGTCGCGCCCGCCCGGCCATCACTGCCTTGCGGATTTTCCCAACGGGTTTTGCCTGTTCAACAACATCGCCGTGGCGATCCGCGCGGCGCAGGCTGCGGGGCTGGTGCGGCGCGTGGCGGTGGTGGACTGGGATGTCCATCACGGCAACGGAACCGAGGCGATCTTCCTGTCCGACCCGGATGTCCTGACCATCTCGCTGCATCAGGAAAACAACTATCCGCTGGATACCGGCGGGGCCGAAACACGGGGCGAGGGGCCGGGCTACGGGGCCAATCTCAACATCCCGCTGCCGCCCGGCACGGGCCATGCCAGCTATCTCGAGGCGGTCGCGCGGATCGTTCTGCCCGCGCTGGACGCCTTTCGCCCCGAAGCGATCGTCGTGGCCTGCGGATACGATGCCTCGGGGATGGACCCCCTTGGCCGGATGCTGGCCACGGCCGAGACCTTCCGCGCCATGACCCGCGCCATGCTGCAAGCCAGCGACCGGCTTTGCGGCGGGCGGCTGGTCCTGTGCCACGAAGGCGGATATTCGGACGTGCATGCCCCCTTCTGCGGCCATGCCGTTCTGGAAGAGCTGTCGGGCAGCGCGATCCGCGCCCCCGATCCCCTTGCCGCAACGCTTGAGGCGCGCCAGCCCGGCAAGGAATGGATCGCCCATGTCTCGGCCCATATCGACCGCCTTGCGCGCAATTTCCTCTGAAAGCTTGCAATTCGCGCCCCGAGCCAACACATCGGAGCGACCATGAAGGAGCCTGCCATGCCCGCAAACCCCGCAGCCCTCGAATTCCTGCTGACGCGCCGCTCGCGCCCGGCCAAGACGCCGCGCACGCCCGGCCCCGATGCCGAGGCACTGCGCCCGATCCTGACCGCCGCCGCGCGCAGCCCCGATCACGGCAAGCTGGAGCCGTGGCGCTTTGTCGTGCTGACCCGCCCGGCGCTGGAACGCCTGGCCGCCCTGACCGGGGAACGGGGGCGCGAACTGGGCCTTGCGGATGATATCATCGCCAAGGCCGCCTCGCAGTTTTCCGACAGTCACCTGGCCGTTGCGGTGGTGAACGTACCTCGCGGAACCGAGAAAGTTCCACAAATCGAACAAACGCTCTCGACCGGGGCGGTGTGCCTGTCGCTTCTCAATGCGGCGCTTGCGGCGGGCTGGGGCGCAAACTGGCTGAGCGGATGGGTCGCCCATGACCCCGGCTTCTGCCAGAAGGGGCTGGCACTTGCAGAGGGCGAGTGGGTGGCGGGCTTCGTCCATATCGGAACAGAAACCGTGGCCCCGCCCGAACGGCCGCGCCCGGACATGGACCAGATCATCACCTGGATGACCGCATGATCCTGACATCCTTCGCCATGGCCTGGGGCGACCTGTTCCGCCCCGGCGCGCTCAGGGTTCTGGGGCTGGGTGTGGCGCTGTCCCTTGCGCTGCTGGCCGCGCTTTATGCCGGGCTGGTCACGCTGATCGGCGTTTTCGTTCCCGACACGCTGACCCTGCCCTGGATCGGAGAGATCGGCTGGGTCGACGACCTTCTGTCCTGGGCCTCGCTCGTGCCGATGCTGATCCTGTCGACGTTCCTGATGATCCCCGTCGCCTCGGCCTTTTGCGGGCTTTTCCTTGAGGACGTGGCCGACATGGTCGAGGAGGCGCATTATCCCGGCCTGCCGCCGGTGCAACGCCTGGGCCTGGGCGAAACCCTGCGCGAGGCGATCAATTTCGTCGGGGTGATCGTGGGGGCGAACCTGCTGGCCCTGCTGATCTATCCCTTCGTGATCCCCTTCGCGCCGCTTCTGTTCTTCTCGCTCAACGGCTATCTGCTGGGGCGCGAGTATTTCCAGATGGCCGCCCTGCGCCGGATGGAGCGCGCGGATGCGCGCCGCCTGTATCAGGAGAACCGCTTCCTGATCTGGGCCGCCGGCGCGCTGATGGCGGTTCCGCTGGCGATACCGCTTCTGAACATCCTCGTGCCGGTGCTTGGTGCGGCAACCTTCACGCACCTGTTCCACCGCCTGCGCCGGACGCATCAACGCCTCAGCCCAGACGGTTGAACCAGTCAAGATCCTGAATCGTCACCACGCCCGACAGGATGATCGTGGCGATGATGATCCACAGGATCACGGCGACGATGGTGGTGATCTTCGCCTTGCGGCCGATCTGCGCATCCGCGGGGGCCGAGGGCGGCGTGCCGGGCACGACCTCGCCCTCGTCCTCCTGACTGCGAAACCGGATCGGCAGCACCACGAACAGCACCATGAACCAGATCACCGCGAAAAGGACGATCCCCCCCGTCAGGTTCATCAGACCTGCTCCAGCTCGACCAGGCAGCCGTTGAAATCCTTGGGATGCAGGAACAGGACCGGCTTGCCATGCGCGCCGATCTTCGGCTCTCCGTTGCCCAGCACGCGCGCGCCCTCTGCCTTTAGGCGGTCGCGCGCGGCCAGGATGTCATCCACCTCGTAGCAGATGTGATGGATGCCGCCGGCGGGGTTCTTTTCTAGGAAACCTGCGATCGGAGAGGCCTCGCCCAGGGGGTAAAGCAGCTCGATCTTGGTGTTGGGCAGTTCGATGAAAACCACGGTCACGCCATGGTCGGGTTCGTCCTGCGGCGCACCGACCTTGGCGCCAAGCGTGTTGCGATACTGCGCCGAGGCGGCCTGAAGGTCAGGCACGGCGATGGCGATATGGTTCAAACGACCGATCATGGTGGGTCTCCGATGATGTTGCGCCTTGGCTTTAGCGCTCAGCCGGCGGGGGGCGCAAGGGCGTTCCACGACCCTGCCCCCCTTGTCGGCCGGTTCGGGGGGGATTTCGGGTGCCCTCTGGCCGCGATGCGGCGCGTGCCGGCCCCTCAGCCGGCATTGCCTCCAACGGGGTCCGTCATAACCAGGACGGGGCGGGTCAGATCGGCCAGACGCCGGATCTGCCGGCCCTCCGCATCGAAATTCGCAGCCGCCAGCCAGGTTGCATAGGCGGCGCGCAGGGCGGGCCAGTCATCGTCGGTTGCGGCGAACCATGCGGTATCGCGGTTGCGCCCCTTCACCACGGTGGCCTTGCGGAACACACCCTCATAGCTCAGCCCAAGCCGCTGCGCGGCACGGCGCGACGGCAGGTTCAGCGCATCGCATTTCCATTCGAACCGCCGGTAGCCCGCCGAAAACGCCCGGCCGATCATCAGCAGCATCGCCTCGGTCGCGGCGCGCGTGCGCTGAAGCCGGGGGGCGAAGTTGATATGGCCAAGCTCGATCGAGCCGGCCTCGGGCGCGATGCGCAGGAAGGACAGCACCCCCCCGGCCCGCCCGCCCGCGTCAAGATCATGCACGGTATAGAAGAACGGGTCCGCGCAGGTGGCCATCCCGGTCATCCAGCCCGCATAATCCGCGGGATCGGCAAAGGGGCCATAGGGCAGATAATCCCAGATGCCGGGATCGGCCGCATTGGCGGCAAAAAGCGCCTCCGCATGGGCAGAGGGGTCCATCCGCTCCAGCATCGCGTAGCGGCCGCGCAGGGGCGCGCCATCGGGAACGGGCGGCGGCGTCCAGCCCGGAACCGGATCACCGAAAATCTTCTTCGACATCCCCGTCCCTTTCCAGGCTGTCACCGAACCGCCAGCAAAGCGTGCCAATGCTTCCCCAATCCGGCCGCAATCTGCCGCCATCCTGACACCATAACCGCTGCCACGGAACGACCGCCATGAAAAACCGTCTGCTCCACCTGACTGCCAATCAGCGCCTGAAAGCGGCAACGCACTGGACCGTCTTCAGCCTCGGCCTGCTCAGCCTGACGGTCTCGATCGCGGCCACTGCGGTCAATGCCCTGACGCTGTAAGCCCCCAAAAGCCCCCCCGCGGATCAGTCCTTCTGGATGACCCGCAGGCTGAGCTCGCGCAGCTGTTCGTTCGTGGGCTCCGACGGGGCGCCCATCATCAGATCCTCGGCGCGCTGGTTCATCGGGAACATGATGACCTCGCGGATATTGGCCTCGTCCGCCAGCAGCATCACGATCCGGTCGATCCCCGCCGCACAGCCGCCATGCGGCGGCGCGCCATAGCGGAACGCCTTGACCATGCCGCCGAAACGCTTCTCGACCTCGTCGCGGCCATAGCCGGCAAGCTCGAACGCCTTGAACATGATCTCGGGCTTGTGGTTGCGGATCGCGCCCGACACCAGCTCATAGCCGTTGCAGGCCAGGTCATACTGATAGCCCAGCACCTCCAGCGGATCGCCGTTCAGCGCCTCGAGCCCGCCCCGCGGCATCGAGAAGGGGTTGTGGCTGAAGTCGATCCGGCCCTCGTCATCCTTCTCATACATCGGGAAATCGACGATCCAGGCGAATTTGAACACGCCCTCTTCGGTCAGGCCCAGTTCGCGCCCGATCTCGTTGCGCGCGCGGCCTGCAATGGCCTCGAAGGCCTCGGGCCGGCCGCCCAGGAAGAAGGCGGCGTCGCCCTCGCCCAGCCCAAGCTGGACCCGGATCGCCTCGGTCCGTTCGGGGCCGATGTTCTTGGCCAGCGGCCCGGCGGCTTCGATTGAAACAAACCACTTTTCGTGTTGAGCGATCGCTTCTTCAGTCCGACCTTCCGACTTAAGCTTTTCAATCGACCAAGCGAGATACTCGCGATCAACATCGCTAAGTCCCTCAGTACGTTTCCGCCAGAAGATATAGCCCATGCCGGGCAGGCCCTGCGCCTGCGCGAAGGCGTTCATGCGGTCGCAGAACTTGCGACTGCCGCCGCCGGGCGCGGGGATCGCGCGGATCTCGGTGCCGTCCTGCTCCAGCAGTTTCGCAAAGATCGCAAAGCCAGAGCCCGCGAAATGCTCGCTCACGACCTGCATCCTGATCGGGTTGCGCAGGTCGGGCTTGTCCGAGCCATACCACAGAAGCGCGTCCTTGAACGAAATCAGCGGCCAGTCGGCATCGACCCGGCGCCCGCCGCCGAATTCCTCGAAGATGCCCTGGATCACCGGCTGGATCGCGGCGAAGACATCCTCTTGCGTGACGAAGCTCATCTCGAGGTCGAGCTGGTAGAAATCGGTGGGCGAGCGGTCGGCGCGCGGGTCCTCGTCGCGGAAGCAGGGCGCGATCTGGAAGTAGCGGTCGAAGCCCGCCACCATGATCAGCTGCTTGAACTGCTGCGGCGCCTGCGGCAGCGCGTAGAACTTGCCCGGATGCAGCCGCGACGGCACAAGGAAGTCGCGCGCGCCCTCGGGCGAGGAGGCGGTGATGATCGGCGTCTGGAACTCGTTGAAGCCTGCGTCCCACATGCGGTTGCGCAACGATCGCACCACGTTCGAGCGCAGCATCATGTTGTTGTGCAGCCCCTCGCGGCGCAGATCGAGGAAGCGATAGGTCAGGCGGGTTTCCTCGGGGTAGTCCTGTTCCCCGAAGACCGGAAGCGGCAGTTCCTCGGCCGGGCCGAGCACTTCGACCCCGCGGACATAGACCTCGATCTCGCCGGTCGGGATCTTGGGATTCACAAGGCTTTCGTCGCGCAGCTTCACCGTGCCGTCGATGCGGATGACGAATTCCGCGCGCACCTTCTCAAGCGCGTGGAACGCCGCCGAGTCGCCATCGCACAGCACCTGCGTCATGCCGTAATGATCGCGCAGGTCGATGAACAGCACGCCCCCGTGATCGCGCACCCGGTGCACCCAACCCGAAAGGCGGACGTCTTTGCCGGCATGGTCCTTGTTGAGGTCCGCACAGGTATGGCTGCGATAGGCGTGCATGAGGCTCCCCTTCCCGAGGCTTGGATCGTATCCGCGCCTTCAACCGCGCGCGGGCGGCGAAGTCAAGCGGCGGGATAAAATCGCAGACCTTTCCATATTCGTGCCCCAATGGAAATCTATCCCCGAGCCGATAGTAAGAATATGGTCTCTTCGGAATGCAATTTCTTGACCCCTTCTCTCCAAAGTCAGTCTCGCCCCGTCCTTTCCTGGCGATCGAGCTGATTGTCATCTTTGCCGTGACGGCGGCTGCGCTCATGTTCGGAACGGCCGGAAGCGCCGATCTTCTTGCGGTGTGGAGCGCCGCGCGGGAAGTTGCGCTTGGCAATCCCGATCAGATCTACACTCCGAATGCCCCGGTCTTCTCCATGCGGCCTCCGGAAGAGTGGCTCCCCGCCCTGCGTGCTGCGGGGTATCAGGGCGATGTCTATCCCTACATATACCCGCCGTTATGGGCGTGGCTTCTTGCACCCGTGGTTCAATACGTTCCGTTTGAGATTGCGGTTCTGGTCATGCGGGCCCTGAATGGAATCATGCTTGTTTGCAGCCTGATTGTTGCCCGGCGACTGTGCTTGCCGGATGCCAGCAAAGGCCAGCACGTTTCATTTCTCAGTATAGGTCTGGCCGGATTGCTCCTGACGCATAGCGGCCTGATTGCACTTTACGAAAATCAGCCTCAGATCTTGGTTGGCTTTCTGACCTTGCTGGCAATCGAACGTGCTGAAAACGGCCATCAAACCCTTGGCGGCGTGGCACTGGCCTTAGCAGCTGCCTTGAAGGCTTATCCCGCGCTGCTCGCCATCTTCTGGCTGGCAACCCGGCAACGCACAGCGATACGCTCATTCGTTTTCACCGGAGTTGCGCTTGCCTCGCTTTCGGTATTCTTGGCTGGCTGGCCGCTGCATGCGGAATTTCTGGCAACGCTCAGAACGATCTCAAACACGATTGTGCTCACGCCGCTGAGCCTGACCCTCGACACCACTCTGGGGCAGTTGCTGTGGCCCGGGGAATTCAGCTATGTCCCCAGCCTAGCGCTCGACATCACGGCCAATTCGACCGGCTGGTTCATCCTTGCAAAGCCCGCAGTCTTGCGGGCGCTCGACATGCTCATCTTGCCGGTAACCGTTCTGGTCTTCGCCATTGCCTATCGAAAACTGGAATTCATCCCACAAGCGCGCCGGGTGCTTTGGCCTGCAACGATGGCCGGACTGGCTTTTGTCGGCCCCTTGGCCTGGAGCTATCACTTCATCGCACCACTGTGCGCGATCGGCCTTCTGCCCATATGTCTTCCACGCATTGGGTATGCTCTAGCCGGTCTCATCATCGCGGGGCTCTCCAGTCCCAGCTTATTTCTCGGCTCGCGCCCAAGCTGGCCGCACATACCAGCGCAGCTGCTTGGCAGTCTGGCCGTGATCGGCCTCACTGCCGCGTTGATCTGGATCGCCTGGATCGCAAGGAAGGCGTATCTCGGGCACCGGATGTAAAGCCGCGCGTTTCCTCGTGGTCGAAACGGCGACTAACCCGATTGAGGGTTGCACGCGCGTGGCGCATCACTATAACGCCGTCAATTTGCGCGCTGCCAACGCTGACCGAGGGGATCACCATGCCGAAGAGAACCGATATCGAATCCATTCTCATCATCGGTGCGGGGCCCATTGTCATCGGCCAGGCCTGCGAGTTCGACTATTCCGGCGCCCAGGCCTGCAAGGCGCTGCGCGAAGAGGGATACCGGGTGATTCTGGTGAACTCGAACCCCGCCACGATCATGACCGACCCGGAGATGGCCGACGCCACCTATATCGAGCCGATCACCCCCGAGGTCGTCGCCAAGATCATCGAAAAGGAACGCCCCGACGCGCTTTTGCCCACGATGGGCGGGCAGACCGGGCTGAACACCAGCCTCGCGCTTGCCGATATGGGCGTGCTGGAGAAATTCGGCGTCGAGATGATCGGCGCCAAGCGCGAGGCCATCGAGATGGCCGAGGATCGCAAGCTGTTCCGCGAGGCGATGGACCGTCTGGGCATCGAAAACCCCAAAGCCACCATCGTCGCGGCCCCCAAGCTGCCCAACGGCAAATACGACATCAACGCCGGCGTCGCGCAAGCCATGGCCGAGCTTGAGACGATCGGCCTGCCCGCGATCATCCGCCCCGCCTTCACCCTTGGCGGCACCGGCGGCGGCGTCGCCTATAACCGCGACGATTACGAGGCGATCTGCCGCTCGGGCCTCGATGCATCGCCGATGGCCCAGATCCTGGTCGATGAATCGCTTCTGGGCTGGAAGGAATACGAGATGGAGGTCGTGCGCGACAAGGCCGACAACGCCATCATCGTCTGTTCCATCGAGAACGTCGATCCGATGGGCGTGCATACCGGCGATTCCATCACTGTCGCCCCCGCGCTGACGCTGACCGACAAGGAATACCAGATCATGCGCAACGGCTCGATCGCCGTTCTGCGCGAGATCGGGGTCGAAACGGGCGGCTCGAACGTGCAATGGGCGATCAACCCCGCCGACGGCCGCATGGTGGTGATCGAGATGAACCCGCGCGTCAGCCGCTCCTCGGCGCTTGCCTCGAAGGCCACCGGGTTCCCGATTGCGAAAATCGCGGCGAAACTGGCGGTCGGCTACACGCTGGATGAGCTGGACAACGACATCACCAAGGTCACGCCCGCCAGCTTCGAGCCAACCATCGACTATGTCGTGACGAAGATCCCGCGCTTCGCCTTCGAGAAATTCCCCGGATCCAAGCCCGAACTGACCACCGCGATGAAATCGGTGGGCGAGGCCATGGCCATCGGGCGCACCTTCCACGAAAGCCTGCAAAAGGCGCTTGCCTCGATGGAAACGGGCCTTTCAGGGTTTGACGAGATCGAGATCGAGGGCGCTTCGGACAAGGCCGCCGTCATCAAGGCGATCTCGCGCCAGACGCCCGACCGGCTGCGGCTGATCGCGCAGGCGATGCGCGAAGGGCTGAGCAATGACGAAATCCAACATGCGACGGCGTTCGATCCGTGGTTCTTGGCCCGCATCCGTGAGATTATCGAACAAGAGGCGGAAATCCGTGCCGCCGGCCTTCCGGTCACCGAAAGCGGGCTGCGCAAGCTCAAGATGATGGGCTTCGCCGATGCCCGCCTGGCCGTGCTGACCGGCCGCGACGAGGCACAGGTGCGCCGCGCCCGGCGCAATCTGGGCGTCAAGGCGGTATTCAAGCGCATCGACACCTGCGCGGCCGAGTTCGAGGCCCAGACCCCCTACATGTATTCCACCTACGAGGCCCCCGCGATGGGCGACGTGGAATGCGAGGCGCGCCCCTCGGACCGCAAGAAGGTGGTGATCCTGGGCGGCGGCCCAAACCGGATCGGCCAGGGGATCGAGTTCGACTATTGCTGCTGCCATGCCTGTTTCGCGCTGACCGATGCGGGCTACGAGACGATCATGATCAACTGCAACCCCGAGACGGTCTCGACCGATTACGACACCTCGGACCGGCTCTATTTCGAGCCGCTGACGCTTGAACATGTGATGGAGATCCTGCGGGTCGAGCAGGAAAACGGCACGCTGCACGGCGTGATCGTGCAGTTCGGCGGCCAGACGCCGCTGAAGCTTGCCAATGCGCTCGAGGCCGAGGGGATTCCGATCCTCGGCACCACGCCCGACGCCATCGACCTTGCCGAAGACCGCGAGCGGTTCCAGAAACTGCTGAACGATCTAGGCCTGAAACAGCCGGTGAACGGCATCGCCTCGTCCGAGGCGCAGGCGATCGAGATCGCGGGCAATGTCGGCTTCCCGCTGGTGATCCGCCCCTCCTATGTGCTGGGCGGGCGCGCGATGGAGATCGTGCGCGACATGGATCACCTGAAACGCTACATTGCCACCGCGGTGACGGTCTCGGGCGACAGCCCGGTGCTGCTGGACAGCTACCTTTCAGGCGCGATCGAGGTCGACGTGGATGCGCTGTCGGACGGCAAGACCGTCCATGTCGCGGGCATCATGCAGCATATCGAGGAGGCAGGCGTCCATTCTGGCGACTCGGCCTGTTCGCTGCCGCCCTATTCGCTGTCGCCCGAAACCATTGCCGCGCTGAAGGAACAGACCGAGAAGATGGCCCTTGCGCTTGGGGTTGTGGGGCTGATGAACGTGCAATTCGCCATCAAGGACGGCACGATCTATGTGCTAGAGGTCAACCCCCGCGCCTCGCGCACGGTGCCTTTCGTCGCCAAGGCGACCGACAGCGCCATCGCCTCGATTGCGGCGCGCCTGATGGCGGGCGAGCCGATGGAGAACTTCCCCCATCGCGCGCCCTACCCCGAAGGCGTCGGCCCCGAGGACGACCTGCCCTTCGCCGACCCGCTGACGCTGGCCGATCCGAACACGCCCTGGTATTCGGTGAAAGAGGCGGTCCTGCCCTTCGCCCGCTTCCCCGGCGTCGACACGCTGCTCGGGCCCGAGATGCGCTCGACCGGCGAGGTCATGGGCTGGGACCGCAACTTCCCGCGGGCGTTCCTGAAGGCGCAGCTGGGGGCCGGCCAGAACCTGCCCGACGGCGGACGGGTGTTCATGTCGATCAAGGACGCCGACAAAAGCGCCGATTTGGCGCAGGCCGCGCATGACCTTCTGGCCATGGGCTTTGCACTGGTGGCCACGCGCGGCACGGCGGCCTGGCTGAAGGAAAACGGCGTGGCCGCCGAAGAGGTGCTGAAGGTCTATGAGGGCCGCCCGAACATCGTGGACCGGCTGAAGAACGGCGACATCCACCTGGTGATGAACACCACCGATGGCAGCCAGGCGATCTCGGACAGCCGCGATATCCGCGCGGTCGCGCTTTACGACAAGATCCCCTATTTCACCACCGCCGCTGCCAGCGTCGCCGCCGTGGCGGCCATGAAAAGCCGCGCGGAAGGTGAGATCGGCGTGCGCCCGCTTCAGGCCTGAAGCGGGCCTCCCCGCCTAGCGGCGGCCGAAGTCCCCAGGGGTCAGCCCACCGTCGCCATCCCGGTCGCCTTGCCGGAACCAGCTATCCGTTCCGGCGACGAATTCCCCCCTGTCGACACGGCCGTCGTCATCGGCATCGAACCGCGCCATGCCCGCGAATGCAGAGCGGTTGAAATCGCGCGCTCCCCCACCCGCCCCTTTGCCGCCGGGCATGCCTTGCGGCCGGTTCCGGCCGGGCTCCATGCCCGCCTCGCGTTGCAAGGCCTTGTGTTCGTCAATGCCGCGCAACTCGTCATCAGAAAGCCGTCCGTCGCCATCGGAATCGAACATGTCGAAGATATCGGCCCGGCGCGCATGCGCCTCGTCCAGCGTCACACGGCCGTCTTCGTTCTGATCCCACATCGCCAGAAAGTTCTCACCCGGAACGAACTCCGCACCGCGCGGAGGCTGCGTCTGGGCCTGCGCGGCGCCGGCCGCAAGGATCAGGGCTGCGCAGAAAGGCAGGAAGCGTTGCATGAAAAGCTCCTTTCATCCGCTTGTTCATCCATGAAACGCGAAGGCCCGCAACTTCCGTCGCGGGCCGGACAATCTGTCGCATGTCGGCGGCACTCAGGCCTTGGCTGCAAGCTCATCCCAGCAGGCAAGCGCGTGACCGGCATACATGACGCCGGGTCCGCCGCCCATCTGGATCGCCATGGCCAGAACGTCGCTCAGCTCTTCGCGGCTGGCACCCGCTTTCATCAGCGCCTCGACATGGAACATGATGCAGGGCTCGCAGCGCAGCACGACGGCCATGCCAAGCGCCACGAATTCCTTTTCCTTTACGGAAAGCACGCCATTGTCCTTGACGGCCTTGGACAGCGCGCCGAACCCTTTCATCGCCTCGGGCGCGGTCTTGTTCAGAACACGCAGCTCGGCGCGCATCTCGTCGATCTTTTCCTGATAGCTCATGGGTATCTCCTGTTGCATCCCTTGCCAGCCCCATCGCATGACGGGGGCGCCAAGGCATTGACCTGCATCAAGATTGCCCGCCACCCGCGCGGTGTTCCTTTGACGGGCGGAAACCCACCGACCCTTCCGGCATGCGGATGACACCCTGGCCGATTCCCGACAGACTGCCCCAGTCCGGAAGGAGCGGCCGATGCGATTCTCAACCTCTCTCGTGCTTGTCACCCTGATGCTGGCCAGCCTTGCGGCCTGCGGCGGCAGGGCACCGCATCGCGGCGCGCCGGGCCTTCCGGCCGCCTTCGGCGACGCTGATCCGCACAGCTGGTCGGGGCGCGCGCCGGTGCATTATCCGGTCCACGGCATCGACGCCGCCCGCTATCAGGGAGAGATCGACTTTCGCCAGGCGGAAGCGGCGGGCGTGGCCTTCACCTTCCTGAAGGCCACCGAAGGGGCGGATCACAAGGACGAGATGTTTGCCACCAACTGGCGCCGCGCCCGCGCCGCGGGCATGCCGGTCGGCGCCTATCACTACTATTACTTCTGCCGCACCGCCGAAGAACAGGCGCGCTGGTATATCGCCAATGTGCCGCGCGCACCGGGCGCGCTGCCCCCGGTTCTGGATCTGGAATGGAACCACCTGTCGCGCACCTGCCGCCATCGCCCCGATGCCGCGCATGTCCGCGCCGAGGCGCGCACCTTCCTGCGCATGCTGACCGCGCATTACGGGCAGCGGCCGATCATCTACACCACGGTCGATTTCTGGCGCGACAACGATCTGCGGCAGTTGCAGGGCTACGAGTTCTGGCTGCGCTCGGTCGCCGGACACCCCGCCAGCACCTATCCCGGCGCCGACTGGAGCTTCTGGCAATATACCGGAACGGGGCTGGTGCCCGGCGTGCGGGGCAAGGTCGACATCAATGTCTTTGCAGGCTCGGCCAAGGGCTGGGCGGCCTGGTATCAGGCCCGCAAGCAATAGCGGGCCTGACGGGGGGTCGCTCAGCCGTCCTGGCGGATGCGCAGGTTGGTCGGGTCATGCGGGCTGTCCTCGGCGACGACGGCATCCCATTCCCCAAGCAGCATCCTGACCTTGAGCTTCTGGCCCACCTCGGCCAGATCGGGGCGCACATAGCCCATGCCGATCTGCTTGCCGAACGCCACCGAATACCCGCCCGAGGTCAGGCGGCCGATCTTTTCGCCGTCCAGCAGCAGCGCCTCCTTGCCCCAGGGGTCGGTATCGGCCGGCCCGTCGATCAGCAGCGTGACGCATTTCGCCCGGATCCCGGTATCAAGCATCGCCTGCTTGCCCTGGAAGTCCTTTTCCAGGTCGACGAAGCGGGCGAGGCCGGCCTCGAGCGGCGTCGCGTCGCGGCCAAGCTCGGTGCCGAAGGCGCGGTAGCTTTTCTCC
>CALMEG010000039.1 GCA_937863185.1 uncultured Paracoccaceae bacterium | reverse complement strand
CTCGGCCGCCTCGCCCGCCACCGCGATCAGATCCTGCACCGAAACGCTCGCCTCGCCCGAAAGCTGCGCGATCATCGCATGCGCCGTCGCGGCCCCGACCGAACCGGCAAGCTGGCGTTCCAGCCGGGCGATGAAATCGGGCGTGGTATCGGGCAGATAGCCCTCTTTTCCCTGCGCGGCGGCCTGCGCCTGGAAGAACTGCTGCGCCTCTTGCACGCCAAGGATACGCTGCGACATGGACAGAAGGTCCTCGGCCTCGGCCTGCCCGCGCGACCAGCTGCGCGTGCCCGAGGTGCGGTCGAAGATATTGACGAAGGCCACACCCTGAAGCCGCTCCATCGGGCCCGGAAAGCTGAGCAGCGAAAAGACGAGGAAGGCGGCGGTGTACAGCAGAAGCGACCACAGCAGCGCATGCAGCAGGGGAGCGAGCCCCTCGATCCCGAACAGCGCCTGCGGCCGGAGCCAGCCGATGCCGAACAGCCCCGACTGCATCACCTGCGCCGAGATCAGCCCCGCCTCGCCGACCGAGGGCAGGAACAGCGCGTAAAGCCAGATCGCAAACCCCGTCAGCAGCCCCGCCGTCGCCCCGATGCGCGTGGCGCCGCGCCACACGATGCCGCCCACCATCGCCGGAAGCACCTGCGCGGCCCCCACAAAGGCGATCAGGCCGATCGCGGCAAGCGCCGAAGACCCGCCCGAAAGCCGGTAATAGGCATAGCCCATCGCCAGCACCGCGATGATCGAGATGCGCCGCGCGATCAGCACCAGCCCGCGCACGTCGCCCGGCTCGCGCGCGTTCCTTTGCCGCAGGGCAAGCCAGACCGGCGTCACGATATGGTTCGACACCATCGTCGACAGCGCGATCGCCGCCACGATCACCATCGAGGTGGCGCTGGAGAACCCGCCCAGAAAGGCCAGGAGCGCCAGATTCCCCTCACCCGCCGACAGCGGCAGGGTCAGCACGAACAGATCGGGGTTGGAGCCCTCGGGCATGACCTGAAGGCCCACGACGGCAATCGGCACCACGAACAGGCTCATCAGCATCAGATAGGCGGGGAAGGCCCAGCTTGCGGTGGCCAGGTGACGCTCGTCGACGTTTTCCACCACCAGAACCTGGAACATGCGCGGCAGGGTCAGGATCGCGGCGGCCGACACGAAAGTCAGCCCCGCCCACCGGCCCGGCTGAAGGTTCCATTCGGAAATCGGCGAGGCGTCGATCCGCGCCAGCACGTCCGCGACGCCATCGGCCATGCCCCAGACCACGAACACCCCCACCGCAACCAGCGCCACCAGCTTCATCACCGCCTCAAGCGCGATGGCCATGACGACGCCGTGATGGCGTTCGTTGGCATCAAGGTTGCGCGTGCCGAACAGGATGGTGAACAGCGCAAGCCCCCCCGCGATCCAAAGCGCGGTAGACCCCTGGTCGGGCAGCGCCCAGCCCTCGGGCGTGTCGGCGGCGAAGACCCCGAAACTCAGGGTGACGGATTGCAGTTGCAACGCGATATAGGGCGTGGCCGCCGAAACCGCCATCAGGGTCACGATCACGCCCAGCAGGTTCGATTTACCGTAGCGCGACGAAATCAGATCCGCGATCGAGGTCACCCGATGCGCCCGCCCGATCCGCACCAGCTTGCGCAGGAACCACCACCAGCCCACGAAAACCAGCGTCGGGCCGGTATAGATCGTGACGAATTCCAGCCCTGAGCGCGCGGCATAGCCGACCGCGCCGTAAAACGTCCAGGCGGTGCAGTAGATCGACAGCGACAGCGTATAGACGATGGGGCTGTGCAGGAACCGCACGCGCCGGCGCTTCGAGCGCCGCTCGACCGCAAAGGCCACCGCGAATAGCAAGATCACATAGGCCAGACAGACCGCGACAAGAATATCGAAGGGCATGAGTTCAGCCCTCCTCGGCCGACGGGCCGCCGCCCCCGCCCTCGTCCACCACGGGGGGTGCAAGCGCGGGGCCAAGCACCACCGCCGAGCCGATCAGAAGCGCCCAGATCGCAAAAAGGTAGACCGCGCCAGGCCCCGTATCGGCCAGCGGCGTTTCCGCCGGCCGCCATAGCACCGGCATCATGAACAGCACCGATCCCAGGACCGGCAGAAGGCGCGCGGCATCCATCATCCGGCGGCGCCGGTAGGATTGCCTGGCCAGGAAAAGCGGCTGTCTGGCGTTGGGCATCTTCTCAGCCCGCCTCTTCGCCCGCCAAGGTCCGGACGGCGGCCAGAACATCGGCATTGGCAAAGGGTTTGGCCAGAAAGGCGCTTGCGCCCGCACGCTCGGCAGCCTCGCGGTCGCGCAGCTGGCCGCGGGCGGTCAGCATCAGCACCGGCAGCGCCTTCTGCCCGCCATTGCCACTGCGCAGGTCGGCCAGAATCTCAAGGCCCGAACGGCCAGGCAGCATCAGGTCCAGAATCAGGACATCGGGCTGCGCCGAAGCGATCACCCCGATCGCGTCCTGCCCGTCATTGTGAAGCGTGACCTGCCAACCCGCGCGCGACAAGATGAAACGGATTGCCTCGGCAATATGCGGTTCATCCTCGATCAGAAGGACATGCTTGCCCGCCATTCGCGCAAAACTCCTCTTCCCCTGCGCCGACTATCGCGGGGCGCGCGGCGTGTGTCAAACGCCCTGACGCTCAGGCTTCGGTCAGGATCGAGGGCTCGCGCCGGCCCGGACATGCGGCGCGCGGGCAGATCCGGCAGGACGAGCCGACCGGCCGCGCCTCTTGCGCCATGTCGCGCGGCACGGGAAGGATCAGCATCATCGCCTGCATCAGCAGCGGCCCGTCGAACCCGCCGGGCTGGCTGGGCTGGCAAAACCCGTAGGTCAGAAAGCGCTGCGGCAGGCGCCCGGCCATGTCCACCACCGCGCGGATCGGTTGCATCGGGCGGCCAAGCGCCTCGTAAAGCGGCCAGAGCGGGCAGGCCGCACCGAAGCGCGGCAGCACGAAGCCCGCGATCGGGCGGCGCAACGTCAGCGTGCCCGACCCGTCGCAGACCACAAGGCCCACCGGCGGCATCCCCTCGATGCCGGGCGGCAGCGTGGCCATCCGGCGGAACACCACCGGGATCGGCGCCCCCGTCCGCGCGGCGATCCGCGCGGGCTCTGGCCCTTCGGCGGCCAGGGCCGCAAGCAGCGGCTCCATCGGCAGCGCGCGCGCATCCTGCGCGGCCTGCGCGATATGCATCAGGGCAAGCCTGCGCCCGGCCGAACTTGCCAGTTCCGCCACCCCCGCGATAAGGCGTTCGCCATCGGCCGGGCGCGGCCCTTCAAGCTCGGGCAGGTGCCAGTTGCGCGCGGCCAGCCACGCCTCCACCTCTTCCAGCGGCGAGGACAGGCCCGTCTCGGCCTCTTCCTGCGTGTCGAGATAGCCCACCAGTGCCTCGGCCGTATCCGAAAGACGCAGCGATTCCTCGCGGATCGTGGTCAGGAAGCGGGTGCGCCAGACGGGTTCGATATCGTCGGTATCCGTCAGGATCGCCGCGGTCGAGCGCAGCGAGGTCACTGCCGAAAGCACCTCGTGCAGCGAGGTCAGCAGGAACGGATCCTGTGCCATCCGTTCGGCATAGCTTTCCACCACGCGCTCAAGCTGGCCGATCCGCGCCTGCCGCCCGGCCAGAAGCGCCGCCCAGCCGGGAAAGCGGCCGACGAATTCTTCGATCCGCTCCAGCTCGGGCTCGGCCTCGCCCATCGCGGCGGCGGCGGCAGCCTCGCGCAGGCCGTCGAACAAAACGCCCTCGGCGCCTTCGGCCAGGGCCACGGGATCGACCCCCAGCACCTGCGCAAGATGCTCCAGAAGCGCATCGCCCACGCGGCGGCGGTTGTGCTCGATCAGGTTCAGATAGGCCGGCGAAATCCCCACATCGCGCGCCAGATCGGCCTGCTTCATGCGCAGTGCGGTGCGGCGTTCGCGGATACGGGTGCCGGTCAGGGCGGAACGTGGCATGCTTGTCCTCCGCCGGGCATTTTACAACCCGGCACAGGATTAACAAAGGAATTTACAGCCCCTGGCGGCCGCTTCGCCCCTGAATGAAACGGCGCGCCCCGGTCAGGGCGCGCCGGTCAGGCGCCTATTGCAGCGCCTTGTCGGTGATCTGATGCGTCCATGCCCCTTCGGGCACCTTCGAGATGACCGGGTCCGACCCGCCGCCCATCAGCGTCGCCACCGTGCGGTCGAAATCCGCCGGGTCCAACGTCCCGTTCGAGCCTGCGGTCAGCTTGGCGATCTCGCCCATCATCCGCTTCTGGTGGATTTCGGTCTGCGCACCCGTCTCGTCATTGTCGAGAACGATCATCGCAGCCTCGTCGGGGTTCTCCTCGGCGTATTTCCAGCCCTTCATCGAGGCCCGCACAAAGCGCACCATCTTGTCCTCGAAGGCCGGGTCCGCAAGGTTTTCCTCAAGCACATAAAGCCCGTCTTCCAGCGTGGCGACGCCCTGATCCTCGTATTTGAAGGTCACAAGCTCCTCGGGCGTGATCCCCGCGTCGATGACCTGCCAGTATTCGTTATAGGTCATGGTCGAAATGCAGGCCGCCTGCTTTTGCAGCAGCGGATCGACGTTGAAGCCCTGCTTGAGCACCTCGACCCCGTCCGCGCCGCCCCCTGTCGGCAGGCCGAGCGTCGCCATCCAGCTCAGGAACGGGTATTCGTTGCCCCCGAACCAGACGCCAAGCGTCTTGCCCTTGAAATCGTCCGGGCTGGAAACGCCCGATTCCTTCAGGCAGGTCAGCATCATCCCCGAGGATTTGAACGGCTGCGCGATATTGACGATCGGCAGCCCCTTTTCGCGCGCGGCCAGCGCCGAGGGCAGCCAGTCGACCATGACATCGGCCCCGCCCCCCGCCATGACCTGCGGCGGCGCGATGTCCGGGCCACCGGGCAGGATCGTCACATCCAGCCCCTCTTCCTCGTAAAAGCCCTTGTCCTTAGCCACATAGTAGCCGCCGAACTGCGCCTGGGTCACCCATTTCAGTTGCAGCTTGACCTCATCGGCCGCCCAGGCCCCGCTTGCACCGAAGGCACTCAGCGCCACACCCATCATCAGTTTCTTCATCTGTTTCTCCACTGTTGCATCCCGGCTTTTGCCGCCGGGCTTTTTGAAACGGTCATGCTCGTGCCCGTTGCGAGGGGTGCCAGAACGTGACCCCCTTCTCTATCAGCGCCATGAGCCCATAGAAGGCCGATCCGGCAAGCGCCGCAACCGTGATCTCGGCCCAGACCAGCGGCATGTCGAGCTGCCCCACCGCGGTCGAGATGCGAAACCCCATGCCGCGCGTGGGACTGCCGAAGAACTCGGCCACGATCGCCCCGATCAGCGCCAGCGTGGTGGCGATCTTGAGGCCGTTGAACAGGAACGGCATCGCCGCAGGCAGGCGCAATTTGGCCAGCGTCTGCCAGTAGCTGGCCGAATAGGTCGCCATCAGGTCGCGCTGCAAACGGTCGCTGGCCTGAAGGCCGGCCACCATGTTCACCAGCACCGGAAAGAACACCATGACCACCACCACCGCCGCCTTAGACTGCCAGTCGAACCCGAACCACATCACAAGGATCGGCGCGATCCCGACGATCGGCAGGGCCGCCACGAAATTCCCCACCGGCAGCAATCCCCGTTGCAGGAAGGGCGAGCGGTCGATCAGGATGGCCAACGCGACCCCCGCGCCGCAGCCGATCAGATAGCCCCCAAGCGCGCCCTTCAGGATCGTCTGCACGAAATCCCCCCAAAGGACAGGGACGCTTTGCACGAACCTCACCGCAATCAGCGAGGGCGGCGGCAGGATCACCGGGCTGACCTCCAGCCCGCGCACCAGCCCCTCCCACAGGATCAGCAGCGTCACGCCGAACAGCGTCGGGATGAAGGCCCGCACGGCGCGTGCGCGGCCATGATGCGCGGCAAGCCAGCTGTTGAAGGCCCAGGCCGCAAGCCAGAACAGGATCGCACCGACCGCCAGGATCATCGCCCGATCCCCATCCGCGCCAGCGTGGCCCGCTCGATCGCGCCCACGATCATCACCAGCCCCGCCGCCAGGATCGCCGCCGCGAACAGCGCCGCCCAGATCTGGATCGTCTGCCCGTAGTAAGAGCCCGACAAAAGCCGCGCCCCAAGCCCCGCAGTGGCGCCCGCCGGCAATTCCCCCACGATGGCGCCCACAAGGCTTGCCGCGATCCCCACCTTCAGGCTTGCGAACAGGTAGGGCATCGAGCGCGGCAGGCGCAGCTTCCAGAACACCTCGGACGCGCTCGCATTATAGGTGCGCAAAAGATCCAGCTGCATCCCGTCGGCCGCGCGCAGGCCCTTCACCATGCCCACCAGCACCGGAAAGAACGACAGATAGGCCGAGATCACGGCCTTCGGTAAAAGCCCCGTCACCCCAAGCGAAGCCAGCACCACGATCACCATCGGCGCGATCGCCAGAATGGGGATCGTCTGCGAGGCGATGGCCCACGGCATCACGCTCAGATCCATCGCCCGGTTATGCACGATCCCGACAGCCAGCACGATCCCAAGCCCCGTGCCGATCGCAAAACCCAGAAGCGTGGCCGAGAGCGTGATCCAGCCATGCCAGACCAGACTGCGCTTCGAGGTGATCTTCTGCCCCGCCACCCCGTCCCACAGCCCACCGGCCACCTGATGCGGCGCCGGCAGGACCGGGCGCTCCTGGCGCATCGTGTCATTGACCAGATCCACAAAGGTCAGCTCCGTCCCCGCCCGCGCGGCCTGATCAAGGGCCCACTTGCTGTTCAGCCCGACCGCCGCACCATACCACAGCACCACGATCGCCCCCAGAACGCACAG
>CALMEG010000038.1 GCA_937863185.1 uncultured Paracoccaceae bacterium | reverse complement strand
TCGGCGGTGGCGGGCACCGCGTCGACCCCCGTCGCCACGACCGAAACGCGCATCATGCCTTCCATGTCCGGATCGAGGGTCGAGCCGACGATGATATTGGCGTCGGGGTCCACTTCCTCGCGGATGCGGTTCGCGGCCTCGTCCAGCTCGAACAGGGTCAGGTCATAGCCGCCGGTGATGTTGATCAGCACGCCCTTGGCCCCGCGCAGCGAGATTTCGTCCAGAAGCGGGTTGGCGATGGCCTTTTCGGCGGCCTGCACCGCGCGATCCTCGCCCGAGCCTTCGCCCGTGCCCATCATGGCCTTGCCCATCTCGTCCATCACGGCGCGCACGTCCGCGAAGTCGAGGTTGATGAGGCCAGGGCGCACCATCAGGTCCGTCACGCCCTTGACGCCTTGATACAGCACGTCATCGGCCATAGCGAAGGCCTCGGTGAAGGTGGTGCGTTCGTTCGCAAGGCGGAACAGGTTCTGGTTGGGAATGATGATCAGCGTGTCGACCACCTTCTGCAACGCCTCGATCCCCTCTTCGGCCTGGCGCATGCGCTTGGAGCCTTCGAACTGGAACGGCTTGGTCACGACGCCGACGGTCAGCACGCCCAGCTCACGCGCGGCCTGCGCGATGATCGGGGCGGCGCCGGTGCCGGTGCCGCCGCCCATGCCCGCGGTGATAAAGCACATATGCGCGCCGGCCAGATGATCGACGATCTCCTCGATGGTTTCTTCGGCCGCCGCGGCCCCGACCGAGGGACGCGCGCCCGCGCCCAGCCCTTCGGTGACCTTCACGCCCATCTGCACCCGCGCGCTCGAACGCGATTGCTGCAAGGCCTGCGCATCGGTATTGGCCACCACGAACTCAACGCCTTCCAGCGCCTGTTCGATCATGTTGTTGACCGCGTTGCCGCCCGCGCCGCCGACCCCGAACACCGTGATACGCGGCTTGAGGTCTTCCTGTTCCGACATGATCAGATTCAAGGTCATTGGTTCCGCCTGTTGATTAATGGGCCCTGTCCCGGCCGAGTTCCCCGAAATTCAAGCGATTTTAGCCGCGATTCCGTAATACGTCATCCGAAAAACACGCATTTTGCACAAAATCTGGAAGCAGAATGCCCCATGCAAGCGGTATTTCGCGCATGTGTCATCATCTTGTGATGGCATAGGCCGCCACCACAGGAATGTGAATCACCAGTTGTCGCGGAACCAGCGCATCGCGCGGCGCAGCGACCGGGCCGGATAGCGTTCGGCCGGGATCTCGAAATCCCACCATTCGTCCTGCGGATGGGCGGCAAACAGCGCCAGCCCGACGGCCGAGGCAAAGCCCGCCCCCGTCGCGGCCTGCGGCAGGCCCTGCACCCGCAGCGGCCGGCCAAGGCGCACATTGTGGCCCAGGATGCGCGCCGCCAGCCCGTCAAGGCCGGGGATCTGGCTTGCGCCACCTGTCAGGACGATCTGTTGGCTTGGCAGATGCTCGAAGCCTGCGGCGTCAAGGATCGCGCGCACCTCTTCGAGGATTTCCTCGACGCGCGGGCGCATGATGCCGATCAGCTCGGCCCGGCTGATGGACTTGCGGTCCTTTTCCCAATCGCCGGAATTGCCCGCAAGCTCGATCCTTTCGCGGTCGTCCATGCCGGTGGCGTGCACGCCGCCATGCATGGTCTTGATCCGCTCGGCCAGCGTCATGGGCACTTGCAGGCCCGCGGCGATGTCATGCGTCACATGCTCGCCGCCAAGGCGCACGGCATCGGCAAAGATCATGTGCTTCTTGATGAAGATCGACACGCCCGTGGCGCCGCCGCCCATGTCGATGCAGGCCGCGCCCAGCTCCTGCTCGTCCTCGACAAGGCTCGAGATCCCCGAGACATAGGCCGACGAGGCGATCCCGGCCAGTTCCAGATCGCAGCGCCGGATGCAGTAGATCAGGTTCTGCACCGCATCGGCATTGATCGTCAGCAGGTGCATGTCCACCGCGACGCGGTTGCCCACATGGCCGCGCGGATCGCCCAGCCCCGTGCGATGATCAAGCGAGAAGTTCACCGGCTGCGCGTGCAGCACCTCGCGCCCGTGCCCGATATCGGGCAGATCGCACGCCGCCAGAACGCGCGCCACGTCCTGCTCGTCGACCTGGCCGCCCGCCACCTCGACCTCGCCCGCAAGGCCGTAGCTGCGCGGCCCCGCGCCCGAAAAACAGGCGATGACATGGTCGACACGGGTATTGGCCATCTTCTGCGCGGCCTGAACGGCGGTGCGGATCGCGCGCTCGGTCTCGGCCATGGCGTCGATCTCGCCGAATTTCACGCCGCGCGACCGGGTCGTCGCCGCGCCGATCACGCGAAAGGCCGACTGCCCCGCCAGCGGCCCCATGCCGTCGGTTTCGCGGAATTCCTCGGGGCCGTCGAAGCGCAGGACCAGGCACGCGATCTTCGAGGTGCCGACATCCAGAATGGCGATCACGCCGCGCTGCATCGCCGCCTTGCGCATGTTCCGCATCGCACGTTGGGATTGATAAAGATCGGTCATGGCCCAGCCTTCACTTTCGTCACTTGCCCGGTGATCCGGCGAAATTCATCGAGCGCCCCGGCCGAAAGCCGGATCGTCGGACGGTGTTCGTTACGCATGTCGAGATGGGTGAAATCCCGCGCGAGAATGTCCTCGGCCGCATCGAGCGCCAGCACGCGGTCGACCGCGCGCACCGGATCCTGTTCGGGCAGCATGATGCGCTGATCACGGTCCAGCACCAGATCCCAACGCCGCTCGCCCACGCGCACAAGGCCGCGCGCGCGCTTCAGGATCGGCGCGGCGGCGGCCAGAACCTCAAGCGCCTCGGGCACGGCACGGTCGGCGCCGCTGCCGGCGATCAGCGGCAGGTCGGGCCGCGCGGCGCGGTCGATCAGCGTGGCCACGCGGTGGCCGCCCTCGTCCAGCATCTCCACCCCCTGCGGCGTGCGCCACAGGATCGCGGGCACCCGCTCGGTCACGCTGGCTTCCAGCACGCCGCCCGAGCGGATCACCAGCTTCACATCCGCCACCGCATCCAGCTTGCGGATCGTGGCGCGGAACTCATCCAGGTCAATCGTGAAGGACGACGCGGGCAGCCTGACGGGAAGCATCGCACGGATGGCGCTGTCCAGCTCGGGGTTGGCGCCCTCGATCTTCATCAGGCCGACCATGAATTCGGGGCGGTTCTGAAGGGCCACCTTCAGATCCTGATACTTTCCCGCCAGATCGGCCCGCCGCCCCTCGTCGCCCAGCCACAGGCCAAGGCCCAGCACCACCACGAAGACCGGCACCCCGATCCGCGTCAGCGACCGGAAGGCCGGCGTCAGCCACAACCGCTGCATCCGGTAGCGCGTCCGCGAAGGCGCCGGATCGCGCAGCGGCGCCGCGGCCGGGACCGGCGCGCGCAACGGCGGCTCGCGCCGCGTCATGGCGGGGGGCGGGGGGCGCGTGAGGGATCCTCCCCCCGCCCGCGGCACAGCTCCGGGAAGCTCGTGCCCCTATGCGCGGCTTGCTCGGGCGAGAGCGAGGTCGGCGTCATGCCCGGCTGGGTGTTCGTCTCAAGCAGGAACAGCCCGTCGAGGCCGCGCGCCTCGTCCCAACGGAAATCCGTGCGCGACATGCCGCGACAGCCAAGCGCGCGATGCGCGCGCAACGCATAATCGAGGCAGGCCGCCGAGACCTCGCCGGGAAGTGCGGCGGGCAGCACATGGCGCGACCCGCCGGGGCTGTATTTCGCGTCGTAATCATACCAGCCGGTGGTCTGGATCTCGGTCACGCAAAGCGCGTGATCCCCCAGCACCGTGCAGGTCAGCTCGCGCCCGCGCACATAGCTTTCCACCATCACCACATCGGGCATGGTGTCGGCCAGTTGCGGCGGGCTGTTGGCCCCGTCAAGCACGATATAGACCCCGACGGACGAGCCCTCGCTGTTGGGCTTGACGACATAGGGCGCGGGCATGACATGCCGCGCCATCACCTCGGCCCTAGGGGCCAGAAGGCTTTTGACGACCGGCAGGCCCGCCGCCTGAAACGCGGTCTTCGCGCGCGTCTTGTCCATCGCCAGGGCCGAGGCCAGAACGCCCGAATGCGTGTAGGGAATGCGCAGCCACTCCAAGAGGCCCTGCACACAGCCATCCTCGCCCCAGCGGCCATGCAGGGCGTTGAACACGCAATCCGGTTTTATTTCGGACAAACGATCCGCCAGATCGGGGCCCGCATCGACCTCGATCACATCGAATCCCGCCACCCGCAGCGCACGGGCACATTCGTGCCCGCTGGACAGCGACACCTCGCGTTCAGCCGAGGGGCCACCTTTCAGAACCGCCACACGGTGGGTTGTCCTGCTCGACACACCCGCCACAATCGCCTCTTCCCGGGTTAATCCCGTGGATTATTGATCTTTATTCCGCGTCGCGGGCACTTGCCGGTTCGCCCACGCGCATGATTTCCCACTCTAGCGAAATTCCCTGCGTCTGCAAAACCTTTTTGCGCACGTCCTCGCCCAGACCTTCCAGATCGGCAGCACTCGCCCCACCTGTATTGATCAGGAAATTGGCATGCATGGGCGACATCTGCGCACCGCCGCGCACGGCCCCGCGCATGCCGGCGATCTCGATCACCTTCCAGGCCTTCAGGTCATGCACGTCATCGGCCCGCCCGGTCGAGGAATAGCCCGCCGGATTGCGGAAGGTAGAGCCCGCCGTGCGCTCTTTCGTGGGCTGCGAGGCATCGCGGCGGGCGAGCTGATCGGCCATCTTCGCCTCGAGGGCGTCGGGATCGCCCGGCGCCCCCTCGAAGGTGGCGCCCGTCAGCACCCAGCCCTCGGGCAGTTCGGAATGGCGATAGGCAAAGCGCAGATCCGCGGGTGACAGGACCACCCGTTCACCTGCCCGCGTCAGCGCCCGCGCCTCGATCAGGTGATCGGCCACATAGGTGCCGTGGCAGCCCGCATTCATGCGCAGCGCGCCGCCGATCGCACCGGGGATCGTGCGCAGGAAGGTCAGGTCCACCCCGCCCTGCGCCGCGCGCCGCGCGACATGGGCATCCAGCGCCGCCGCCCCCGCATGCACGCGGTTGCCCTCGACCGAGATCGCGTTGAAGCCGCGCCCCAGCCGGATCACCACCGCGCGGATGCCGCCATCGCGCACGATGAGGTTCGACCCCACCCCCATCGGGAACACCGCCACCGCCGGGTCGAGCGCGGCCAGGAAGCCCGCAAGGTCATCCTCGTCCGCGGGCTGGAACAGCCAGTCCGCCGGCCCGCCCACGCGCAGCCATGTCAGATCGGCAAGCGGGCGGTCGGGCGTCAGCGCGCCGCGCGGTGTGAAGGGATGGGAAAAAAGTCGCTCCATGTCCGATTGCCTAGCCTCCCGCGTGAACGGGGGCAAGGACGGATATGCCCGGCAGGCGGCGGATGGCTTGCAGGCCGCCGCGATGCGCAGCACCGAAACCGCCCGATGCGACCGGGGCCAGTTTCAGACCGGTCCTGCCCTGGCGTCACGCCCCCTTGCCAATGCTTGGCGGGATTACTCCGCCGGTTCGACAGCCCGCAGGCGGCGCAGGAAGAACACCACCGGCCAGCGCAACACCCACACGCCCCCCGCCCGAACCAAAAGCCCCACCCAGGGGCCGTTTTGCAGCGTCACCCATCCAAGGATCGGCACCCCTGCCGCGATCAGCGCCCAGGCCGCCGGCCAGTGGAACCGCCGCGGGCCAAGCGCGACCAGCGTCGCCGCCAGCCCCCAGATACAGGCGAGGATCAGCGAATAGGTCATGCGCGGCTCCGGTTCGGGTATGCGTTCATCCGCTCAGGCCCCCAGCTTTTCGGGCAAGGCATTGGCCCAGGCCGAGATCGTGCCCGCCCCGAGACAGACTACCATGTCGCCCGGACGGGTCTGTTCACGCACCAGTCGGGCCAGATCGTCCTCGGACAGGATCGCGCGGGCATGGCGGGGACCATGCGCGCGCAGGCCCCCCACAAGGTCATCGCGGCCTGCCCCCTCCCTCCGGTCTTCGCCCCCGGCATAGACCTCGGCGATTGCGAC
>CALMEG010000037.1 GCA_937863185.1 uncultured Paracoccaceae bacterium | reverse complement strand
CGCGGGCCGCGCCGGCAGGCGACGGGAAATCCGGGCGCGGACAGGCAAGGCGGGAACAAACCCATGATATTCAGGGGCTTGCCTTCGCCAGGCGGCCGCGCAGGGAGACGGGAATGGTCCTGTGACATCAGGGGAACGCGAATCGATGCCCGCCCTGCCCGCAGCCCTGACGGCGGCGGGATCGGTCCTGATCCCCGCCGCGGGCGGCGCGCGGCGGATGCTGGGCGAGGACAAGCTGCTTCGCCGCATCGACGGAATCGCGCAGATCCGGCGCATCGCGCTGAATGCGCTGGCGACGGGCTGGCCGGTGATCGTCACGCTGCCCGAAGGCAACCGGGCCCGCCGGGCGGCGCTTGCCGGGCTGGAGGTGACGCTTCTGGAAGTTGCCGACCATGCCGAGGGCATGGCGGCCTCGCTGCGGCGGGGCGCAGGCGCGGCGCGGGGCGGCGCCCTGATGGTCGTCCCGGCCGACATGCCCGACCTGACCGGGGAAGACCTCGCCCGGCTCTGCCGCAGGCACGGCGACATGCCGCAGGCCATCCTGCGCGCCACCTCACTTGGCCGGCCGGGCCATCCCGTGCTGTTCCCCTCCGACCTTGTGGCCGGGATCGGCCAGCTTTCCGGCGACACCGGCGCCTCCCCGCTGCTTGCACGCCATGCCGACCGGGTGACCCGGGTTCCCCTGCCCGGCGAAAGGGCGCTGCGCGATCTGGACACGCCCGCGGACTGGGCGGCGTGGGAGACCGCCCGCGGGCAGGAGCAGGGGTTCCAGCCCGGGACGGGGATCGTGCCCGATCCCCTTGCCGATCTGCTGGACAGGACGGGCGAGGCGGTGATCGCGATCATCACCGGCGTCGAAGGCCCCTCCTATCGCAATCCCGGCACGCTGATGTGCCTTTTCCCGGACGGCACGGCCTCGGGCAGCCTGACGAACGGCTGCATCGAGGCCGATCTGGCCCTGCATGCGCAGACCGCCCTGCGGTCCGGGCGCCCCCTCCGCCTGCGCTACGGGATCGGATCGCCCTTCTTCGACATAAGGCTGCCCTGCGGCGGCGGGCTGGACATATGCCTGTTCCCGCTGCGCGACAGGACGGCGGTCGCGGATGCGGCCTTTGTCCTGCAGGGGCGCGCGGCCGTCGGGCTTGCCTTCGCGCCCGATGGCACGATGCGGCTGGCGCCGGCCGGGCCGTCCGGCTGGTCCGGGGGCACATTCGTCCTGACGCTGGTCCCGCAGCCGCAGGCGATGATCTTCGGCGACGGGCTGGAGGCGCAGGCCCTTGCCCGGCTGTTCCATGCGGCGGGCTTTCGCCACCTGCTTGCGGCGAACGGCGGGCATGGGGCGCTTTGCCTTGCCGATCCGTGGACCGCCATCGTGACCCTCTATCACGACCACGAGAAAGAGCTGGACATCCTTGCGCAGGCCCTGCGCGGCCCGGCCTTCTATGTCGGGGCGCAGGGCAGCAGGCGGGTGCAGGAGGCGCGCGCGATGCGGCTGCGCGACGCCGGCCTGCATGAGGCAGAGATCGCGCGCCTCCATGCCCCCGTCGGCTCGATCCCCTCGACGCGCGATCCGCGAAGCCTTGCGGTCTCGGTCCTTGCCGAGGTGGTGTCGGCCAGCCTGCACCTCACCGCCCCGCCGCTTTCGCGAGGGTGACCGCGGCATGTCCGGGCAGGACGGATGCTTGGGATACCCGGCCGGACAAGGTGAACCCTCATCGCATGGCGAAGGCACGCGCCTTCGCCAAGGAGGCTACAAGAACAGCGCCCCCTACCCCTCCGGCCGCGGGGATCCTTCTGCCTCGCCATCCGATACCTGCGGCAGGAGGCGGTAGAGGTTGCGCTCGCTGATGCCCAGAATGCCGGCCATCTCGCGCCGGTTTCCGCGGGTCCGGTCGAGAAGGAAGCGCAGGTAGGCCGCGCGCAGGTCGTCAAGGCTGGGCGGGGTCTCGAACCGCAGCACGACCTCGCCGCTGCGGGACTTGCCCACAACGCCCTTCGCGGCGGGCGCGGGGCCAAGGCCCAGATGGTCGGGCAGGATAAGCTCTTCACCAGCCGACATGATGATGGCGCGCTCGACCGCGTTGCTCAGCTCGCGCAGGTTGCCGGGCCAGCGGTGGCCTTGCAGCGCGCGCAACGCCGCCGGGCCAAAGGTCTTGCGGGTATTGCGCTGGAAATTGCGGTTGGCAAGCAGCGTCTCGGCCATTTCGCGGATGTCGCCCGGGCGGTCGCGCAGGGCCGGCAGCCGGATCACGAACGAAAGCATCCGCAACAGAAGCGGGCTGAGCGGGTCGGGATCGGCGGCGATATCCTCGACCGAAAGCGCCGAGCCAAGGATCAGCCGCGCCGCGCAGGGCAGGCTGGTGTTCGACCCGACCGGGCGGAAACTGCCGGATTCCAGCACGCGCAAGAGCCGGTTCTGCAGATCGCGCGGCAGCCGGTCCACGGCGCCCAGATAGACCGTGCCGGTATCGGCCGCACCGATCAGCCCCTCGACCTGACGGATGCGCCCGTCGGGGCCCGGCCGCATCTCGCCCAGGATTTCTTCGGCGGTCGGGCCGGCGGCGCAATCGACCGCGACGAAGCGCCCGTTGGCGCGCGGCGACTGGGCGTGCAGCTCAAGCGCGCAGCTTTCCTTGCCCGACCCGTCCTCACCCAAGATCAGGACCGGGCTTTCTGCGCCCGCAAAAAGCGAGATCAGCCGCCGCACCTCCATCATCTCGGGCGAAGTGCCCAGAAGCGGCCGCCGCTGCCCGAGCCGCGCCTGCCCCTGCCAGAAGGCAAGGTCGCGTTGCAGGTCGGCGGTGCCGAGAACCCGGTTGATCGCCAGCTCCAGCCCCTGCCCGCTGGCCGGCTTCACCAGAAAATCCGCAGCACCCGCCCGCACCGCCTGCACCGCCCGGTCGATCGACCCCTGCGCCGTCAGCACGATGGCCGGGCAGTATTCGCGCAGCTCGGGCAGGAAGGCCAGCCCGTCGGCATCCGGCAGCCGCAGGTCCAGGATGGCAAGGTCGACCCGCTGCTGCGACAGGACCTTCAGCGCCGCCGCCCGCGTCTCGGCGCCCGTCGCCTCATGGCCCAGCCGGCCGATCTGTTCGACCAGCAGGCGGTTCAGCGTCGCGTCATCCTCGATCACCAGGATGCGGCGGGAAGAGGTGGGGGTCATCGCGGGTCCTCGGGGATTGGCGGGGCATCGGGGTCGGGCAGGCTGAGGATGAAGCTGCTGCCCTGCCCGAGCGTGCTTTGCACCTCGATCCGGCCCTTCCAGCGGGTGACGATGGCATGGACGATCGAAAGGCCAAGGCCGCGGCCCGGCGTGCCGTCGGCGCGGCGGGTCCAGAACGGCAGGAAGATCTGGCGCAGATGGTCGGGCGCGATACCGATCCCCTGATCGCTGACCGACAGCACGATTTCGCCCCCCGCCCGCCGCCCGGTCACCCGCACCAGCCCGCCCGCGGGCATGGCGTGGACCGCATTCAGGGCAAGGTTCGTCACCGCCATCCGCAGATCGCTTTCCGATCCGAGAAGGCGCAGGCCGGGGGCGATGTCGGCCTCGATCCGGCAGCCGTCCTGCTGTGCAAGGAAGCCCAAGAGCGCCAGCGCCTCGGGCACCACGCGGTCGATCTCGACCAGCACCGCCTCGTCTGACGGGGGCAGGCACAGCGACAGCAGGCTGTCGGTGATGCGAAGCGTGCGCCCGACCTCTTCGCCGATCACCTTCAGCCGATCCGCGGTTTCCTCCATCCGGCCCTCGGCAAGGCCCTCGCGCGCCGCGTCCAGGGCCAGTCGGATCGAGGACATCGGGTTGTAGATCTCATGCGCCAGCCCCGCGGCCAGAAGGCCCAGTTCCGAAAGCCGCTGCTCCTGGCTGAGCCGGGCCTGCTGGTCCAGATCGCGGATCGCCTCGACCACGCAGGGCTGGTCGCGGCCGTCGATATGCAGCGTCACCGGGGCGGCGGCGATCTCGACATGGACCTCGGCCCCGCCCCGGCAGTGGGACTGGCGGCAGGTCAGGGGCAGGCGCCCGGCGCGGCCCTCGGCCAGCGGGCACATCACCAGCGTCTCGGCGCAGGGTTCGTCCCGGCCGTGGCTGGAACGGTAGCAGGGCCGGCCGATGACTTCCCCGGGCGGCTGGCCGACATGGGCGGCATAGGCGGCATTGGCAAGAAGGATGCGGTGGTCCGGCCCGATGACGCGGATCGCATCGGGGATGGCGTCGATCACCGCCTGCACGGTGGCGCGGGCGGATTCGGCCGCGGCCATCGCGCCCTGCAACCGTTCCGCCATCCGGTTGAAGCCGCGCGCCAGCCCGGCGAATTCGTCCCCGCCCTGCGCCGCAAGGCGATGGTCCAGCCTGCCGCCCGCCAGCGCCTCGGTCCCCGCCGCCAACCGCGCAAGGGGCGCAAGGACGGTGCGGCGCAGCACCAGCCAGCTGGCCAGAAGGCTGCTGCCGATCACCGCAAGGCCCGCCAGCATCAGCAAGCCCATGCTGCGCCGGGTCTCGGCCTCAAGCCCCGCGGCGGCATAATCCACCACCAGCAGCCCGTTGACCGGCTTTTTCGCCATGTCGCCATGGCAGCCCCGGCATTGCGGCTGGTTCGGCACCGGCCGGATCGCCCGCACCACATCGGGGCCCGCGCCGGTCAGGTCGGTCAGCGGGCCGCGGGTGTCCAGCGCGCGCCGGACCGGCGGGCTGTCCAGCACCGCGCCCACCAATGCGGGGTCCGAGGCGAAGCGCACCTCGAAATGCGGGTTCAGGATGCGGACGGCGCGGATGTCTGGGTCCTTGCCCAGATCGGCGACGATGGCCTCAAGCCCCAGAAGATCGCGCTTCAGCATGGCGTTTTCCAGGGCCGAATGCAGCAAGCCACTGACCTGCAGCGAGGCACGTTCCATCTCGGCGGCAAGGCGCGCGCGGTAGAGCCCCGAGACGACACCCAGGACCACCGCCGACAGCACGAAAAGGACCGCCGCCAGCGCCAGCACCATGCGCCGTTGCAGGCGCGCACCGGCCCAGTCGCGCAGCCGCCGGGTCAGGCCCCGGGTCACGGCAGCACCTGGAAGAGGCGCCGGTGATGGCCGGTCCGGGCGCAGACCGGGCAGAGGCCGCCGCCTTCCCGGGGGCCGCCCGAGGGCACATGCACCTCGACCCCGCAGCCGCGGCAGCGGAAAGAGACCAGCGCCGGGCCCGGAACCGCGGAGGCGAGGCGTTCGATCGTCATTGCCCCTGCCCCGCATACGTCCTCACACATTCCGCAACCCGTGCATCCCGAAGGGTCCGCCCCATACGACAATCCGCCGTCGTCGTCCTTGATCAGGCTCAAGGCCCCGGTGGGGCAGATGCGCAGACAGGCGTCGCAGCCGGTGCAGCGGGCTGGGTCGATGCGTGGGGCAAAGGCGTGGCGGGCACCGGGCGGGCCGGGCAGTGATTGCAGCCGCGCCAGCGCGGGGATGCCGGTATCGGTGATGACGCCGCCGAGGCCAAGGAAGAGCCGCCGCCCGCGGCGCGGCGCGGGCTCGGCGGTCAGCCGGGGCATCCTGCGCGGGACGCTGGCAACCGGCCCGATCCGCAGGGGTTGCAGGCCGCGGTCTTCCAGCAAGGCGTTCAGCGCCGCCACTCGGGCCGCGACCGGCAGGCCCGCCCCATCGGGACAGGCGGCGCAGTCGGCGGTCAGCACCGCGATCCGCCGCACCCCTTGCAGCCACAGCCGCGCCAGCGCCTCCAGCCCCAGCTCCTGAAGGCACGGCCCCTGCCCCGGGCCGCGGCGCGGACAGACCAGCGCCGCCTCGGGCCCGCCCGCCGACGGCTCGGGCCGGATCCCGCCCTGCCCGTCCAGCGCGACTGCCCGCTGCGGGCAGGCCGCCACGCAGGCGCCGCAGCCGGTGCAGGCCGCGGGGTCGAGGACCAGCCCCTCGGCGGTCATCTGCAGCGCATCCTGCGGGCAGGCGTCGGCGCAGGCCGAACACCTTGCCTGCGCCAGAAGGCCGTGCAGGCAGGCTTCGCCGTCGATGGACGGCAGCGCCGCTACCAACTTGCCGACAGTCCGGGAACGAAGGGCCGCTCCTCGTCGGCCTCGGCCTGACGCTCGGCCCGCCCGGCCTGCACCGTCCAGGCATGAGGTGCGACATCCGGCGCGCGTCCCGTCGCCGCGGCCAGATCCTCGCGCAGCGCGGTCAGCAGCGCCAGCGTCATGAGTGCTGCGCCCGCAAGGAAAGGGTGGCGGGCGTGGGCCGCGACCTTCAGGCACCAGTCGGGCAGCCAGGGCATCAGATGCCCGTCCATGAAGACCGCGGCATCGGCCAGCGCATCGGGGGTGCCGAGCGCAAGGAGATGGGCGACGAACTGCATCTCGTGGACGATGTGGTCGTCCGACCGCAGCCGCCAGTCCGGCACCGTCAGGCCGTAATGGGCATACCAGTCGCGCACCGCGAACATCGGCTGCTGGCGTTCCAGATGGTCCTCGGTCATCCAGACCGAGCCGGTGGGCGCGGCGCGGAAGCCATGGGTCAGGTAGGCATCGGCGAAATCGGCCGCCATCTCGTCGAGGATCGCCGCCGGCACCGGCCGCGGCATCCCGGCCAGCACGCGCGAGAAGCCCTCGACCACCCCCGCCTCGTCGCGCCCCTCCAGCAGGGCGGCGGCAATGGCGGGGAAGTCTGCCGCCCACAGCCCCTCGACCAGCGCGCTGTCGGCCTCGCGGTCGTGCATGCGGATGACCGGGCCCAGCACCTCGGCCCAAAGCGTGAAGCTGCCGGCATCCCCGGCGCGGAAGGTCATGTCGTCAGTCATTGTCCACCCTCCCCTTGGAATGCGGCACGAAGCGGATCGAGGGGTTGGTCAGCTCCGGGTCGGCCATGGATTTTACCTGCCGCACGGTCTGGTCGTTCGGGCCGATGGCCTTGGTCTCGTAGCTGCCGGCGTCGATCTGGTCGATCGGGCCGATGTCGAGGACCCGCATCATGCAGGCCGAGACGCAATAGGGCTTGCGGCCCGCTTCCAGCTCGTCGATGCACATGTTGCATTTCTGGACGATGTTCAGTTCCACGTTGAACTGCGGCGCGCCGAAGGGACAGGCCGCCTCGCATTTGCGGCATCCGATGCAGAGCGTGGAGTCGATGTCCACCACCCCGTTGTCCTTGCGCTTGAAGATCGCCCCCGTCGGGCAGACCGGCAGGCAGGCCGGTTCCGCGCAATGGTTGCACGACATGTTGACCTTGAAGGCGAAGACCTCGGGATAGGTCCCGCCCTCGATATATTGCACCCGGCGGAAGCGCGGTCCTTCGGGCAGGCCGTTCTTGTCCTTGCAGGCGATCTCGCAGGCGCGGCAGCCGATGCAGTCCACGTTGTTGTGGATGAAGCCGAACTGCTGGTCGGGCACCACCGGCACATAGACCTCGTGCTTCTTCTTCAGCACGCTGGCCTTGATCTTGCCCTTGTCGAGGCTAGTCTTTCCCATGGCTCGCCCCCCCTCAGTTGTCGCGCCGGAACACGTGGCTGCGCGCCGTGGCCAGCTGGTCCCAGCCGGGCCGGTGATGCAGGTCGGTCTTCTTCAGGTTCACGAGGATGGTGTTGTAGGCGAAGGCGCCCGCGGGACTGGGGTTGTCGTCGGTCAGGAAGTCCGGGTTGCCCGAGCGGTCCACGCCGTTCTCGTCGATGTCCATCCACGCGCCCTCGTGCAAGACCACGACGCCCGGCATGCAGCGTTCGGTCACATAGACCGGCGTCACCACCCGGCCGCGGGCGTTCCAGACCTCGACCGTGTCGCCGGTCTGGATGCCCAGCCGCTTGGCGTCCGAGGCGTTGATCGTCGTCTCCTGGCTGAAGGTCTCGCGCAGCCAGGGGATGTTGTTGAAGATCGAATGGGTCCGCCAGCGCGGGTGCGGCGTGATCATCTGGAACGGATATTCCGCAGCCTTCGGATCGCCCCGGCCTTCCCATGGCTCGATCCATTTCGGGATCGCCGGGATCGGATAGCCCCATTGCGTCCGCGTCCAGTCAGTCACCTGCGCCAGCGTGGTCGAGAAGATCTCGATCCGCCCCGAGGGGGTCTCGAACGGGATCCCCATCTCGATCTGGTCCTGGAACGCGACGTGGGGCCGGGGAAGGATGAACTTGTAAACGCCACGGGTCTTGAATTCTTCCCAGCTCCACGTCACGCCCTGGTGGCTCTGGACCTTGTGCCACCAGTCCACCAGATAGGCTTCGTCCACCGCATCCGGGTTGTCGAAATAGCTGCGGTCGGCCTTGGGGTTGTAGCCGGGGCCAAAGCCCAGCCGATACGCCAGCTCGGTGAAGACCTGGATGTCGGTCTTCGATTCCCCCATGGGTTCGATCACCTTGGGGCGATGGATGTAGTAATGGCCCTTGTACCAGGGCAGCGCCACGTCATGCCGTTCGAAATGCGTGGCGATGGGCAGAAGGTAGTCGGCCCAGATCCCGGTGGGCGTGATCGTCGCGTCCATGCAGACCAGCAGGCTTTCGCCCTCGCCGTAGCTGTCCAGCCTGCGGATCGCCTCGATCTCCTTGTTGATATTGGTCAGCTGGTTGAACCAGTCCGAGCCCTGCCAGAAGATACCGCGGATGTTGGGGATCACCCCGTCAAGGGCATCCATCCGCGGCCAGAGCCCCGCCTCCTCGCGCTTCACATCGGGGTAGTTCAGCACGATATGCGCCCAGCGGTCAGACTTGATCGAGGCGAACCAGATGTTGGCGTTCTCGTCGTAGGGATAGGCGATGGCCTCGGGGTGCCAGCCCTTCCCCACGCCCTCGGCGCAGCCGCCGAGGACGCCAATATTGCCGGTCATCGCCTGAAGGGCGGCGGCCATGCGATTGTATTGCTCGCCATAGGCGGCGCGGCCGGGCGCCCAACTGGCCTTCAGCGCAGCCGGTTTCGTATCGGCATACATCTCGGCCAGCTTGACGATGTTCTCGGCCGGCACGCCGCAGATTTCCGCCGCCCATTCCGGCGTCTTCGGGATGCCGTCCGACTTGCCCTCGATATAGTCGCGGAAGCTTTCCTGCCCCTTGGCCCAGTCGGGCATGGTGCCGGGGTCCATGCCCTGCACGAAGCGGTTGATGAAGTCCTGATTGTGCCGGTTGCTGGCAAAGATGTGGTATGCCATCCCGGCCATCATCGCCGCATCGGTGTTGGGGCGGATCGGGATCCACCAGGCATCATAGGCCGAAGCTGAATCGGTATATTGCGGGTCGATCAACACGAACTTGCAGCCGCGCTGCTTGGCCATCCGCATGTAATAGAACGTGTTGCCGCCGTGGAAGGTATAGGCCGGGTTCCAGCCCCACATGATGATCAGCTTCGAATGGGCGAAGGCGTCGTCCTCGTTGCCGTCCTCGATGGTGCCGAAGGTCCAGCGGCTGGACGAGGTGGTGCCCTGGTAGCTGGGCACCGACCAGCTGTTGGTGCGGCAGCCGAACATGCCGAGGAACCGGCCCAGCAGCCCCTCGATCTGGTCGGACTTGTGCAGGACGCCATAGGAGGCGCCGGCATAGCTCTGATCCAGAAGCGCGGTCGGGCCGTAGGTGGTCTTCAGATGCACCATCCGCTCGGCGATCTCGGTCAGCGCCTGGTCCCAGGAGATGCGCTTGAACTTGGCCTCGCCACGCTTGCCCACCCGCTTCATCGGGTAAAGAAGCCGCTCGGGGGAATAGAGCCGGGCACGGTAGCTGCGGCCGCGCAGGCAGGCGCGCAGTTGCGGCTTCTCCTCGGTGTCGGTGCCGTAGGCATCGCCCTGGTAGCTGCCGTTGTCGGTGGACAACCGCACGATCACGTCGCCCTTCTTGTGCGCGACCAGCATGTGGCGGCTGCCGCAGTTGTGCGCGCAGGAGGTGACGACGGTCGTCAGCTCGTCATCCTTCGGATAGGGCTCGTAGGCGAAGGCGCGCGCCGGGGTCGCCTTGCCGCCGACCAGCGCGGTGGCGGCGGTGGCGGCGGCGCCTTGCAGGAAGGCGCGGCGCGTCGGCGTCAGCAGGGCTGCAAGGCGGGACAGGTCGAAGGTCTTGGTCATGGTCATAGGTCCTTCGCTACTGTGCGATCCGGTGTTCGGGTTTCGGCGCGGCCGGGCGGCCTGCGGCCCAGTCCGGCACGGTTTCAAGGTCCATCCCCGGCCAGGGCGTGCGGGCATAGGGATAGCTGATGCGATACCAGGCCCGGCCGCCGTGGCAGCCGTAGCAGGTGTCCGAGGTGCCGTTCCGCGCCAGATCCTCGATCGTCGCCGCGTTCAGGTAGTTCACCTGATGGCGGTTGGTGCGGAAGGTCTCGGCATGGCACGACAGGCAGCCGTTCGGGGCCTCGGCATATTCCATGTCGACCCGCGCCTCGGGCCAGGGGCCGGAAAGGCCCATGATGTTCACCGGATCGGGCATCGCGCCATGGCACAGGAGGCAGGTCTCGGACGGGTTCACCATCTTGCGCAGCGTGAACTCGGGCGTGGCCCCGGCGCTGAAGGCGGCACGGCTGGGCAGCATGTCGGGGCTTTCCTCGCGCGGGTCGTTGCCCTTGTGGCAGAAGGTGCATTCAAGCTTCATCACCTGTTTGGCGAAGTCGCTTTCCAGATGGCGCCAGTGGAAATCCGCCTGCGGGCCGGAATAGGTGTCCAGCGTCTGATACCAGGCCAGGCTGTCGGCGGCCTTCACCCCTGCCGGGCTTTCCTCGCGCAGCGGATGGGCGACGATTTCCTTGTGGCAGGCCAGGCATTCCGCGCTTGAGGCGGTTTCGATCGCCGGCGAGAAGTGCATCGGATGATAGCGCGCGGTCTGGTAGTCCATCGCCGGAATGGCGGCTTCCAGTTCCGTCACCCTTGCCTCCAGCGCGGCCAGTTCGGCCTCGGTCAGCGGCGGCACATCCCTGTAGGTCACGCCCTCGGGGTAGGCCACGGGGTCCAGCGTGACCACGGCGTCGTCGGCAAGGTCGGCATAGGGCCCGGCCGGGGGCTCCCCGGCTGCCGGGGCATCCGCCGCGGGCGCCGCACCGGCCAGCACGACCGGCGTGCCGGATTGCGTGGCCAGCCAGGCGATCAGGTTTGCGCGGTCGCCGGCCTTCTTCACCCCGGCAAAGGCCATCTTGGTGCCCTTGGCATAGACCTTGGGGTTTTCGAGGAAGGCATCCAGCGTGGCCTGATCCCAGACCTGCCCCGCCAGCGCCTTCAGCGCATCGGAATAGGCGAAACCCTCGGCGGTGGCGACGCCCCGGCCGTGAACGCCCCAGAGGTTCGGCCCGGTGCCGTTCTTCCCGCCCTCGGCGATGGTGTGGCAGGCCTTGCATTGCTTGAAGGTCTTTTCCCCCGCCGCCAGATCGACGCCGCCCTGCCCTTCGGGGACAGCGGCCGGCTCTGCCGCGGGGTCGGCCCCGGCATCGGCGGTATCGGCCGCCGCGGTCGCCGCGGGCTCGGCCGGGGCGATGAAGGCCGCCGGCGCGGGGCCGGTGCCCTTGTAGATCAGCGCGCCGACCACGAAGATGGCGTAGAAGGCCAGGAGGGCGAAGCCCAATCCTGCAAGGGCGCCGATCAATCGTTCCGTCGTCTTCATTGCTTGCTCCTGGCTGGCGGCGGCGGGGCGGGTCCTGCCCGCGCCCGCCGGGCTGAGGCCTCAGTTCCCGGAATCGCTGGCCGTGCAGGTCCAGGCCCCGTCGATCAGGTCGTAGCGGATGCAGGCAGGCCCGGCGGCGCCCTGCATGCCGGACATGCCGTCCATGCCTTGCATGCCGCCCATTCCTTCCATGCCGCTCATGCCCGACATGCCGGATTGCGTATCGGTCTGCGGGGCCGGATCCCCGGTCCCATCCGCGGGCCCGGTGCCGCCTCCGGTGCCGCCGAGAAACTGGAAAATGCCGAAGCCGACTGCGGCAGCAATGACGATAAGGATGGCGGCGCGCGTGGTGTTCATCTTGATGTTCTCTTCAGAAGGGGAGACCGGGGGCGGCAGGCCGCCGCCCCCGGCTGGTCAACGGATCAGTTCGACGGAGGCGTCCAGGTGCCGCCCATGCCCGACATGCCACCCATGCCGCTCATGCCACCCATCCCGGACATGCCGCCCATCCCCGACATGCCGCCCATCCCGGACTGACCGGTGAAGGTGTATTGGGTGCAGGTCCAGCCCGAGGCATTGCCAGACATCCCGGCCATACCCGACATGCCGCTCATGCCACCCATGCCCGACATGCCGCCCATCCCGGCCATGCCGCCCATGCCCGACATGCCGCCCATCCCGGCCATGCCGCCCATGCCCGACATGCC